>JAJYDF010000066.1 GCA_021777765.1 Pseudomonadota bacterium | reverse complement strand
ATGGAATTGCTTGATCTAATAATGCCGATTGTTCTGTAATTAAAAAAGGATAATGAACTGCGCTTTGAATGCCAAATTGTTGCAAATGTTTTTGTAAACCGCAGCGATTTTGTTTAATTAAAATAGGAAATAAATGCCACACCGATTCTGACCCTTGTGGTGCAGAAGGTATTTTAATATAAGGATTATGAATATTGTTTAAATAATATTGCGCAATATATTGTCTGCGCCGTGTAAATTCAGGTAAATGCGGTAAGAAGACACTACGTAAAATGGCCGCTTGAATTTCATCTAAACGACTATTCATGCCTAAATAACTATGCTCATATTTTGCAGTTTGACCATAATCGCGCAAACTTTTCGCCAGATGGTATTTTTCATTGTCTCTCATTAACACCGCGCCACCATCACCCATGCAGCCTAAATTTTTTGTCGGATAAAAACTGGTTGAAATAATATCAGCGGCGGATCCTATCATTTTATCGGTGTTTTTAGCACCAATGGCTTGTGCGCCATCTTCAATGATTTTTAAATGAAACTGTGATTTTAATTGCATTAATTGTGGATAGGAGAGCGCGTGGCCAAACAAATGTACGGGAACGAAGTAGCGAATATCACTGTGTTGTTCCAAAATATGTTGACATAATTGCAAATCAACAAGACCGCTGTCGTCTACATCCACAAAAATAGGAATACCACCAATTTTTACAATGGCTAAAGTGGTGGCAAAGGCACTTAATGGGGTAGTAAGCACTTTATCGCCCGCTTTTAAACCGCTGCAACGTAAAGCAATTTCTAATGCATCTAAGCCACTGGCACAACCCACTGCGTAAGGGAACTGACAATAGTGCGCGAGATCATTTTCAAACGCTTTACCTTCATCACCTAATATGTACCAACCACTTTTGCCTACACGGTCAATTGCTTTGAGTGTGACATCTCTTAGCATGTTCCATTGCGCTTGAAAATTATTCAACAAAATGGGCGTGGTTACATTATTTTGATTGTCTATGATTGGTGTCATTAAATATAATTCCATTTGTTCAGAAGCCGAGTTTAGTCGGACACTAATATTTTAAGTAGTATCTAAAGTCAACATATTTTTGCAGGGATCTTTAATTGATTATTCGTCACCAAATTTTATTCATTTTTCCCTTTCTTCTTTTTGCGTTGTTGGTGGTTTTTTTATGGAAAGGCTTGAGCTTAGACCCGCATAAATTACCCTCAGCATTGTTAGACAGACCTGTGCCATTTTTTCAATTAACTACGTTACAAAATGAAGGCCAATTTTTTACCAATAAGACTTTACAGGGCCGAGTAACTTTGGTGAATGTGTGGGCTACTTGGTGTGAAAGTTGTAGAGAGGAACATGCGGAATTGCTAGATATTGCGCGGGATTATCAGGTCCCTATTTATGGTTTGGATTATAAAGATGAGCGTGACGCTGCCAAACAGTGGTTGCAACAATTTGGTGATCCTTATGCGATGGTTGGGTTTGATAATAACGGTAACGTTGCTATTGACTGGGGAGTGTATGGTACGCCTGAAACGTTTGTTATCGATAAGGCGGGTGTAATTCGTTATAAATTTATTGGTCCTTTGACGGATACTGAGTGGCGGAATGAATTGTTACCCGTGGTGAGAAAATTACAAGAAAATGCTTAATACATTTTTTTCCTTCTCTTGCTTATTATGAATAATTAACTTATTAATTACTATTTTGTTGTATTATTTTTATTATTAAAAACGTATCTCTATTTATTTTTAGATATAGTACTATATTGAATTTCATAATTTCCTTATAAGCTAAAGGATCAGTGCATATGCGCACGTTGTTGTATGTCCTATTTATGTTATGCAGTTTGGTATTTACACAAGAATTATTTGCTACAGAGGATCTTTATAATTATCAATTTAATTCTGATGCACAACAAACACGATTTTATCAATTAACCCATGAATTACGTTGTCTTGTTTGTCAAAATGAAACATTAGCGGATTCAAATGCCCCATTAGCGAAAGATTTACGGCAAAAAATTGCGCAACAAATTTTAGCGGGTTCTTCTGATCAGGATATTTTGAATTATTTAATACAAAGGTATGGGGAATTTATTTTATATAAGCCCAGATTCATTTCGATTAATTATTTATTATGGGTGGCGCCACTGTTGTTTTTAATGATCGGTATTTTATTATGGTGGCGAATTTCTCGATCGGCGCGATTAAATCAAATTAAATTATAAAAATTGTATGTGCTACATTTTTTATTAACAAGGTATATTTAAATGATTATTTTTTGGTTAATTATTTCGTGCATGGTAATCATCGCATTAACATTTATTTTATTTCCGTTGCTCACCAAAAATAATTTCCTCTTAAATAATCAATCAGATTATGAATTACAAACCTCTCAACAACATAAGAATGAATTCCCTACTAAACCGCTAAGAAATATAGGATTAGCTACATTATTATTTTTTATTGTCCCAAGCACCGCTTTATTGCTTTATTTCAAATGGGGCGATAGCGCTCAAGTAGCGCAATTATTAATTGCACAACAGAGTGCATTGCAAGAACAACAAATGCGCGCTCAATTAGGCTCACCACAGCAAGTGATTTTACAATTAAAACAACATTTGCAGATTAATCCGGACAGCGCAGAAGGGTGGTATTTATTAGGAAGATTATATGAAAGCCAACAACAATTAAATGATGCCAGTTTGGCATTTGCAAAAGCGCTGCAATTGGCGCCGCATAATATCGATATTTTATTAAATTATGCAGAGACACTGGCATTACAAAATAATGAACAAATAACTGAACAAGCTGCGAATTTGTTAAGAGAGGTTTTAATATTGCAACCCGATAATAATGATGCGCTTAATTTAATTGCGATTTATGCTTATCAACATAAGGATTATCAAACGGCGATAAAGAATTGGGAAATTATTTTGCCGCGGTTAACGCCTAATAGTGCAGATCAACAGAATGTATTACAGGCTATTGAGAAAGCGCGATCTTTTCCTTCTCCCCGAAGGGGGGAAGGTGCAGAAGGTGGATGAGGGGGTATTAAAAAGCATTAAACAAAGATTTAACACACCCTCATCTACCGAAGGCACCTTCTCCCGCAAGCGGGAGAAGGAAAAAAAGGATGAAAAAAACCTCCCTTCAGATCTTAAACCTCAATGATTTAAAGGGAGGTTTTTATAATTCAGAACTACAAATTAGTCAGAATTAGCTGGTTGATTAGCTGTGTCTGACTGACCTGCGTTACCGTTTGCAGCATTTGGATCAGCATTTGTATTGCTGGTGTCATCGCTGGTTTGGGTAACTGACGCGCTATTGTTGTTAGCGTTGCTATCAGCTGTTGCTGCGTTAGCATTGTCATTGCTTTGATCATCGCTGGTTTGTGTTGTAACAGCACCATTGTTGTTAGCATTGTTAGCATTTGCAGAATTTGCATTTGCGTTGTCATTGCTTTGGTCATCGCTGGTTTGTGTGGTGGTTGCACCATTGCTGCTATTACCAGTGTTTGAGTTGGTGTTAGCGTTTGAACCATCGGTGCTTGTCACATCGCTGGTTTGTGTGGTTGTTGCGCCACTGCTGTTGCCAGTGCTTGAGCTGCTGTTAGCGTTTGAGCTATCAGTGCTAGTGTCATCACTGGTTTGAGTTGTGGTTGCACCACTGCTGGTGTTATCTGTGCTTGTTGCGCCAGAGGTATTATCAGTACTTGTTGAGCTACCAGAGGTGGTATCTGTGCTGGTTGAAGTGCCTGATGTATTGTCTGTGCTTGTTGCGCTACCAGATGTGTTATCTGTGCTTGTACCTGCACCTGATGTGGTAGTTGAGCTAGAAGATGAGCTTTGTGTACTGGTTGTTGTAGTACTGGAGCCATCTGTGCTTGTACCAGATGAGGTGGTTGTGGTTGCAGATGAGTTATCAGTACTTGTTGTAGCACTGGAACCATCTGTGCTGGTGGTAGATGTGCCACTTGTAGTGGTTGTGCCAGAACTTGTGGTTGTTGTACCGCTTGTAGCATTTGCACCCGTGCTAGAACCTTGACCTGACTGTCCGGAACAGCCTGCCAATGCTAGTGCGGTGAGTGCAACTAATAATAGGTTTTTACGCATGTTTTTACTTCCTTCATATTTCAACGTTGAAATAACAATTTACTGAATTATTGATAACGCCCAGTAAATAGCCAATAAAAAACCGGGAGAGTATAACAAACCTTTTTGTAGTTTCAAATATTATGTTTACATTTCCTTGGCTATGCAGTTAGTTTTTTTCTGACATCATCATGGTAATAAAAAAACTTACCAACATTATTTTGTTGGATTTTTATTTTTGGCCTCGTTACGTAATTCACGACGTAATATTTTCCCCACATTTGACTTAGGCAAATCAGTGCGAAATTCAATATATTTAGGAATTTTGTAACCGGTCAATTGGCTATGGCAGTAAGCTAAAATATCTTCCGCCGTTAATGAAGGATCTTTTTTAACGATAAATGCTTTGGGTACTTCCATTGAATGTTCATCCGGTACGCCGACAACAGCGACTTCTAACACACCGGGATGACTTGCAATAACATTTTCAATTTCGTTGGGATAAACATTGAAGCCCGAAACTAAAATCATGTCCTTTTTGCGATCAACGAGATGCAAATAGCCTTTATCATCCATAAAACAAATATCGCCGGTTTTTAACCAACCATCGGCAGTAAAAACTTTTTGGGTTTCTTCGGGATTATTCCAATATCCGCGCATCACTTGCGGTCCTTTAATACACAATTCACCTTCTTTGCCTAATGGTACTTCATTATTTTCATCATCGATTAATTTGACATCAGTAGATGATATTGGTAAGCCAATACTGTCATTAAACGTTGTTAAACTCAGCGGATTAATGGTCGACGCAGGGCACGTTTCGGTAAGGCCATATGCTTCTGTGATTATTTTCCCTGTTACTTTTTGCCACCGTTCAGCAACGATTTTTTGAACCGCCATACCACCACCTAATGCCAATTTTAAATTGCTGAAATTTAATTGACTAAATTTTTTATTATTTAATAAGGCATTAAATAAAGTATTTACACCAGTAATTACAGTAAATGGAAATTTGGCAATTTGTGAAACAAAGCGGGGAATGTCGCGAGGATTGGTAATTAAAATACTCATGCCGCCAAATTTCATAAAGGTTAAACAATTCGCTGTTAAAGAAAAAATATGATAAAGCGGTAATGCGGTAATAATAATTTCACTGCCTTCATGCATCATAGGGCGCACCCATGCAGAAGCTTGTTGTAAATTGGCAACCATATTTCTGTGGCTTAATTCTGCACCTTTAGCAATACCTGTAGTGCCACCTGTATATTGTAAAAAAGCGATATCTGAGCCTTGAACAAATACGGGATCAAAATCAAGTTTTTTACCTTCCATTAATGTGGTTTTAAAATGAATTGCCTGTGGAATAGTCCAATGTGGAATCATTTTTTTAATATATTTTAAAACGAAATTAACGTAAAAAGATTTTGGAAAATGAAATAAATCACCTAATTTGGAAACAATAATATGTTTGATTTCTGTTTCAGGTAATACTTGTTGCAAAACATTGACGAAATTTTCCAAAATTACAATTGCAGATGCGCCGGAATCTTTTAATTGATGTTGTAATTCACGTGGCGTATATAAAGGATTGACATTCACTACAGTTAATCCAGCTTGTAAAGCACCAAACATTGCAACGGGATATTGCAAAGAATTAGGTAACATAATTGCAACACGTGATCCTTTAGCCAGTTTTAGTCCTTTTTGACAATAAGCTGCAAAATCACGGCATTTCATCTTCAATTGGTCGTAACTAAGATTCGTACCTAAATGAGAAAATGCCAATTTATCTTTAAATTTATTACAACTTTGTAAAAATATATCAACGAGTGAAGAATATTCATCAGGATTAATTTCTGCGGGTACGCCGGCCTGATAGCTTTTTAACCATATTTTTTCCACGTTTATTCCCTTATTAAATTGTTAATAAAAATATCTTTTTTTCCTTACCCCGTTTGCGGAGAAGGTGCCGCTTGACAGCAACCGCCGACCACAATATCTTCAGCGTACGGAAAATACAAGCACCTTTAACACATGACTAAGATGGATACTATGGCCACAAAAACCAGTTCACGTGCATTTCAACTCAAGGGAAGTCTTTTTACGTTAACAGTGATGCAAATGCTGAAAGCAGATACTACCGCGCTCAGCACGCAATTAGGCGCATTAGCCAAACAAACACCGGATTTATTTAATAATATGCCCGTGGTCATTGACTTGGGCAAATTGGCTGAGGCAGATCAAGATTTTGATTTTGCAACTACGCAAACCTTATTACGTAAACACGGTTTAATTCCAGTAGGAGTTCGCTCAGGAACAGCTGAGTTGCATAAAGAAGCCATTTCTGCAGGTTTGCCGATTCTTGCGAATAGTAAGCAAGAATTGCATGATGAAAAAGAGACATCATCCTCAACGCAACACAATCAAAAAGCCGTCACACAATCACTACACCACAATACCAAATTAATTACACAACCCGTGAGATCAGGGCAAAGAATTTATGCTAAAGGGGGCGATTTAGTTATTTTAGCAACGGTCAGCGCGGGTGCTGAATTATTAGCAGATGGACATATCCATATCTATGGTGCATTACGCGGGCGTGCTTTGGCAGGGTTGAGTGGTGATCAAAATGCGCGCATTTTTTGCCAAACACTTGAAGCAGAATTAGTGTCTATTGCTGGACATTACTGGGTCAATGAAGATTTAAAAGTGCCGCAAGGTGGTCAAGGTGTACAAATATATTTAGAAAATGAACGTTTACATATCGGCACTTTTTAAGAGCTTTGCAGGGTTTACCTAGGTGTAGTAAACTTGCCGATTCTAAATTATCCACCCTACGATAATTAAAATTTAGTTGTTACATTAATTGATTCAATAAAAGGAAATTCACTTGAGCACTCGATCAGCACAAATAATTGTTGTTACCTCTGGAAAAGGTGGTGTTGGTAAAACAACGACTAGCGCCGCATTTGCAACAGGTTTGGCCTTACGCGGTTTTAGAACAGTAGTAATCGATTTTGATGTGGGTCTACGTAATCTCGATTTAATTATGGGCTGCGAACGCCGTGTTGTTTATGATTTGATTAATGTGATAAATCGCGAAGCCAATTTACAACAAGCATTAATTAAAGATAAACGCATTGAAAATTTATTTATATTGCCTGCTTCGCAAACCCGCGATAAAGACGCATTAAGTAAAGAGGGTGTTGAACGAATTTTGGCAGAGTTGCAAAAAGAATTTGATTATATTGTTTGCGATTCACCTGCCGGAATTGAACGAGGTGCATTACTGGCATTATATTTTGCTGATCAAGCGATTATCGTAACAAATCCAGAAGTATCATCTGTGCGTGATTCTGATCGAATTTTAGGCATACTCTCCAGCAAATCACGACGTGCTGAACAAAAATTAGAACCGGTAAAAGAACATTTATTATTGACCCGTTATTCTCCTACCCGAGTAGAACGTGGTGATATGTTAAGTGTAAATGATGTATTAGATATTTTGGCTATTCCTCTTTTAGGTGTCATACCTGAATCACAAGCTGTTTTGCGTGCTTCAAATTCAGGTGTTCCTGTAACGTTAGATGCTGAGAGTGATGCGGGCCAAGCTTATGCAGATGCAGTTGGACGATTTCTCGGTGAGGAATTACCCCATCGATTTTTGACAATTGAGCGAAAAGGATTTCTGCGTAGAATATTTGGAAGCAAGGACAAGAGTCGGGAGGTAACACCTGCATGAGTATTTTTGATTATTTAAAAGCATTTCGCACGGACCGCAAAAATACTGCTTCATTAGCAAAAGAACGTTTGAAAATTATTGTTTCACATGAGCGTGCTAATCGTAATGGTCCTGATATTCCATTACTGCAATTACAACAAGAATTAATCAATGTGATTTCAAAGTATGTCACAGGCATCGAAAAAGATCAGGTCAAAGTTGAACTTGAGCGCAGCGGTGATTGTTCAATTTTGGAATTAAATATTGTTTTACCTGATAGAAAACTCGCCGAAATGGAAGGTTAATTATTTTAGATCGTGAATTTATAAAGTGTTATAATTCCGCATGAATCAATCAACAATTTAGTTAATTTCCCCCATTTTTTCCTTCTCCCGCTTAGAT
>JAJYDF010000007.1 GCA_021777765.1 Pseudomonadota bacterium | reverse complement strand
CTGGATTACCTGTTGAATGGTGTCAACCTTTAATATGCCCCAGTCAAATCGTTGAAAAAATTGCTGCTGATGCTGCAATAGGTTTTTTATCTTTTATTGGATCAGCATCGGTGGGTTGGCATTTACGCTCACAATTAGCACCAGGTGTTACTTGTGCTTTAGAGCATGGTGGTGTAGCTCCCGTTATTATTACCGCGGATGCTGACATAGATGATACCTTACCCTTATTAGTCAAAGGCGGTTATTATCATGCTGGACAAGTGTGCGTCTCAGTGCAAAGAATTTTTATCGAAAAATCTTTAATAAAAACATTTAGCACTCGATTTGTCGATTTAGTTAATAATTTAAAAGTCGGTGACCCTTTAAAAAATGACACTGAAGTAGGACCATTAATTAATCCGCAAGAATTATTACGTATAGATAGCTGGATTAAAGAAGCTGTTGCGGGTGGTGCACAATTATTATGCGGTGGTCATTCAATTTCAGAAACATGTTATGCGCCAACAGTTATTTTAAATCCACCGCAACAATGTCAATTATCTCGATTAGAAGTTTTTGGGCCAATTGTTTGTATTTATGATTATTCTGATACGCAAGAAGCCATTTATTTAGCTAACAAATTACCTTATTGTTTTCAATCTTCAGTATTTACACAACAATTAAATAATGCATTTATCATTGCGCAACAGTTAGCAGCAAATACCGTCTTAATTAATGATCATACTGCATTTCGTGTTGACTGGATGCCTTTTGGCGGTCGTAAACAATCGGGATTAAGTGTTGGAGGTATTCCGTATACAATGCATGATATGACTTATGAAAAATTATGGGTCATGCGTAGTCCAGCGATGAATGGTGTATAATCACATATCATTTCCGTGTGGAAATGACACTTTTAAATATAAATTAATTAAATAGGATTAAATATGGAACTTTCACTTTATCAAATTGATGCATTTGCTGAACAAATTTTTACAGGCAATCCTGCAGCTGTTTGCCCTTTAAATAATTGGTTGCCTGATCATATTTTACAAGCAATTGCTATGGAAAATAACTTATCAGAAACAGCATTCATTGTGAGTAAAAACGATGATTATGAAATTCGTTGGTTTACACCAAATGAAGAGGTCGATTTGTGTGGACATGCTACGCTTGCTTCAGCATATGTTGTATTTCGTTGGTTGCAACCTTGGAATCACAAAGTAACATTTCATTCCAAAAGCGGATCTTTATTAGTACAACACAATCAAATAAATGGTGAAATTACCTTGGATTTTCCTGCATTACCTGTTTCAGCTTGCGACACTCCTGAAAAATTAGTGCAAGGATTAGGAATTGCGCCTAGACAAATATTAAAAGGTAAATCGTATTTAGCAATCTATGAATCAGAAAGACAAATTCGTTTATTAAAACCTGATTTTCGTTTATTGAGTGAAAATGGTTTTGATAGAATAATTGTTACAGCACCCGGCGATAAAGTTGATTTTGTTTCTCGTTTTTTTATACCTGGTTGTACCATTTCAGAAGATCCTGTTACAGGTTCTGCACATTGTATTTTAATGCCATATTGGTCACGACGTGTGAATAAAAATCGCTTAACAGCAAGACAAATTTCTAAACGAGGTGGCAATATTATCTGTGAAATTAAAAATGATAGAGTGTATCTAACAGGTAAAGCGTTGCCTTATTTACAAGGAACGATAACAATTCCATATCAATTATTAGAATAAAAAATTTTGTATTTATTTAGAATAATTTTGTAACGCTTCAGCAATGTCATTTTTTTCTTTCATTATATGAATTACAATTAATTCAGATGCGACAAAATTCCTTCTAATTGATCTAATGAAAAAAACTTTATCATTAATTTACCACGACCTTTTTTGTTATATGCGATAGAAACACCTGCGCCTAATTTATCAGATAATTGTTGTTCTAATCGTTGCACGTCAGGATCAATTGATTTAATGACGTGTGGCTTTTGCACTGTTTGTAATTTTTTTATAAATTGTTCTGTATCGCGTACTGATAAATCTTTTTCAATTATGGTGCGAGCTGTTCTTATTTGCGAAACACCGGTAACTCCCAATAATACTTTGGCGTGACCTAATGATAATTTACCTTCTTCTACTAATGTTTTTACTTCGGGATCTAAATCTAATAATCTTAATAAATTAGTAATGCCCGAACGCGATTTTCCTACTGCAGTAGCAACTTGTTGATGTGTCATAGCAAACTCAAGCAAAAGTCGCTGTAACGCCATTGCTTCTTCGATGGGATTTAAATTTTCTCTTTGAATATTTTCTATGAGCGCCATTGCAATGGCTGCTTCATCGGGTACATGACGAATTAATGCAGGAATTTCTGTTAAATCTGCCATCTGCGCTGCACGCCAACGACGTTCACCTGCAATGATTTCATAACGATCTTGATTAATTGGCCGCACTACAATCGGTTGAATTATGCCTTGTTCACGAATTGAATCTGATAATTCTTGTAATGATTCATTAGGGATGATGCGACGGGGTTGATATCTACCCGGCTGAATTGAATTAACAGAAATTAATTGTAATTCGCTGTCTGTATTTGCTGTTACTGGTTTTTCATCTGTTACAGGTTTTACACTACTTAATAAAGAATCAAAAGCACGTCCTAAACCTCTTTTTTTGGTATTCATCATAACGCTCTATTACCCCTTAAGCCATTTCAAATTCACATTCACGATGATGTAATAATTCTTTTGCTAATTGAATATATGCAATCGCACCTGTTGATTGTTTATCATATAAAATTGCTGGCAACCCATGACTTGGCGCTTCAGCTAAACGCACATTGCGTGGAATTACAGTGTTATAAACGCGATCAGGAAAATGCTTCATTAATTCATCGGATACTTGTGTCGTTAAAGAATTACGACCATCATACATAGTACGCAATAAACCTTCTATTTTTAATCGCGTATTCGCTGTTTTACTAATTTTATCAATCGTGCGCATTAATCCTGTGAGGCCTTCTAATGCATAATATTCACATTGCATAGGTATTAACACTGAATCTGCTGCAACTAACGCATTAATTGTGAGCATATTTAACGCGGGTGGACAATCAATTAAAATATAATCGTATCGACCTTTTATTTTTGCAATAGCTTGCAATAAACGCTGCTCTCTTCTCGCCATTGAGATTAAATTAATTTCCGACTCTGTTAAATCTTCATTGGCAGCTGCTAAATCAAAACCGCCAACTGTATTGATTAATATTTCTGCAAGTTCAACTTCCCCGATTAATACATCATTTATGGTATGTGCTATTTGATTTTTATTAACACCACAACCCACTGTAGCATTGCCTTGTGGATCTAAATCTAATAAAAGGACATGTCTTTTATCTTCAGCAAGAGCTGCTGCTAGATTGACACAAGTGGTTGTTTTACCAACACCACCTTTTTGATTGGCTATCGCAATAATTTTTCCCATCATTTAGCTTCCAACTGATTATTTCGTTTAACGATACAGACGAGATGTCTTTCAGCATTTAAAAAGGGTACTATTAATTCTTGCACTGTTACTACAGAAAATTTTTTTATAATTTCACTCAATTCACTTTCAGGATATAACCCTTTCATAGCCAGAAATTGGCCTTGTTCCTTTAATAAATGTTGTGTTGAACCGGTGAATTCTTTTAATGTAGCATAAGCACGAGTCACGATATTATCAAAACCATCGTTGGTGGTGAATGCCTCAACGCGATTTGTCACGATTTCTATATTATCTAAACTCAGTTGTTGCTTAACATGATAAAGAAATCGTGTTTTTTTTGAGTTGCTATCAAGTAATACAAATCTTTTATCAGGATTAACAATAGCTAAAGGAATCCCCGGCAATCCCGCTCCTGTACCCACATCTAAAATTGAATCGCCTTTTAAATAAATTGAGATTGAAAGACTATCAAGAATATGTTTAATTAAAATTTCTTCAGGTTTTTTAATCGCAGTCAAATTATAAACTTTGTTCCATTCAATTAATAATTGAATATATCTTAATAATAATTGTTGTATTACATGTGAATGATTTAAGCGCAAAACCACAAGGCCATCATTTAATTGTTGCTGTAATTGATCAATAGACATGAATTATTCATTAAATAGAAATTAAAAATAAAAATGCAGTCAATCTCCATATGAGATTGACTGCATTAAATAATTATTATTGTTTATATTTTTCTAGATTTTAAGGTGCTCCGCCGTTATTAGCAATTTCCTGAGCTACTGTTTGTGCTTGTTGCGCTAACGTTGCTTTACCTGCAGCGCCTAAAGCTAATACACCCACAGAACCTGTAGCCATTATACGTTCATTATCTAAGTGCAATTGATATAATTGAGCCTCAATTTCAGCTAGAACGAATAATGTTTCACGCTCAAGATCGGCATCTCTTGCTGCATTCATTTTCGTATACCAAGTGGAATTTCCGATGCGTCTCTGTACCAAAAATTGTTCAACTTGTAATGGGCTTGCATCATGAATGGGTTGTGTACCGCTCACATCGGTAGGCAAAGTAGTCATGCCTGCTTGGTCACCCAAGCCTTTTTGGATCGTCCTTTCGTTCAATAAATAGTTCATGTTACTGACTGCTACTGAGGTCTCAGCAGTATAGGTTCGCAACTTTAAAAAATATACTTGAACATCAGGTAATTGTAATTGCGTTGATCGAGTTGAAGCGGTTTGGCTTAAACTTGGAACATACAAGGGAAGATAACTACCCGATAAATAGGAAATGACTGCCTGTGCTTGTGCTGCTTGTTGTGAATTATTATTCGTCGAATAATAAACAGGAGCAAAAAGTGTATCAAAACTAAAAGAACTATTGTCTACAGTATTGTCACCCGTGATATCAGTACCATTAACACTCATACCGTTAAGCTGATTAGCTGGAAGCACAACCCCATTCATTGTGAATGCGGTTGTAACAGCTGTACCTGTAGCCTTTTGCGCGGCGGTCTGAGCTGCAGTTACGCCAGTCTGTAATGCTGAATTGGCGGTCACAGTAATACTTTCGTCATAAGGACCAGTGCCAGTCACATCATTTTGGGCCATCGTATAAAACCACTGCACTTCATACGTCAACGTATAAAGATAATTTGCAAAATAAGGAAAATAAGTATTAACAGAATTTGCAAAGTAAGGAAAATAGGCATTCAGTGAGTTAGCAAAATAAGGAAAATAATTGCCAAGAGAGCTCGCGATATAAGGGAAATATGTAGGAAAAAATGCACTCGCATTAGCTTCAATAACACCTATAGGCGTACCACCTGGAAGAGGCGTTGCAGCAGGTTGGCTAGGAGTTGACACTCCTGAAGGCATTGACGGACCACTAGGCATCTGCGGGACCGTAGGTGGCTGCGGAACAGGTGGCATTGTTGTCGACGATGATGAAGACGACGACGATGACGACGATTGTGCTAGTGCCATCTGATTTAAGCCTAGAAAAATAACAGAAACAAACAATAAGCCTTTTATCATCTGTTTCGTTTTGAATTTAATGTTGTTCATTTAAGTCACCTTGAATTGGAGATATGCTTCAGTTTAATAGCAAAATCTCTCCTCACCTATACATATTATTAGCGCCAGAATTAGAGCCAGATGTAGTACCACTACTGGAACCTCCACCTGGACTATATATATTTGTTGATTGCTGATTTCCACCGCTTCCAGTTGAATTTGGTGTTACAGCGATATTTGCTTGATTCGTTGGTTGTGAAGTTGTTTCTTGTGTAGAACTATCAGTTGGAGGTTGTGTAGCTGTTGGTTCTGGTGGTGGTGTAGGCACATTCTGAGCAGGAGGTGGTTGTGCGATTGTTCCGCTAGCAGAAGTATTTACAGCTCCATTGGGCGTCATTGGCACAGGTGGTGGATATGATTTCATTAAATTTTGTTTAGCCTGTGCAGCAGATGAATCTAACAATTGTTGGGTATTTGTTACATAAGGATTTGGTTCACTTGTTTGTGCATTTTGCGCATATGCACTCATACTAAACAATCCCAGTAATACTAACCATAATTTCCTATTCATGATCTTCACCTTCTAATGCTTTCAGCACAAGAGTAAATCGTGAAGGTGCAAAAACTCTGGCTAAAAGCCGTAATCGTTCGAAAACGATGTTTCTACGTAAAAACAAACCGGCAGGATCATCAGGTCTTTCACTGATTTCTTCTGCATGGATTAATAACTTGGAAGCTGAACCTGGATGTGCTGTATCTATCGCTTGCAATAATCTTAACGCACGACCTGTTTTGAGATTGCTAGCTAAACGAATGAATGCATCTTCATGACCTAACTGCGACATATCAATGCTACTAATATCATCTAATTCTTTACCCAGTTTTGTTAATTCTTCTTCTAATTGCGATGCGCCATCTGCTGTCCATGCTTCAACGCCTTCCATAAACGCAATGACTCTATAAACTAAACGATCTTGATACTGACTCCAAAACTGATGTACTGCTTCTCTACTTAAATCTGGCATGTTTTCCTCAAAAAAATCCGTCTCAAATAATTAATATTAACACAATGTTTTCCTTATCATTTAAATATAGTCTAACTTACAGAAAAGTAAAGAAAATTGACCGCTAATTACTGGCAGAATCGTAAAGCTGTGCTAATATTATTTGTATAATATACATAATTTATATTGATATATGCGAGTTTTAAATATGGGTTTTTGGAGTGGTTTTAAAAAAGCAGCAAAACCGTTTGTAGATGTTCCTTCATGGATGAATCTTAATCAATTAAAAACTTATGGAAAATCCATCTCTGATATTGGTAAAGGTTTATTTATTCCACAAAAGGCCCTGCGTAATGAAACATTCGAACAAGCATTACAACGATTGAAATTATCTGAGGCCGATCTCAATAAAAAAGCACATACTCTATATAATTTATCATTAATTATATCGGCAATTGCACTTTGTTTAATTGCCTATTTGATATATTTAATCATTAGTCACGCTAGCTTTATTGCAATATTGGTTACGTTAGTTTTAATCTCAGTTATGTTAGCAAAAGCATTTAGCTACCATTTCTGGGTATATCAAATTAGAAAACGCAGACTTGGTTGCACAATACAGGAGTGGTTCATGGAAGGACTATTAGGTATTAACAAATGAAAAAATTATTATTTTTTATACTGGTTTTATTTCCAGTGATGGTCCTAGCACAATCATCTAACTCCACCCAGATTTCATTTACGCCCGCACCGGGTGATATCACTTTTACCATTCTTCAATCCTGGTACGGTGTTGTTGATGGCGTACTTGCTGGTACTGGCTCTCAATTGTTTGGTACTTTATTTGGAATATTCAATAGCGGTGTGTTAACCCTTGCAGGTATTATTGTTACTTATACCTTAATGGTTTCTACACTGAATACTGCGCATGAAGGTGAAGTATTAGGTAAACAATTTAGTTCGGTATGGATACCTTTCCGTACTATCGGTGGTATTGCCTTACTAATCCCTAAAGCAAGCGGTTATTCATTAATACAAATTTTTATGATGTGGGTTGCAGTGCAAGGCATTGGTCTTGCTGATACCATTTGGTACGCGACAATCAATTATTTTACCAATGGTAATCAAGGAATGATGACCATTTCAGCACCGGCAAGTTTTACTTACGGTTCAGGTTCTGGTGCAACAAATCCAGTCTCGGATGCATCCAACATTCTCCGTTCATTAACCTGTCTGTACATTATCCAAAATGAATTTCAACAAGTGATAACGGATCAAAGAGCTGCAGGCCAAACTCCCAACCCTACCCCGCCCGATCTCTTTGCAACAGTTACAGCACAATTTTCAAATTTACAGGGGAGCTCCACAGGCGGTGGAACTATTAATTTTCCAGGAGATCTATCTAGAACATGGGCCAATACAAAATATGCGGTTTTTGGTCCCACACCAGCTTGCGGCTCTTTAACCTGGAAACCAGCTTCACCAGCAAACTTTATGTATGCAAATGGTCAAAGCCCCCCATTATCCCCACAATATGCCGGTATAGTGTCTCAGATCGGTAGTCAAAAATTAATTGCCTTACAAACAATGGTTAATTCTTTAGCGGGTCCAGCTCAAGCAATTGCTAATAATTATATCCTTGGTACCGCGAAGGCTGCCGGAATAGGTGAATTTAATAATAATGATGCTACGTCATGGGTCAATGGTAATTCTTCTAATCCAGGTGGCCCCCCTCTGACACAAGGCGGTGTAATACAAAACCCTGCGGCTTCTTATGTTGGGTTGATGGAACCCATAATGAATCAACTTTCGAACACATCTGGAAGCAATAGTAACAGTAACGTTACTAGTCTTGAACAAGGCGGTTGGGCTATGGCTGGTGCAGTTATATTTAAATTAACCCAGCAAGCTCAAAGCGCCTCCAGCATGAATACTAGCGCAATGGCAATTACTACTACGCCTCCACCGCCAACCCTCGTCGGTCAAGGCACCCCCATTTATAACTTTTTTAGTTGCACAGCGCCCTTTAACAACTATTGTTCTACTATTAATAATCTCGTTTTAGGACCAAACAATGGTGCGGCAAGTTCCAGTTCTTGTAGTGATAATAATTTAACTGTAGGTCCTAGCTGCAATTTCATTGTCAATGCCGGGGCTTACTCAGGCCAATTTTCAACCGCTTCGAGCCTATACAATAATTCAAATCAAACCTCTTTTACCGATCAAATGGGTGGCGCTACTTCACATCTGGGTGACATAGCGGGTTTACTTAGTGGTTTAACCTCCGGAGGTAATCCCGTCGTAGCCGCGGCAACATTGGGAAGCGCGATCATAAATATATTTGTGGTAATGTGGTTAGTTGGTGCGGGCATTTCTACAGGTGTTACAGCAGCTCTTGCTGTCATCCCGTCTGTTAATGAATCTAACCCAGTCAATAACTTAATTGGGTGGATTATGTCATTTTTAACACCATTTATTGCCATACTCTTTACTGTTGGTATTACTTTAGCCTTTTATCTGCCGATGATACCGTATATTTTATTTACCTTTGGCGTTATTGGGTGGTTCATTACTGTTTTAGAAGCAATGATAGCTGCACCTCTTGTTGCGATTGGTATTACCCATCCAGAAGGGCATGCTATTCTGGGTAAAGCGGATCCCGCTGTGCTTTTATTAGTAAATGTATTTTTACGCCCTACCTTGATGATTCTTGGTATGTTAGGGGGTATTTACCTATCCTATGCCGGTATGTGGTTGTTAAATGCTGGATTTGGTAATGCGTGGTCTCAAGCTACCAGCTCAACATCAGGTATTACTAGCCTTTTCACTGGTATTGGCGGCATTATCATCTATACCATCATTGCGGTCCAAATAGTTCAAAAATCATTCTCTCTTGTCTATATCATACCCGATGAAGTCTTCAAATGGATTGGTGGTAACATTAAAGGTATGGGTGGCGAAGCTGAAGCTGAAGGCAAGGTCGCTGGTGCTGTTGGACAAGGCGCTGGTGCTGCTGGTGAATTGGCGCAATCTAAATTCGGAGAAATGGGGCAAGGCGGCGGCTCTGCTGAAGCTTTAGGTAAGAGAATTCAGGGTAAACTTTTTGATAAGGATGGTAATCGTAAAACAAGCGATTCAAAAAGTTCGTTGTCTGCTGATAAACAAAGCCCTCAAGATGCAAGTGGTGGTAATAATGCTAGTGCCAGTGTTGATGGGGGGAAAGGCGAGGAACCGAAAGAAGCGAAGTAGTGAACTAAATCATACATTTTTGATACTGCCCTTAAAATAAGCCAACCCTGCCATAAATACCAATGTCACACAGGGTAGTATCAATATTAAATCTATAAGTAATAATATATTCTGTAACCCCAAATAAACCACAAAAGTCATTAAGGTGCTACCAAATACCACACCTCTCATAACGTTCGTTAACATTAATTTTTCATATTGTTCATACAGCACTATAGATAGCCTAAATAAACCATTGATGTCTTTCATTAAAGTCAAAAAAATAATTAATAATGCGAAACTCATTAATGGTAAAATGTTAGAACTAGCCAAATAGTTAATCAGATTATTTAAATACAGATTTGAAAAATTGCCACCACCTCCAGTAATGACAATCCAAACACCATTTATCATTAATGGTAAAATTAATAAGCTCATTAAGATGGTACGTACTCGCCATCCTTCCATTATTTTTACGAAATAATATGCAGCACCAAATGAAACAGTAAATAACCACGCCCAGGAAAATAATATTAAATAATGATTATTCACCGACAACCGTGTTATCCAATCTGGCAGATTAGTAACGATATTAAATATCGATATACTTTTAGCAAGAATGTCCGTGACGAAATTTAAAATAAAAAATAATATTACGAAAATAACTGCAATCACAAAAAGACTAAAACCTAATGATCGACCTGTCTCACGAAATGTAGCAAGCATTTTTTTACTTTGCTTTGATCCAAAAAATTGTTGAATCACTACAAAAATAACCAAATTTTTTAAAGTTAATTGATTTACTAATGCGATATGAAATAATGATGAAATACTATATACACAACTGATAAGACTATAAGTAATAGTCGTGATAGTAAAAAAAATAAAAGCGCCTCTAAAAAAGAAATCAATGCTGATAATAATATCTGGTGTAAATTTTTTATTAAATAATGGTTTTAAACCACAAGCGAATGTGGTTGGTTTATACTGAAGCTTATGATAAGTCCATACCAAAAATATTGTTAAAAAACCACACAAAGTCCAAGGATATAATGTGATATCTTGCCAATGATAAGCAATTAATGTTGACCAAATATATGCATGACTAGATGTATTAAGCGCATTATCTCTATTAATTACTGCAATTTGTGTTCCCACATAACAAAATGAAATAGCCAATTCAATTAAAAAAATCATAGCCCACTTTTTAATGAATTGAATAAAAGTAATCTCTTTATTACCAAATCTGTAATTGCCTAATGGAGTAATAATTATTAAAAATGTGATCAATAATAAGAAAGTATTAAATTTTGAAAAATACATTAAATACTGTGGTAAAAAAATGACAATAGCACTGTAAATAAGAATGGTGGGCAGGTACCACACAAGAATTAAATCAGGACGCGCAGAATGTAACCGCATGATATTTACAACTTAAGAAAGACCAGCGTCTTTGTCTGCATTTTTTGAACCCGCTAATAAAAGTTTATATTCTCTCATTGAAATCATACCTTCATCGAAGCGTTTACGTGCATCTACATCCATAGGTTGACCACGTTCTTTTAATAATTTACGTGTAGCAGCAGTAATATTTTCCGGGGTTGATTCTAATAATATGTCTCTCACTTCATCATTAAAAATAAGGTACTCACGCAAAGCAACGCGTTTACCATCCACAGTAGGCACTAATTTTTGCCAAATAGCTAAACGGATGGTTTCTAAAATATCGATGGTTCGACCGTGCCGTTCCTCAGCTGGAAAAGAAGTCACTAAACGACGAATCGCTTCGGCAACACCATTACTATGCAAGGTGGTATACACGGGATGGCCTGTTAATGCTGCTTCAATAACAGCACTGATTGTTTCTTTATCACGCGCTTCACCCACCAATATCAATCGTGGTTTTCTGCGCAGGGCGTTTCTAACTCCCGCTTCAAAACTGGGTAAATGGCGAGGAATTTCAGATTGACTCACGATTGCTGTAGGCGCTTCAATAGTATCATAGACAAACTCAATAGGCGCTTCGTAAGTCAATATTTTACGATGACTTTCTGGATCCTCAGCGATATCTCTAATAATTGAGGCTAATAAGGTACTTTTACCAGAACCGGTTGCACCAGTCACATAAACCACGCCTTGATAAGGTGCGATAGCTTCTAATATATCTGGCGGTAAATTCATTTCCGCCAATTTTGGTGGGGTACTAGGAATTGTTCTTAAAGTAATTTGAATACCATCATGTGATTCTATTTGACATCCTGTGGCGTTAACGCGATAGCGATATCGTTCATTGCGATTGGGACGCACTTCATAATGGGTATCAACATCTCTACCACTTAAGATTTGTGCAGTACCGTTGGGACCATAAATGGCATTTAATATTTCACCTACTTCCGTATTAGATAATTTTCGATTGGTGATGTGATAAAGCTTGCCATAAATTTCAGCAAAAATAGGTTCATTAGTTTGAAAGGTAATATCAGACGCGCCCAACCGCTGACAATACGCGAGTATTTCATCAGTTAAGGTTGGGTTAAAACGAACTGGTTCGTTTGGAAATAAATAATTGTCGGTCATTGTGTAATATTCGGTGTCCAGTCTTCACTATTCGGTAACAATGCTGGTAGTGCTGTAATTCTGAGCACTTGATCATTAACATTCATACTTGCTCCACCACCTGTTACGCCCATATTTGTTGTGGCAACATAAGGTGCGCTGACCATATGTTGAGACAATAATTTGTTATAAAGAAGCATACCATTGTAATCGCGGGTTAAACGTGAGGTATTTTCGCTAAATATCACATTGGCTTGATTTATGCCATTTTGCCAACCTTCTTTAATCGCTTTTTTCCATGCTTTTTGTTCATCTCTGGATTTTGGTAATAAACTTTTATCAGGAATAGGTGCTTTCTGATAATTCATCCATAGATAATCACGCCAGTTAGGTGCAGTCGTTACAAATTTTGCCTGACTAATAATGGCATAAGTTCTATCGGCAATTCGGATGGTATCAGGATCAGCTAGATTTAAAGTATCACGGCCTTCATCCAATACTGGCGGTAATACATTATGGGGCAATAATAAGCCATTAAAATTATAAATCCTGTCTAATGTGTTTGATTCAGCCATTAGCATTTGATTTATTTCTATTGAACGCGAATATAATCCACCTTGAGCACCAACTGTTAAGGCTGTGTCTTGCAACGCTTGAATACGGAATGAATTAATATCCGTCCCAGATACACCAGTACTTTTTGAATTTAGCTGGAGCAAATCACCCAGCGTGTCAGTACTCGCATGATAAGAAACGCAACCAGATAATGAGGCTGTTAATAATGTAAGAATTAAAATTCGACTAATCATTGATTCCATTAATTTTCAAAAAACATTAAATTAAAAAAATTTTTAAGCAGGCCCATAGCGTAATTCAATAATTCTTCTACAAGATAATACTATGATATTTGCACGGCTTGCGGCTTGAAAATCAGCATTTCTTAATACATATGCAATCGGTGTATCTTTAACATTCATTGTAACAATAATGGGGATAGCTGGTGGCTCACCTATTTCTCGTACTTGATAACCACTCATATAAGCAATTTTTTCAACTAAGGGGCCGATAGGTCCTGACCAATCAACTGATACTAAACCATTCATATCATAATTATCTGGCGGAGCAAGAGGACGATTAATTATTGGTGCCGTTGTAACACGTTGAATTCCTGCAATTTCAGCTTGGGAATTACTTACAGAACTTGCAGACTCGGCTAATTTTATTGAGGCATTATCAGGTCCAGCAACTTTTACCGGTATTTGAAATATATTAACGCATCCCGTCAATAAACCTAATATAAAAATAGGTAATATATATTTGCTATCCATAACGAAAAATTCTCTAGAGACGAAATTTAATCATTGAAACAAGAAGACTTATTAATGTCAAGCGAGATTTATTGTTTTCTTTGAATCAAATAATAATATACTTGGCCTGCCTTCTTATCACGAATTATGGTCCATGATTTTGGCAAACTCAATTCGCTTAATGTTTTATTAGATTCGATATAAATTAATGCGGAAGAACGCAATAACTGTTGTTGTTCCAACCATGTAAAACACATTACTAACAGATCAAGTTTAAATGGTGGGTCAAGAAAAACAACATCAAATGGTTCTAATTGTAGTAATAAATTTTCATTGATTTTAGCTCGTTTAATTATTGCATTATCAGCATTCAGTTGTTGTGCATTATTTTGTAAATGCTTCACGATTAAATCTGACTCATCAATAAACACAACTTCTTTTGCACCTCGTGAAAGCGCTTCAAATCCTAATGCACCACTACCAGCAAAAAGATCAAGACAACGCGAATCTTGAATAATTGGCGCTAACCAATTAAATAATGTCTCACGAATTCTATTGGGCGTAGGACGAAGATTTGTTACGCAAGGAAATTGAATTATTCTACTTCGCCATTGCCCGCCTATAATTCTAAGCTCACTAACATGTGACTGATTTAATTTAGTCATAAATATCTCATATGTGAATTATCTGATATCTAATATAAGTTATCCCACTTGGGTTATTTTGCTACGAGTGTATAATTAATATCTCTTTATTTTATTTCTGAGTAAACCTATGTTTAATTTTCTAAAAAAACGAAAGGGAAATATACCAACCCCGGAAGAAAGTCCCAATTCTAGTACAGACAAATCTCTTGCCGAAAATGTAAATCCACCCATTGAAAAACCAAGCTTACTACAACGATTAAAAGTCGGTTTACAACGAACACGCACTACCTTTTCCGAAAGCTTAGCCAATGTTTTTTTAGGCAAAAAAACTATTGACGCAGCATTATTAGAACAATTAGAAACGCATTTATTATTAGCTGATGTAGGCTTAGCAGCTACTGCGCAAATTATGGCAGATTTAACAAAACGTGTTGCACGCAAACAATTGGCTGACCCAACTGCCTTAATGACTGCATTACAAGATGATCTCGCCAATTTGTTACAACCCTGTGAAATGCCACTTACTATAACAGAAGCCCCTAAACCTTTCGTGATCCTCATGATGGGTATCAATGGTGCCGGCAAAACCACCACAATCGGTAAATTGGCTAAACAATTTCAGGCACAACAAAAATCGGTATTACTTGCAGCAGGGGATACCTTTCGCGCAGCTGCCATTGAGCAACTGCAAGCTTGGGGTGAGCGCAATAATATACCTGTCATCGCACAACATAGTGGTGCAGATAGCGCATCCGTGATATTTGATGCATTACAGGCTGCAAAAGCGCGAAATATTGACATTGTAATCGCCGATACTGCGGGTCGACTTCATACACAACATAATTTAATAGACGAGTTAAAAAAGATTAAACGGGTTATTACTCGTTTTGACGCTACCGCCCCTCATGAAACCCTTCTTGTGTTAGATGCGGGAACCGGACAAAACGCCTTACAACAAGCCCGTCAATTTCATGAATCAGTTGGCATTACAGGCATTGCACTCACTAAATTGGACGGTACTGCCAAAGGCGGAATCATTTTCGCCATTGCTAAACAACTCAGTATCCCCATTCGCTTTATTGGTATCGGCGAAGGGATCGATGATTTAAAAATTTTTCATGCTAAAGAATTCGTTAATGCGCTTTTTGACAACCTTAATCTAGAGCCTACTCAACAATAAACTTCCCAATTGTTAATTTTTTATCCCCAGAATAAGAGAACAAAACATTAGCACTCTCAACAAAAGAGTGCTAAAATTATATTTTTAATAAAATATTTATCAACATCAATGTGGGATAGCTTAGCTAACTCTCTGTTTTCCCATAAATTAATTTAATTTGGAGATAAATGAATGGGCACCGCATTACAAGCACTAGATATGTCCTTTCCAGTTGGAAATAGTGATGCTTATATTCAAATGACAAAACGCATACCTTTGCTCAGCCAAAAAGAAGAGCAAGACCTTGCTGAGCGTTGGTACTATAAACAAGATTTAAACGCTGCACGACAACTTGTGCTTGCTCACTTGCGCTTCGTTGTATCTATTGCAAAAGGCTATGATGGTTATGGGCTAACTCAAGCTGACCTCATCCAAGAAGGAAATATCGGCTTAATGAAAGCCGTTAAACGGTTTAATCCTAGCATCGGCGTACGCTTGGTTTCATTTGCCATTCACTGGATTAAAGCAGAAATACATGAATTTATTATCCGTAATTGGCGCATTGTAAAAATGGCCACCACTAAAGCGCAGCGTAAATTATTTTTTAATTTGCGCAGCGCTAAGCAAAAATTAGGGTGGGGATCCGCATCCGAAATCAAAGCAATAGCCGATGAATTAAAGGTCCATCCCGCCGATGTCCAAGAAATGGAAATGCGCATGAGTAGTAGCGATACTGGTTTTGATGGAGACCCCTCTGATCATGCTTCCGATAATGAACACACTTATCTCATCCCTGCAAATTATCTTGCAGATCATCGCTATGATCCTGCTTTACAACTAGAACAATTAGATTCGACAGAACAAAGTCAGCAAGATGTACATGCAGCATTATCGCGCTTAGATCCTAGAAGCCAAGATATCGTAACCAGGCGCTGGCTCATAGAAAATAAAGCGACGCTTCAAGATTTAGCGGATGAGTACCAAGTTTCAGCTGAACGTATCAGACAATTAGAAAAAAATGCTTTTATTAAGTTAAAAGAAGCGCTTCAAGAAATTTAAATAATTAAACATCAAATTGAAATAATCTCTCGTTAGTGTTCCCTCTCCCCCAGCGAGAGGGAGAAATTGAGGGTGCTCAAAAGTTACTTATCTACTTTTCCCATTTATTTAATCAACTAAAACGTCTCTCATTTTAAATTAATTACAGTGGTCTGTAACATTTGCTCTTCTGGCGATACTCCATGTTCTTTATTTAATTTCATGAGATAATTTCGTCTTTGTAAATAAGCATCTCTCTCAAAAACATAAGGATCATAAGCTTGCGCAACAACACCATCAAATTTTAAATACCGCGCGCGCTGACTAACAATATTGAGCCCTTCTGTAGAATATAAAAGATAATCTGGTTGGAAATACGCATAGGGTGCTGTGGCATAATTCACAGGAGTTCCGATAGCGTCACGCACTGTATTTGGACCTAATATAGGCAACACTAAAAAGTTAGAATTGGTATAACCCCAACTCGCTAGTGTAAGGCCAAAATCTTCATAATTTCGTGGTATTTTCATATCAGTCGCAACATCAAAAACACCACCGATACCGACTGTAGTATTTATCAAAAAACGTACGCTATCATTAACTGCTTGATGAAATCTGGCTTGTAAAACATCATTAATCACTGTTGGTACATTTTGCAAATTAATAAAAAAATTAGTCACACCTTTTGCAACAGGAGAAGGAACAACATCTTGATAAACAACAGCAACAGGTCTAATTATTACTTTATCAATCGCTGTATTTAATTTATAAGCATGTCGATTAAAAGTTTCATAAGGATCTTGATTAATAACAGCAGTATTATCTACTTCATCAAGACTACTATAATTAATATTCGAATTAATATTTCCGCAACGATTATCACAATTGTTATAATTGCCATTGCAATTCATATTTGCCATTGCGATATTACATCCAACAATGCCAAATAAAGCTATTAGCAGTAATTTCATTTTCATATCAATTAGATTCCTAATATAGCGTAGAAATGAGCAGTATAATCCGAAGCGTGCATATTACATCATCGTCAAATGTACGCAATAAGAAACTTTATAAAATTGCTCTCATCAATCAGTAGCATGGGTAAAGCCAATTAATTCAATGTACCGATTACAAAACTTCATATTTCTGCAATATTTTTTTCTCTCGCTGCGTAACTCAGAAACATTAATTAACAAGAGAATACTTGACACTTTAAAGAAGTAGATTATCATTAGCACTCGTTTAGCGAGAGTGCTAAAATTGGGTTTTATATTTGATAGTTTATATACAAAATTTTGGGAGAAACATGCATGCAAATACGTCCTTTACATGATCGAGTTATTGTTCGTCGCGAAGAAGAAGAGCGTACCAGTGCTGGGGGAATCGTAATTCCTGACACAGCCACTGAAAAACCTATTCGTGGAGTTATTGTTGCCATTGGCACAGGTAAAATTCTAGATAATGGTGAATTCCGCCATTTAGCCGTTAAAGTTGGCGATAAAGTTTTGTTTGGTAAATATGCTGGAACAGAAGTAAAGATCGATGGCCAAGAATTATTAGTCATGCGCGAAGAGGATATTATTGGTGTGATTGAAAAATAATCATCACATTTTCATTTTTAACTAAATTACACGAGGGTTTAAATAATGGCACAAGCAAAAGATTTGAAATTTGGTGACGATGCACGCCAAGCAATTGCAAAAGGTGTTAATGCTCTAACAGATGCAGTTGCAGTAACAATGGGTTCCAACGGACGTAATGTACTAATACAACGTAGTTTTGGTGGTCCTAATATGACCAAAGACGGTGTTACCGTAGCTAAAGAAATTAGCTTTGCTAACCCACATGAAAACATGGGTGCTGAAGCAGTTAAATCAGTGGCTTCACAAACTTCTGATGAAGCAGGGGACGGTACAACCACTGCAACTGTATTAGCTCGCGCAATATTCGTAGAAGGCTTAAGAGCTGTAGTTGCTGGCATTAATCCTATGGGTATTAAACGGGGTATTGATAAAGCTACCAACGCTGTTGTAGATGCTTTAAGAAAATTATCTCGTGATTGCAAAGATTCCACCTCAATCAAGCAAGTGGGTACAATCTCTGCTAACGCTGATGAAACTATTGGTAAGCTGATCAGTGAAGCCATGGAAAAAGTGGGTAAAGAAGGTGTTATCACTGTTGAAGAAGGTAACAGTTTCCTAGATGAATTATCCGTCGTTGAAGGTATGCAATTTGATCGCGGCTATATATCTCCATACTTTATTAATAACCAACAAAACATGAGTTGCGAATTAGAAAATCCTTATATTTTATTGGTTGACAAAAAAATCTCTAATATCCGTGAAATGCTTCCCGTATTAGAAGGTGTTGCTAAAGCTGGCCGTGCATTATTGATCATCGCAGAAGATGTTGAAGGCGAAGCGTTGGCAACCTTAGTAGTTAATACAATTCGCGGTATCGTTAAAGTATGTGCTGTTAAAGCGCCTGGTTTTGGTGATCGTCGTAAAGCAATGTTACAAGATATTGCAGTTCTTACCGGTGCGAATGTTATTTCTGAAGAAGTTGGTTTAACGCTTGAAAACGCTAAATTAACTGACTTAGGCACTGCTAAACGTGTTGTTTCTACCAAAGAAAATACCACTATCATTGATGGCGCTGGTAAACCTGCTGACATTCAAGCACGTGTCAAACAAATCGTTGCACAAAAAGAAGAAACCACTTCTGATTACGATAGAGAAAAATTGCAAGAACGTATTGCAAAACTATCTGGTGGTGTAGCTGTAATTAAAGTTGGCGCTGCTTCTGAGCTAGAAATGAAAGAGAAAAAAGCACGCGTTGAAGATGCGTTACATGCGACTCGTGCTGCAGTAGAAGAAGGCGTGGTGCCTGGCGGTGGTGTAGCGTTATTACGTGCAATGCAAGAAATCAAAACACACAAAGATTTAACTGAAGCTGAAAAGATGGGTTATGACATTTTGCGCCGTGCTTTAGAAGCGCCTTTACGTACCATCGTAAGCAATGCAGGCGCTGAAGCTTCTGTGGTATTGAACAAAGTGCTTGAAGGAAAAGGACATTTTGGTTACAACGCAGCGAGCAGCGAATACGGTGACATGGTAGAAATGGGTATTATTGACCCAACCAAAGTGACCCGTACTGCATTACAAAAAGCAGCTTCTGTTGCTGGCCTCTTGTTAACTACTGAGTGTATGGTTGCCGATGTTCCTAAGAAAGAAGAACATAATCATGGTGGCGCTCCTGGTGGAATGGGTGGCATGGGCGGTATGGATGGTATGATGTAATTATCTCACTATCTCAAAAAAACCCTGCAAATTGCAGGGTTTTTTTTACATTTTATTCAGTCAATTGATAAACATTCAAATCACTCATTTTAAATTTAAAACTATAATTCTTTTCCATACCCTTTTTTGTTGTTATAAGATATAGAATAATACTTACAAAATGTTTATATTATTATTCTTACAATTCCCAGGCAAAAACATTAATAACTGACAGGGTCAAAAAATATGAGCAAGAAAAAATGTCCAATTTGTAGTGATGGAACATTAATAATTAATCCGAAAGATCCATCAAATAGTGATAAAGAAAAACCAGTAAAGATTAAACAACTTAATGTTAACTGCACAACTTGCGGCGATGATATTTTAAAACTCATTCAATCCAATTCTAATAAAAAAATATCACGTGATTTCTATGCTGAAATCAATGGATTATTGACATCTGAAGAAGTGAGAAAAATTAGAAAACAACTTAACTTAACACAAAAAGATGCAGCAAAACTCTGTGGTGGTGGTCCAAATGCTTTTAGTCGATATGAAAGAGGTAAAGCGACGCTACTACGTTCTACCAGCAATTTATTAAGGCTTCTATCTCGCCATCCTGAAGAAGTAGAATATTTAAAGAACTATTGCAATTAAAAACCTTGATCTAACCTAACAGGTTATTTTATGATATGCGCTATAAATTTAGCAAGCAGATCATATTATCAGGCATAGGTTTTATCTCACTCACTTTTTTGCCATAATAATCTTTGTTTTATTTCAGATATAGTACTGAAAATAATTATGCGTTTTAATAAATCGCATTAACTTTTTGCTGACTAATGCTAAAAAGATGCGCTCCCAAAATTAATGCCTCTTTTTTATGCAGTATGACTGTCGCTAAAGATATTAATTTAACATAACATCAATAACACAGATTCGTATAAAGATTAAAAAGAAATATGTTTAATATTTATTATTAATGATGATTTACCCAAATTATCATTTGTTATTTTAATGATTATTTTTTTGTCTATGGTGATTTATGCAAACAATGCAAGAGATAAAGATCGAAAACTTACTGCAAGTACAAAACCAATTTTTAGCTGCGCTTAAAAAAAATAGAATCCCTACCTATGTATATCTAAAAAATGGTATTAAACTGCAGGGTTTTATAGATGATTACGATGACTCATCGATTATTCTTTCTAATCAAGAAAACCAGATCATCTTTAAATCTAGCATTGCAACTATAATGCCAGCATTCGGTATTAAAGATTTAAAAAAACAAAGTCAAAAAACACGCGCTCTTGATGAATTCTGATAAATTTATAAATATATCACTAACAAATATAATTGATTAAATCAACCTTCTGAATATCAATTCATTTTATTCGCTATCTGTGTAATCACACAAATATTTAATAATGTGTGTTTTTATGCCATTTAAAAAATTTCATTTTGTGATCAATTTGAGATTAATCAATTTCTAATAAATTGATTTCTTGTAATTTAAAAAAATATGCAACCCACCTCAACTTTGTGTTTTATAGTCTATATATATACTTATGGTAATAAAAATATTTGTGAGCGGTTAATAGGCACTAATAAGGAGAAAGCCATGCGCAGCTACACAGTAATGACACTATTTATAACAGCATTAACATTTACAACAACCACACTAGCAACTATCCCATTTAGTGCACAACTGTGTGATCAATCAGACTTCACATGCATTAGAGCAAATTACGGCGATAGCTGGGAATCGCTCTTTCCTAATCCAGAACAACGCGATGTGGTCATGCGTGTGAACCGTATGAATACTGAATTATATCCAGGTCGTTTATTGGCTATTCCAACTAACCTCTCTACCGTGCAAATTAATGATCTTAATCCATTTATTGCTCAAATTGCCCCAACAGGAAATAAAGAGATAATTTATGATCCTAAATTAAATGCTTGGGCTGCTTATGATAGAGATGGACAATTAGTCAGATGGGGACCCGGTGCTAGCGGAGCAGATTGGTGCCCTGATATTAATGCACCTTGCCATACTGAATCTGGTGAATTCACTATTTACGCAAAAGGTGGATTTAATTGCAAATCGAGCATATTTCCTATTCCCAGAGGTGGTGCGCCCATGCCATTTTGCATGTATTTTCATGGGGGTTTTGCTTTACATGGTTCATACGAAGTGCCTGGCTTCAATGCAAGTCATGGATGTGTACGCATGTTTGTGCAAGATGCGCAATGGTTAAATCAACGCTTTATTGATGTAGGTAGTACTAAAGTAATTATATTGCCTTATGATTAAATAATAAGTGCATATATTATTTATACGCACCATGAATATACTCAGAAAGAAAATTAATTTCAGCTTGCTGCCGAGTGATTATCCATTTTGTTATATCTCCAATTGAGATGACTCCAACTAATTTATTATTTTCAATTACGGGTAAATGGCGAAAACGTTTTTCCGTAAATGTAGCCATTGCTTCTTCCACTGTAGAGTCAGGTTTTGCAAAAACTAATTGTGTCGTCATAACTTGTGATACAGGTGTTTTATGCACATCTACATGCCTGGGAAATATTTTTTTTAAAATATCACGCTCGGTAAACATACCTACAATTTTTTCTTCTTTATCAACTATCAATACAGCACCAATATTTTCTTGATTCATTTTTTCAATACAATTACCTATTGTATCGGTAGGCAACATCGTGCAAATTTTATTGTTTTTTTGCTTTAATAATGAACTTAAAGGTTCTTTCATATCGACAACTCCTTGTGTAAATTAACACCATTATCTATCCATGTAATTAATTCTGGCGGCTGATTGATATATCCATCCGCACCCCAATTGCGAGGGTCACTATCTTTATTAATATATCCATATAATGCAACCATTGTTTGCATGCCAGCTCGTCGACCTGCCTCTATATCACGTTGTGCATCCCCGACATAAAGGCATTCGTACGGTGAACTATTTAATAACTGACAAGCATGGATTAATGGTGCGGGATGCGGTTTCATATATTTCAATGTATCGCCACCAATAACACAATTTGGCTGAGGTGATAATTGCAGCTTATCTAATAATAAATGAGTTAAATAAGTATTTTTATTGGTAACGATTCCCCAAGGCATTTGTCGCTCATTTAATTCATCAATGACTAAGGACATTCCGGGAAAATATTGTGTATCTCTAGCAATATTTTCTGCATAAATTTCTAAAAATTGCTCACGTAAATGAGGATAATCGGGATGCTGATTCGTAATAGAAAATCCAAGTTGTAATAAACCTTGCGCACCATCAGATGCGACTGTTCGAATTTCTGCCAATGACATTGTTGGACGATTATATTTTGTGAGTAAAATATTAAGCGCGTTTCCTAAATCTGGTGCTGTATCAAATAAAGTTCCATCCAAATCAAATAAAATTGTTTTAATAGAATTACTCATAAATTACTCAATTGTTTGCTGACAAAATACTAAATAATTTACATCGACATCATTACTATTTAAATAATAATGCTTAGTAAGTGGATTATAAGAGATGCCCATTAATTTTTGCATTTGTAAATTATTACCTTGTAACCAACGTGATAATTCTGAAGGACGTATAAATTTTTCATAATGATGCGTGCCTTTGGGTAATAATTTCAATAGATATTCTGCTCCAATAATAGCATGCAGATAGGATTTGAAATTACGATTTATGGTGGAAAAAAATAATGCCCCTTGTGGTTTAATTAAACGCGAACAAGCAGCAACAATTGAATTAGGATCTGGCACATGCTCTAATAATTCCATACAAGTAATTACATCATAATAGGCGTTTTGTTTATCAGCCAAACTTTCAATAGTTGTACAAACATATTCAATATTTAAATGTTCTTTTTCAGCATGAATTTTGGCTGCCTGCAAAACATTTTCAGCCATATCAATCCCGGTCACATGGCCACCACATCTGGCCATACTTTCAGCAAGAATTCCGCCACCGCAACCGACATCAAGAATTTTTTTACCGGTTAATTGACAATGCTGTTGAATAAAAGAAAGACGAAGTGGATTAATATCGTGCAATGGTTTGAATTCACCCTCCGGATCCCACCATTGTTCAGCGAGTGCGGCAAATTTTGTTATTTCTTGCTGATCAACATTAGTGTTGTGTAACATGTTATATCCGAAAGTCATTATGTTAAAAATTATGTTCCATATTATTTTATATCAACCAGAAATACCACCCAATACGGGCAATATAATTCGGTTATGCGCTAATACCGGCGCTCATTTACATCTTATCCAACCATTAGGATTTAAATTAGAAGATAAAAATCTTAAAAGAGCTGGCTTAGATTATCACGAATTTGCTGATATCCGTGAATATCGAGATTTAGATATGTGTATAAATAACCTTAAAAATTCAAGGATATTTGCTTGTTCTACCAAAGCAAAAAATTATTATAGCCATATTCATTTTCAAGAAAATGATGCATTTCTGTTTGGACCGGAAACGAGAGGATTACCCATGGAAATATTACAAAATTTACCTGCTGATCAATTATTACGCATTCCAATGCTACCACATAGCCGCAGTTTAAATTTGTCAAATTCCGTTGCCGTCGTGCTATACGAAGCATGGCGACAACAAAATTTTACGGGCGGTAATTAAATTTAAATAAAATTATTCGTTTTCTTCTGCTTTTTTTACTTTCAGCACAATACCATCTACGCCAATCACTTTTACTTTTGTATCCACAGGTAGCTCTGGTCCCATGACTGACCACCACGTATCACCCGATCGAATTTTGCCACGACCATTCACAATCGGTTCACTCAGTGTAAAAATCCTGCCAATATATTGTTCGTTGCGTAAATTTAAGTGAGGCTCATCACTTTTAATGGGGTGATGTTTTAAATACATCCACCATAACACAGAATTTAATATAGCAATCCCACCAAAAGATAACATTTGTATTCCCCAAGATAATTCATGTGGAAAAATCCAAACGATAACACCCACAATGGCAGCAGATATACCAATCCATAATAAAAATCCACCACTCACTAACATCTCTGCAATAAGAAAAATTGCCGCCAAGCCAAACCAATGCCACTGTGTTAAAGCTTCCATAAAAACCCTCTTATTTATCAGCAAATGCTTGTTTAGCTATTTCTCCAATACCTGCAACAGAACCAATTACACTTGCCGCTTCTAATGGCATTAAAATAACTTTTTGATTACTTGCGGATGCGACTTTACCTAAAGCATCTACATATTTTTGCGCAACGAAATAATTAATGGCTTGAATATTACCTTGTGCAATTGCTACAGACACCACTTCAGTGGCTTTTGCTTCTGCAGCCGCTAAACGTTCCCTCGCTTCGGATTGTCTAAAAGCCGCTTCTTTTTCACCTTCTGCTTGTAATATCACGGCTTGCTTACCACCTTCTGCTTTTAATATTTGTGATTGTTTTACACCTTCCGCTTCTAAAATAGCAGCACGTTTATCTCGCTCAGCTTTCATTTGGCGTGCCATTGATTCCACTAAATCTTTAGGAGGCGCAATTTCTTTTATTTCTACACGTGTTACTTTGACACCCCAAGGCGTTGTAGCATCATCAATAACACTTAATAATTTCGAATTGATATTATCTCTTTGCGATAACATCGCATCTAAATCTAAGGCGCCTAACACATTACGCATGTTAGTCATGGCCAAATTTCTCATGGCATTTTCTAAATAGCGTACCTCATAGGCCGCTTTAGCAGCATCGATGACTTGGAAAAATACCACCGCATCTACTCTAACCATTGCGTTATCACGGCTAATAATTTCTTGCGGGGGAATATCTAAAACCTGTTCCATGCGATTTAAACGCACGCCAATTGAATCAATAAAAGGAATAATTAAATTTAAACCCGGACGCATAGTATGGGTATAACGACCAAAACGTTCTACCGTCCATTCATAACCTTGTGGTACTTGCTTGACACCCATATAAATAACTACGATAGCAAGTAATACAATTAAACCCACTGTTAATTCAAATCCTGTCATTACATACTCTCCTTTAATTAATTTTCATTTAAGCATTTTAGACTATAATATCTGCCACATAAACATTTGCTTTTGGATATTCCTTTTTATGACAATGATAATTGTACCCGACACAATTAATGAACATTTGAACGCCACCAACTTGGAATTAGATCCTAAACACCCCGGGTTAAACGATAAACAATATGTTGCACGTCGTACTGAACTTTTCCATTTAGCGAGAAATTATCGTGTAAACAATAAAGGTATTCCTTTAGTCCAATATACAAATGAAGAAAACAAAATTTGGCACTATATTTCTGAACAATTAATTCATGCTCATCACAAAAAAGCATGTGATATTTATCTGTCAGGAAAAGAATTAGTCAATCTAGATACTAATAAAATGCCTCAATTACATGATTTAGAAAAAAAGCTACAAGAACAGCATCACATTGGTATTATACCTGCAGAAGGATTATTACACGGCCGCACCTTCCATCATTATTTAAGACAACGCGCCATGCCTGCTACTTTATTTATCCGTCATCACAGTGATCCCGAATACACACCAGAGCCTGATGCTGTACACGATGTATTAGGACATGTACCACCACTTATGAATCCTGAATATGTAGACATTATTCAATTAATCGGCAAAGCAGTGCAAACTGCAAACGATGAAGAATTAATCGCCTGGAGCCGGATTTATTGGTTTACTATCGAATTTGGTTTAATTGAAGAACATAACGAATTAAAAGTATTCGGTGCAGGATTATTATCTTCTTTTGGTGAAATGGATTATTGTTTTTCAGACAATGTAGAACGCAGACCATTTTCACTCGATGCGGTTATCAACACTGATTATGATTCTTCACGCATGCAAGATATTCTTTACGTCATACCTTCAATGGCGGCGTTAAAAGCGGCTATTTTAGAATTGATGGCAAGATTAAAAAAATAACTGTGAAGACATATTAACAATATTATTCATTAAAATTTATTTCTGCTATTTCTGCCACCGCCAATAATGAATGATAGGTTCATCGAAAGGCAGCGCTAATGCAGCTGAATATTTTGTATCTGTTAAAATTTCATAAATAGTCCACTCACTCAATTTACCCTTTGCCGCATTCAATTTAATTTTACTTTTGTTATTCATTAAATCTACTGAAAATTGATCGAATGGATGCGAAATTCCTTCTCCTATTGCTTTAACATAAGCCTCCTTTCGCGTCCATATTTTATAAAAACCGGTTAATTGTTCAGATGCTGGCAATTGAGATAATAATGTAATTTCCTCATTAGAAAAAAATCGTTGTGCTATATCAAGTGGATGAATTTGTCTTTGATTATATTCGATATCAATACCAATATTTTCTATAAGTGATATTGCATATAATGCAACGCCGTGTGAATGTGATAAATTAAATTGTATATCTAATTGCATTTGTTCGACATTTAAAAATGGTTTGCCTTTTGCATTATAATTAAATTGAATATTTTCAGGTGCACAATGACAATAACGGCTTAAAATATTACGCAATATTGATCTCGCTGCAATAAAATGCAAACGGTCCTCATCACGCACAAAACGTGCAGCACGATCTTTTTCATCTTGATTTAATACATTACCCATTAGTTGTATTAAATTTTCAGATAAATTTAAATCGGCATACCAAATATGGACTTCTTGATTTTGCAAGAGCGGCTGTACTGGCCCTACATCCCAAGATAAATAGGTTTGATTCATAATGCCTCTTGTTTATTTTTTTCCTTCTCCCGCTTGCGGGAGAAGGTGCCTTCGGTAGATGAGGGTGATTTAAATAAAAGAATCATATCCTTTTAACATCTCCCCATCTACCTAAGGCACTTTCGCACCGAAGGAGAGAAGTAAGTAACAGTAATTTTCTTTTTACTCAACTCAATAAATTACATATAATTATTTTTTTTCCACCTATAAATAAGTTTGGAAAACTATGAAAACAAATTTTATTCCTAGATTATTACCGCCTGAACAGACCACATCTACCCCCAGTCTCTGGTTCATATTCAAAGATGAAAAATTATTAATCGATAAAGCCAATTACGACAAACCAATACCTTTATTACATCACTTTTCAGAATTATCTTTTGAATCACAAAACCAACACTATCTTGGCACTTATAATGAAACAAATTGTTACGCTATCGAATTAAATAATAACGCAACTATCCCACAAAATATGGAATTATATCCATTAAGACAATGTTATGAAATTCTAGGTGATACTTTATTTAATATTGCAGGTCGCGCAAGCCAATTATTATTTTGGGACAATACCAATCATTTTTGTGGTCGTTGTGGTAGCGAAATGTATTTAAAAGAAACGGAACGTGCTAGAGCCTGCCCTAAATGTCAGTTTCACAGTTATCCCAGAATTTCACCCTCAATTATTGTATTGGTTGAGAAGGGCGATGAAATGTTATTGGCCCGTTCACCTCACTTTAAACCAGGCATGTATAGCATGCTAGCCGGTTTTGTAGAAGCCGGTGAAACCATAGAAGAAGCGGTAGAACGTGAAGTATTTGAAGAAGTCGGCATTTATCTAAAAAATATTAAATATATACGCAGCCAACCTTGGCCATTTCCGCATTCTTTAATGTTAGGTTTTACAGCAGAATATGAATCGGGTGAATTAAATCCTGATGGAATTGAAATAGAAGACGCAAAATGGTTTAACATTCATAATTTACCCGTGTTACCCATTCATGCCAGTATTGCACGATGGTTAATTAATTCTTTTATCGAGAAGCAACAACAAAAAATAAATAATTAAATTTGGCGAATACACCGTCTTATATTAATAAAACACAGTAGCACAATTGCGTTTCATTTATTTTGTCAGAATATTTTCCTTCTCCCGCTTGCGGGAGAAGGTGCCTTCGGTAGATGAGGGTGGTTTAAAAATATGACAAAGTTAATAATACGTAGCAATACTTTTTTATATCATTAATTTTTTTATTTTGGAGATCAATTAATGCAAAAAAAAATGAATGCATTTTACGCACAATCTGGCGGCGTCACAGCAGTTATCAATGCTACAGCTTGCGGCGTCATAGAAACCGCACGTTTACATAAAGATCACATCGACAAATTATACGCAGGTCGTAATGGCATCATTGGTGCGTTAACAGAAGATTTAATCGACATCAACCAAGAATCTGCAGAAAATATTGCCGCCTTACGTTACACACCCGCTGGTGCGTTTGGCTCCTGTCGCTATAAATTAAAAAGTCTGCAAGAAAATCGCGCAGAATACGAGCGATTGTTAGAAGTTTTTGCCGCACATAATATTGGTTATTTCTTTTATAACGGTGGTGGTGATTCACAAGACACCGCACACAAAGTTTCGCAATTAAGTGCTGAATTAAAATATCCACTCACTTGTATTGGCATTCCCAAAACAGTCGATAATGATTTAGCCATCACCGATAATTGCCCAGGTTTTGGATCAGTTGCTAAATATATCGCTGTTTCAATTCGAGAAGCAGGATTTGATGTTGCCTCAATGGCAGCCACTTCAACTAAAGTATTTATTCTAGAAGTGATGGGACGCCACACCGGTTGGATTGCTGCAGCAGGTGGTTTAGCCGCAGAAAATGAAACAAGTGCACCACACATTATTTTATTTCCCGAAATTCCTTTTGCACCTGAATTATTTTTAAAACGCGTCAATGAATGTGTCAAAAAATTTGGATACTGTGCGATAGTTGTATCAGAAGGCGTGCGAAATGCTGAAGGAAAATTTTTAGCAGAAGCCGGATTAAAAGATGCATTCGGACATGCACAATTAGGTGGTGTAGCACCTGTCATCGCACAATTAATTAAACAAGAATTAAATTTTAAATATCATTGGGCCGTAGCAGATTATTTACAACGTGCTGCAAGACACATCGCCTCAAAAACTGATGTTGAACAAGCTTATGCAGTAGGAAAAGCCGCCGTTGAATTTGCATTAGCTGGAAAAAATGCTGTGATGCCTACAATTGTACGTATACCCGGTGAAAATTATCGCTGGACTATCGGCGAAGCACCACTTGCTGAAGTCGCCAATAAAGAAAAATTTTTACCAAAACATTATATTACTGCAGATGGTTTTCATATTACCGAAGAATGCCGAAAATATTTATCCCCATTAATTCAAGGTGAAGATTATCCTGTATATAAAAATGGTTTACCTGAATACGTCACGCTAAAAAATGTTTCTGTAGAAAAAAAGCTGACTGAATTTGTCGTGAAATAATTTTTATACTTACTTAATCTATTTTGGTCAGGCATTGCCTGACCAATTAATTTTGACAAATCAAAATAGAGACAACAGATAATAAACATTTTATTTGTGTCCTGCTTGGATTGTAGTATTTAACAAATTTTCATATAAATTGATTTGTCCGACAGGGAAAATTTCTTGTAATAATTCTTTTTTCTTTTGTGAACCACAGAGTTTCTCAATTACCCATCCAACTAAATATTGCGCAGATAAACAACCTCCGGCAGTGGCAATTTTGTCATAACAAATAAAAGGCTTATCGATTACTTCAATACCCATAGATATTAATTGTTGTTTTGCTCTAGAGTGCGTTGTTGCTTTTTTGTCTTTTAATAAACCCAATGTCGCTAAAACTAATGCGCCAGAACAGATAGACCCTATTAATTGCTGCTTAGGATTTAATGCAAATGTTGATATGAATTCTTGATCTTTTATGACTTCCCTTGTCCCCTTGCCACTCGAAAATAAAACCACGTCAGCATTATTTGCATCTTTGATATGCCCATGAGTTGGAATATTTAAACCATTACTGGATTGATGAAATGATTTTGTTCCTAATATGTTAACTTGCCAATCTTGTTTATTTCTGCCCAAAATATCCCACATTAAAAACAAATCAATTTCAGTAAAATCATCAAAAATGATTAGTGAAATTTTTTTCATTTAAGCCCCCGAATAATTATTGAGTGACAAATTCGAAATACTTTATATAATAATCGATTACAATTTCATTTGCATCGTTAAGGAATAATCAATGTCTAAGGCCTATACCGTTGTCGCCATTCTTGAATCCAAACCAGATAAAACAACTGAATTAAAACAGGAATTAATAAAAGTCATTGCGCCTAGCCGCGCAGAACCTACCTGTAAAGAATATCGTATGCATCAAGATATTAGTAATCCCTGTAAATTCTTTTTTTATGAAAATTGGATCAGCAAAGAAGCTCACCAACTACAATTTCAAAAACCCTATATTACTGCATTGATAGATAAATTAGAGGGTTTATTAGCAAAACCCTATGAAGCGATATTTGCTGAAGAAATTAATTAAAATGACCATTATATTAAATGGATTAATCCATCCATTTGCGATGTTAAATAAATAAGCGTATTTAATACTCTATGCGCCTGGTCGAGAGCTAATATTTTTTCTTCGGAATTTATTCGTTTGTCTAAACTGCGCTTTATATTATATGTAAGCCAATTTATCCAATTACCAATGATGCCCCAAAATGCAGCAGAAATTTGATGGGATTTGATGGTTCCGCTCGTTTTTTTATATTGTATTAACATCGCCTGAAAAATATCTCTATTAATATTGCATGAGGTAACACCGCTCCAATCTAATGCTGCGTTCAATATTTCTTGCGTGGGGTTAAGTAATCTGGCTGATTCCCAATCAATCAACACTGGATCTAAATTATCCGTCCAAAGGATATTTTTTTGATCTAAATCACCATGACTAACAACTAACGTTTTATCGAGTTTTGAGATACTTTGCTGATATTTTTTGTTCCATAGAAAAATATTTTCCAAATTATCACTGAGTTGAGGTGCAAATGATAAATCATGCTGTAATGCTTTGTGTGTTAAAGCACCAAAATAATCATTGCGATTAATGTCCCACTCAGGATGCGTAATTTCAATAAAATGGAGATTGAGTTTATGGATAGTAGCCAATATTGTCGCTACTTTTACTGCATGGACCTTGCTTACTTCATCACGACCCAATGTATTACCTTTCACCCATGGGTATACAATATATATGTTATCTTCAATTTTAATGAGCGCTTTATTATCTAATTTCAAACTAGCAATGGCTGGAATACCTCTTTCATAAAATGCACGAGCGATATTTTCGGTTAATTCATAAGAATCGATCACATGCTGATCGATGATGATATTTTTATTTAATTCTTTCACTGCATATTCATTTTTATCAGTAACAATATGCCACATCGCATGTAACAACCCGCCCGAAACACTGACTGGTATCTTGATAAGCTTGCCTAATTCAAGTACATCACATAATTGACCAAACTGAGTATTATCCATAACTTCATTCTTACTGTTTATTTAACATAAGTGCGAATCCAATCTATATCGTATAAACTGACTACCTTCAATATCAACTTCAATTTCTTTTTTAAATCCCAATTTTAATAATCCTTTGACTTTAGATCTTGAAGGCGGAAACAGCACAATAACTGATTTTAATTTTAATGTTTCAAATGCATATTTGATTATATCCTTAAAGAGCAATGGACCATACCCCCAGTATTGAGGATGTAAAACAAGCGCAATTTCAACATCGCCATCTTCAGGCTGTAACCCACCCCAACCAACAAATTTTCCATCAACCAGATAAGCCCAAGGCCCATAGTTATTATCTAGCCATATTTTTTCTTTTGCTTTAATGAATTTTTCATATTCATCGAGATCAAAATTTTCCTTAGACAGTGGCATGTGTTTTTTGATTTGCGGATCATTACAAAGCTGTATGATTAATTGTTTATCAATTTCTGCGAGCCGTTTTCTTTCAATTCTCATATGTGAAAATTACCTATTTATATACCTATGAATTAACAATTGTTTCAATGAATTAATTATTCAATAATACAATATTTTTTGAAAAGAACAGCATTTTGAAAGCCAATAATTATAATGTATAATAAGCCATCTTTTGAGTATACCCTATATGAATAATCAACCTATTTATTTGATTTACGATGGCCAATGCCCTTTATGCAATTCTGCTGCAAAAGCTTTAAAAATTCGCAAATCAGCTGGTAGTTTGCAATTGATTAATGCCAGAGAAAATCATCCCATCATGCAAGAAATTTATCAGGCTAAATTAGATATAGATAAATGTATGGTCGTTAAATTAAACGGTAAATTATATCACGGAGCCGATGCGCAGCATGTGCTCGCATTAATCGGAACTAATAATGATTTTATCAATCGACTCAATGTATGCTTATTCCGATCAAAATATATTTCCACTGCGTTATACCCCATTTTAAGGATGATGCGAAATATACTGTTACATATTAAAGGAATACCGCCTGTCAATAATCTCAATCATGATAACTAATAATTCACCAATATCATCAAAGGCAAAATTCAGTGATCAGTGCAACTCATTACCTGCGATCATGCGAAGACGTTATGCCATAGATGCTAATAATAATGATGTTATTAACCTCGAAGGCAACATGAATATTACTTTTTCATTGCTCATGTCATTATTTATGCCATTCCTGAAATTATTGAAAACGCTTATTCCATTTAAAGGAAAAAATGTGAAAGTCGACGCGACATTTTTTGGAAAAGCCAACGTAAATGCTATTTATATAGAACGTATTTTTTATTTTACACCACAGAATCCCTATATTTTTAGTTCGCATATAGAATTTCTACAGAACAATGAAATGATTGAATATGCTCTTTCAAATATAGGCGTGAAGATGACTTATTCTATTAAAGAAAATAAAATTATTTTCCAACACAAAAGCTATGTCATTAAAATATATGATAGAGCGATTATACTGCCAATCTCTTTCATTATTGGCAAAATTTATGTCGAAGAGATTCCTTTATCAGATGACTCCTATCAAATGTTAATGAAAATGACACATCCTCTACTTGGCGTTTTATATGAATATTCTGGTGTATTTAAAATGGCAAATGCCCTATTTTAATATTAAGAAATTTATTATTATTGCCATTATCAAAAATAAAATTCGAATCAAATTGTAAGCAATATTCACTTCCAAGGAGGCAATATGAAAAAAAATGACTCTATTTCGAATAGTTCACAAATTATTATTTATCAAGATGAAAGCGGACAAATTAAGTTGGATGTTAGGTTTGATGGCAATACCATTTGGTTAACTCAAAAACAAATGGCTTCATTATTTGATTGCAGTGTAGATAATATTAGCCTGCATTTGAAGAATATTTTTAAAGATGCTGAGCTCAATGAAGATTCAGTTTCCGAGGAATACTCGATAACTGCTTCAGATAGAAAAAATTATGCTGTGAAGCACTATAACCTTGATGCCATCATATCTCTTGGATACAGAATAAATTCAATACGTGCAACACAATTTCGTATATGGGCAACAAAGACTCTTAAAGAATTCATTATCAAAGGATTCGTAATAGACGACGAACGACTCAAAAATCCAGACTTACCTTTCGATTACTTTGAAGAGCTTACTCAAAGAATACAGGACATTCGAACCTCAGAAAAAAGGTTTTATCGCAAAATTACAGACATATATGCTTTAAGCGTTGACTTTGATCCAACGAGCGAAATCAGTATTACTTTTTATAAAACTGTACAAAATAAAATCCATTGGGCTATTACAGGAAAAACAGCCGCTGAAATAATTGCTACAAGAGCAGATAGTACCAAACCCAATATGGGACTAACCAATTGGAGAGGAAGCAAACCCAGAAAAGAAGATACACATATCGCAAAAAATTACTTAGATGAAAATGAATTATTAGCATTAAATAATTTAGTTGAACAATATTTGATTTTTGCCGAAGGTCAAGCCATGAGACGCATACCAATGACAATGAAAGATTGGATAAAAAAATTACATGGCTTTTTGCAACTTAATGACAGAGATATTTTACATAATGCAGGAAAAATATCACATGAAATTGCGATTGAATTAGCTGAAGTCGAATACGATAAATTTCATAAATTGAGACTTAAAAATGAAGAAACTCAAGACAGCGATTTCGAAAAAACCATCAAGTTACTCGATAAAAGAAAAAAACAACCCAATAAAAAATTGGATGAAAAAGTTTAAATGATATAATCGTTACACTATGACCAACATCCCTGATCAAATACAACGTCAAACTGCTATCGAACCTACACGATCGTTTATTGTGCAAGCGCCTGCGGGTTCAGGAAAAACCGAATTACTGACCCAACGTTATTTAGCACTATTGGCCCGTGTACAAAATGCACCTGAAGAAATTATCGCTATTACATTTACCCGCAAAGCTGCAGCGGAAATGCAAGAACGTATAGTTAATGCTTTGCGATTGGCGCAATCAAATGAAAACCCAAAATCAGAACACGCGCAAAAAACCAGTGCATTAGCACAAGCAGTATTACAAAGAGATCAACAAGAACAATGGCATTTATTAGAAAATCAACAAAGGTTGCGAATATTAACTATCGATGCATTAAGTTTGTCACTGGTGCAACAAATGCCCATATTGAGTCAATTTGGCAGCACACCACAAATTACTGAAGATGCCAATGCACTTTATACAGAAGCTGTACGCTCCATTTTATCCAGCTTAGAAGATCAAGAAAGCTGGAGCCCAGCATTAGAACAATTGTTAATCCATTTAGATAATCAACAAAATAAAGTGGAATCATTACTAATTGATATGTTGTCCCATCGCGATCAATGGTTATCACATCTGACTGGTGTAGATGTTAATCATTTAATCGCTACCCTAGAAAAATCATTACAACACATCGTATTAGAAAATATTGAAAAATTACATAGTGCTATTTCAGCTGATTTAGCAAAAGAATTAATTACCATCAGTCAATTTGTAGCGACCAATCTGTCAAATACGGTCAACGGTTCACCCATCATTTCCTGTATCAATTTAAATGATTTACCCCAAATTAATTTAGAAGATTTTCCGCAATGGTCGGGTTTAGGCCACTTATTATTAACCAAAGAACATGAATGGCGAAAAAGATTAACTGAAAATGAAGGTTTTCCTGCGCCTTCAAAAATAAAAGATAAACAACAAAAAGAATACTGTGAAAATTATAAAAAAAGAATGCAACAACTATTAACTGATCTACAAGATAACCATGCACTCAAACTATTATTTTCAGATATTTTATCATCACCACCTACACATTATATTCATTCACAACGAATTATCATTGAATCATTAGTCACATTATTACCTTTATTAGTCGCACAACTTCGTTTGGTATTCGCACAAAAAGGCATGGTTGATTATTGTGAAATTACCTTGCGCGCATTACAAGCTTTGGGTGATACAGAAACGCCAACCGATTTAGCATTAGCACTGGATTATCGTATACAGCATCTATTAATTGATGAATTTCAAGACACATCACTATCGCAATTTCATCTGATTGAAAAATTAACCGCAGAATGGCAATCCAATGAGGGACGTACTTTATTTTTAGTAGGCGACCCTATGCAATCAATTTATCGCTTTCGCAAAGCTGAAGTGGGATTATTTTTACGCGCACAAAGAGAAGGTATTGGCAATATTAAGCTAGAACCATTAACACTGCGTGCAAATTTTCGCTCTGATCCTTTGTTAGTCAATTGGACTAATCAACTATTTTCACAGGTATTTCCTCAATTTAATGATATCAGTTGTGGTGCCATACAATTTAATCAATCACACGCTATTCATGAAACAAAAAATATCTCCACTGTTAAAATCTACGCCATTGAAAAAAATGGGCAAAATCAAGAAGGAAAAACTGTAGTAGATATCATCACCTCTGCACGCAAGAACAAACCTGATGCATCAATTGCTATTTTAGTGCGATCGCGACCTCACTTATTTAATATCATTGATACACTTCAAAAAACTAAAATCCCTTATCAAGCAATAGAAATTGAATTATTAAGCCAAAATAGTGTTATTCAAGATTTATTAGCTTTAACAAAAGCATTATTACATTTAGCTGACCGCACAGCATGGCTAGCGATATTACGCGCTCCCTGGTGCGGTTTAACATTGACTGATTTACATTCATTAACTTATAACGACAGTGAAAAAACCATCTGGGAATTGCTTGCGATAAATGCGCATAAAATAAGCTCTACTAGTCAACAACAATTAAATCATTTAATAACAGTATTGAATAACGCATTTAAAGAACGCCGTTATAAATCTTTGCGTTATTGGATAGAAGGCGTATGGCTTGCATTAGGTGGTCCGGCATGCATTAACAGTGAATCTGACTTAGAAAATGCACAAACTTTTTTTAATTTGCTTGAAAAACTAAGCACAGGAAATGATATTAGTGATTTAACTCAATTAGAAAAACAACTAGATTTATTGACAGCTTCGCCATCACAATTAAATAAACCTTATATTGAAATTATGACTATTCATAAAGCAAAAGGTCTTGAATTCGATATAGTAATATTAGCCGGATTAGATAGACAAGTACGATCAGATGATAATCAATTACTTTTGTGGATGGAACGTACGGGTGAACATGGTATTGATGATTTGATATTGGCACCTATAAAAGCGACTGCTCAAGATCAAGATCCTATTTATACTTATTTAAGACGAGAAGAACAAAAAAAATCTTATTTCGAGGCACAAAGATTATTATACGTTGCAACTACCCGCGCTAAACATCAATTACATCTCGTATTTCATGTTGAACAAGATGAAAATGGCTTGCGATCACCCAATTCACAATCATTATTAGCGCAATTATGGCCGTATCTGTCATTGCAGGATATAATAACAATTGAAGATATTAATAATGAAAATGGGGCAATTAATTTATCAAACGAAAATAATATTTATTCTGTTAGACCCTTAAAACGATTAAAGAAATTTAAATTATTCTGATTCTGTCATTCCCGCACATGAACGATTCACTAAAAACATATGATTAAAGATTCAGTTGGAGCACTTTAACATGCCAAAAAATTTATCGGGTAAACTCGTTATCGCTATTTCATCACGCGCATTATTTGATTTAGACGAAAGCCATACTATTTATGAGAACGAAGGTATTGATGCCTATTTACAATATCAAATCGCGCATGAAAATAAAGTATTAGAACCGGGCGTTGCATTTCCTCTGGTTAAAAAATTATTAGCACTTAAAAATCCCCAAAATGATGAATCTCTGGTTGAAATAATTCTATTATCGCGAAATAGTGCTGACACCGGCTTAAGAGTTTTTAATAGCATTAAATATCATCAACTCGCTATTACCAGAGCCACTTTTACCAGCGGCCAAAGTCCCTATCGTTATGTCACACCATTTGGCGCACAATTATTTCTTTCGGCAAATCGTGAAGATGTGGTCAATGCATTACAAGCTGGATTTGCAGCCGCTTTAATTATTCCAGGATCTAGCACCAGTAATGTATCGCAAGAATTACGCATTGCATTTGATGGTGATGCGGTAATTTTTTCTGATGAAGCAGAACGTGTCTACCAAGAATCAGGTTTAGCTGCATTTAGAGAAAGTGAAAGTGCCGCGGCAAAATTACCTTTATCTGGAGGCCCATTTAAAGGGTTTTTATCAGCATTACATCAAATTCAGAGTGTGTTTAATCCATCATCTTGCCCAATTAGAACAGCACTAGTTACTGCCCGTGATGCGCCAGCGCATGAACGCGTTATTTTAACGCTACGTGCATGGCAAATTCGTATTGACGAAGCCCTGTTTTTAGGTGGCTTGGATAAAGGCGAATTTTTACGTGCATTTGGTGCTGATTTCTTTTTTGATGATCAACAAGGCCATTGCATTTCTGCAAGTCAACACGTCGCAACAGGTCATGTGGTTCATGGAATTGTCAATTTGTGAAATAATAAGATTCTTTTTATCAATGAGTAACTATGCATGGAACATGTAAAATTTAATCCCACTATTGCCCGTTATGGTATTGGCCAATTAGTACACGATGCATTATTTGATTTCCGCGGCGTGGTAATAGATGTAGATGCAGACTTTCAAGAATCAGAAGAACTTTATAATCGCATGTCACCCAATAAGCCCCCCAAAGACAAGCCTTGGTATCATGTATTAGTGCATGGCACGCAACAACGCGTATACATTTCAGAACAAGATTTAGAAGAAGATCTTTCTAAAGAACCTATTAATCATCCTGAAGTGAATTATTTTTTCAGTGATTTTAAAGATGGAAAATATGTTCCCTATTCCCCTCGTAATTAATATTGTCTTCTCAATCCTCTCTCCCTTTGGCAGAAGGTTAGGGTGAGAGCCTTTCTTACTATAGTATATTGATATGGAAAAAAATCTTTCGAATTATGCAATCATTGGTACAGGTGCAATTGGTGGATATTATGGCGGATTATTAGCACAATCCGGTCAGGAAGTGCATTTTTTATTGCATTCTGCTTATCAAGCTGTCAAACAACAAGGATTAAAAATAATCACTGTTAATGATTATTTTACATTACCCAAAATCAATGTGTATCAAAATGCACAACAAATGCCAAAATGTGATGTCATTATTATTGCCTTAAAAACCACACAAAATAAATTACTTCCCACTTTGTTACCTCATTTGTTAAAAGAAAATTCCATTATTTTAATCATGCAAAATGGTTTTGGTAATGAAGAATTTGTAGAATCCATTTGTCCTAATAATGCTATTTATTGTGCATTAACTACTATCGGTGTAATCAAATTAACACCCGGTGTTATAAAAGCCACTCATCAAGGTGTAATTAGACTAGCGCCTTATAATGACCTAGCAAAAAATGAAAATATAATTAATAGTATCTCAAACAAATTGAAAACCGCTGCTATACCCTTCGAAATTCACAACGATTATTTACAAATTCGTTGGCAGAAATTGTTATGGAATATTCCATTTAATGGATTATGTGTATTACACAATACATCCGCCGATATATTGGCGCAAAATTTTGTCCCCTTACTTAAATCAATAGCCGCAGAAATTATTGCTATTGCTAATGCATATGACATAACGCTTTCTATGGAAATCTTTGAAAACATGATTAAAGATTCGGCTATGTTAACTGGGTATAAACCCAGTATGTTATATGATTTTGAACAACACAAATCAATAGAAATTGAATATATTTATGCAAATCCGCTAATAGCTGCAAAAAGTAAAAATATGAATTGCCCACAAATAGAGAATTTATACCTACAACTTACTAAATTAAAATAATTAACGCATTGTGATTGATTATCATATTTTGCAATCAGTCGCTTTTTTCACCCAACTCAATAAGGGATTACAGACAATAAACAACAAAGGGACAAACGAAATAGATGTTATTGCTAAAATTCTGCTAATGGTATTTATGCCTTTATCAGTTAAAGGGTTATATCCGTGGGAATAAATAAATAAAAATATCACACTGAGTGTTGCCAATAAAAGTATATTTCGACCAAATATACTATTAATTGGCATTACGATATAAGCCCTAATTATTTCTTTTGTTAAAATTCGCCAGAGCGCGTAAATAATAAATACTGTTCCAGGAATAAAAATCCACAACGCTGAAATATTTAGTCCATGCACAAAACGCCCCGTATCACCTTCAGATGAAAATGCAGAGACCGTAAAATATTGTACTAAGGGAATCATATTTATCATTAAAAACCAATAAATAAAAATAAACTTAACGTTATTGTGTTGGTAGCTTTTACGATTCAATAAAATAAAACTGAATATTGCTAATATAAAACTCACAACCGGACCTGCGATACCAATCATTGCCGCCGTAATTCCATGGTTCGAATTAAGCAAAGTTGCGTAATTAACATTTTCATCCGCATTTTGCAAAAGCCATCCACCATATTGAATATCAAAAGGGCTAGATTTAATGCCATACATCCATGCAACTGTGCCATGCCCCCATTCATGCAATAAAATTGCAACATAATATGAAACTATAATTGCGATAACGTTTAATAAAAAAAGTATCACTGGATTGCTCTTGATCTGTTCATGCATCATGTAACGATTATTTGGTACATGAATATTTTGATGTTTTGCCATCAAATTTACCCTCATCCTTAGAATTGAATTAGCAGTTTTCGCGCAGATGGTTCACGCTTGAAAATTGTATAAAATAACATAACTAAACATCTCAATAATATTGTCATGTAAAATAATATTAGATATAACTGAAGACTGATATGACATAGGTGAACCCTATTCCTTAAGCAGTACTGCTGATCAATATAGCAAAAGGAGTTTTTCGATATGGATAAAACTGGCACGCAAGAACCCCATTATGAATATCAAGGTGAAGACTTTGATCGCATATTACATGCCACCATTGGCCGTTATACCGGTTGGATTTCGCCTGTTTCTTATGGTCTTGCATTTGCTGATTGGTTCACTAATCTAGCCATTTCTCCTGCAAAACAAATGGCTATTTTAAAAAATGCTGCTTACAAAATGTCACGTTTTCTGGAATATTCAATCAATACCAGCCAACAAAAATCTGAGCCCTGTATACAATGTCGAACAGAAGATAAACGATTTATTAATGAATTATGGTCCCAGTATCCTTTTAATCTTTATTCCCAAGCTTTTTTATTAATGGAACAACTGTGGAATGAATCGTCTTCTGAAATTAGAGGGCTTTCTAAACATCATCAATTTATGGTTAATTTTTTTGGCAGGCAATTTCTAGATATATTTTCGCCATCCAATTTTCCGTGGTTAAACCCAGAAATTATACAAACCGCTTACCAACAAAAGGGCATGAATTTTATTCGCGGTTTTAATAATTATTTAAATGATATTTACCATAATCAACAAAATCTTCCACCCGCTGGTGCAGAACAATTTCGTGTGGGTGTAAATGTTGCGATTACAAAAGGAAAAGTGATTTATCGCAATCGTTTGCTTGAATTAATTCAATATCAACCAACCACAGCAAAAGTTTTTGCAGAACCCATCTTAATAGTCCCCGCTTGGATTATGAAATATTATATATTGGATCTTTCGCCGCATAATTCATTAGTCAAATATCTGGTAGATAATGGTCATACTGTGTTTATGATTTCTTGGAAAAATCCCAACAGCGATGATCGTGATATAGGATTAGAAGATTATGTTAATTTAGGCATAATGGACGCTCTTAAAGTCATTAATGATATTGTTCCTCAACAAAAAATACATGCCGTTGGCTATTGCATCGGTGGCACATTATTGATGATTGCTGCTGCTGCCATGGCAGGAAAATCTGATGAGCGATTAAAAACAATCACCTTATTTGCAGCACAAATTGATTTTAGAGATGCTGGTGAACTTTTATTATTTGTGGATCCCAATCAAATCACTTTTCTTGAAGATATTATGTGGGAAAAAGGTTATTTAGATGGCGCTCAAATGGCTGGCGCATTTAGTATGTTGCGGTCGATTGATTTAATTTGGTCACGATTAATACGTAATTATTTGTTAGGGCAACAAGAACAACTCAATGATTTAATGGCATGGGACAATGATACCACTCGCTTACCTTATAAAATGCATTCCGAATATTTACATAAATTATTTTTAAATAATGATTTGGTACAAGGTCGTTTTAAAGTGGGAAAAAAACGCGTATCGCTACCAAATATTAATGCGCCTATTTTTGCTGTTAGCACAGTAACCGATCACGTCGCGCCGTGGATGTCCGTTTATAAACTTCATTTATTTTTAGACACCGATATTACTTTTGTATTGACCAGCGGCGGCCATAATGCAGGGATTGTGAGTGAACCAGGACATCCTCACAGGAATTTTCAAATGTTAACGCACCGTAAAAAAGATAAACATGTTACTGCTGAAGTTTGGGAAGAAAGAGCGCCTCATTTTGATGGATCATGGTGGCCAAAATGGCAAGAATGGATAGCAAATCATTCTGGAGAAAAAATATCGCCCCCTGAAATAGGCAATAGTAAAATGGGATTGAGTATACTTAGTGACGCACCAGGCACTTATGTTTTAGAGAAATAAAAATAAATTTTAATTAAATTAAAACTAATGAAGGAGCATAATGATTATTAAATCAGCATAAAAACATCTTACTTCTTAAAACGGCATTAATACAAACTATATCTATTTCAAATTGTATTTCAATTAAATAAATGATCTTAATGAAGCGACCACTATTAATTTTTCTGATGAGTTATTTCTTTTTATTGCAAAAAGCAAGCGCAGCAACACCTGATTTATTTCTAAGTAAAATAACTGCTATCCCTTATAACATGCAATTAATCATGCAACATTACACCTGGCGGGAAGGCTGTCCCGTACCTCTGCGTGAATTATCTTATATACAACTCACTTATTGGGGTTTTGATAATAAACCACATCAAGGCGTTTTGATCGTAAATCAGCAAATTGCGGCTGAAACGGTTCAAATATTTCATCAACTATTTCTCATGAAATTTCCTATTGCAAAAATACAACCGTTAGATTTTTATCAAGGTGATGATTTAAAATCGATGGCGGATGATAATACAGTGGGTTTTAATTGCCGTGCGCTGACCAGTGATGCTCGTTTTTTTTCTAAACACAGTTATGGTTATGCTATTGATATAAATCCTATACAAAATCCTTACATTAATAATGGTCAAGTATTACCTTATCAAGGTATTCACTATTTATCACGTAATGACAAGATAAAAGGAATTATTGTCAAAGGTAATAATATATATAATCTATTTACAAGCTATGGCTGGCGCTGGGGAGGGGATTGGCAAAACATGAAAGATTATCAACATTTTGAAAAAGATTAATAAATCCACTATTGAAGATGTCACCCTATAATTTATCTAAATTCAAAATTCAAATTATCATATTGAGCTGTATTTTCGTTTTTTTGATTTTCAGCAACGCTTGTTGTTGATGATGGTTGCTTATTAGGACCGTTATATTGGAAAAATTTTAATTTTCCGAAATTTCTTTTAGTAACAGTTACTCTTTTTGATTTTTTGCCTGGACACTTTTCTGAAGCGGCCTCTGTTGCGGTCAATTCAAGCAATCGCTTCTCAGCTCGTGTTTCCATTTGTTTTTCTTCTTTATCATCAACAGCTGTCATTGATTGAGGTAATGAGTGACGCAATAACTGTGAATGCTGTATCACTGAAAAAATTGCATCATGAAAATTCTGTTCGATGATCGGAGCTGTTGAAGGTAAAACAACGCTGTCTTGTGCTGAATAAATATGAATTATTTGCGCGCCAATCATTTTCTCAAAAGTGATATCGCCATCACATTTTATAAACAATTTTGCCCCATAAGGAAAATTTTCTAGTGAAAGCTCATGCTTAATCATAAGCTCATTAAAAAATTTCGCTAACACAGGACTATGATTACCTTTCAAAGGGCAAAACTGTTTCACACCAACTAATAACATCGTTGCTTTATTATCATCGAATATTATTTCACTTAAAGAGACACGCAGATCATTAATAAAATATTTCAACTTATTACTTAGTATTTCTGTCATGATTTTTTTATTATTTTCTGTTAATACCTGATACCATGATTCTGTAATAGCTTTAATTTGTATTTCATTCAGTTTCATTTAATATCTCCTTATGTTTAAGTAAAAGATATTATGCATATCTCAATCATTATGAAAACTTCATTTAATGACGATCAGTTTAAAATAACCCAATTTGATAATTTTAATAACTGTGGTTTTCCAATAAAAAGCAATGAAAGCTGAAAAAGACATAGGGTTTACCCTATAAATATTTATGATTCCTATATCGATTGGCTGGCTTTATATAATTTTTTTCATTCATGGGTAAAACAATCACTTGAAGGGATAAAAATAAAATTGTCAATGACATTAATAAACATTCACAAAATTAAAATTAAGTTATTATCGATAGTAAATATATCGATGTTATTTCAAATCTACTCAATGTGATGGGGTATAATATGACTCAAGAGAATATAGTGGTTATTGGTGCTTCGGCAGGTGGAGTTGCGACAATTTCTAATCTGCTGAATCAGTTGCCCCACGATTTACCCGCAGCGATATTAGTAGTCATACATCTCTCGCCACAAAGCCCGGGATTATTGCCGGAAATCATGCAGAAACATAGCAAATTAAAAGTGATAGATCCTAAAGACGGCGATTGCATCAGATCTTCACATGTTTATATTGCACCTCCCAATAAACATATGGTGATTCATCGAGATAGAAAAATACAATTAATTGTTGGACCTCGCATCAATCGCAGCCGTCCAGCAATAGATCCATTATTTCGTTCTGCTGCACTAACCTATGGTAACAGCGTAATAGGTATTATATTATCTGGTTTATTAGATGATGGCATTTTGGGGTTACATACTGTTAAAAATTATGGTGGCACTACAATTGTACAAGACCCTAATGAAGCACCCTATCCTGATATGCCATTAAATGCATTACAAAAGGTCAACATTGACTATTGTCTTACTGTAAAAGAAATTGCACCAACCATTATACAAATTATTAGCAATCCCCATCCAACAGAACAAATACAGACAAGCACTGATTCGATCGATAACAAAACGACGCAAGCAGAAGCTGCAATTGATGAAAATTTAATTCATAGTGTTGAAGAGCTCGGTAAAGTAGGTTCCCCATCCTTTTATACGTGTCCTGATTGTCATGGCACATTATGGGAAGTAAGCAACAATCATGTTTTACATTTTCGTTGCCGCGTGGGCCACGTATATGGTACAGAAGATCTTGCTGTTTCGTTATCTGAAAATGTAGAAAATGCGCTATGGGCGGCACTCAGAACGTTAGAAGAAAGCGCTAATATTTCCCAAAAATTAGCTGAAAAAAATAGCCAAAATCCCGTAACTGTGAAAATTGCAAAACGATTTAAAGAAAGAGAGATTGAAACCAGGAGACATGCAGCAATTATTAAAAAAATTCTATTAAAGAAGACTTCATCTAAGCAAGTAGAAAAACGCTAATGCTATATCAATTTGTTTGAGATATTAACTATGCCGAATACAGATATGCAAAATTCTAGGAATAAACAGATCAAAACTGTGCAATATCCTATTTCCATTGTGGCTATTGGAGCGTCAGCAGGGGGGCTAGAACCGCTAGAATTATTTTTCAAAAATATTAATCAAAATATCAATGCTGCATTTATTATCATCACACATATGCATAGAAATCAATTTACTTTTAATCGCTTAATGGAATTGCTCAACAAATTTACTAATATGAATATTTTGCCTATTAAAAATGGCACTATTATAAAACCTCAAACTATCTATATCGCAGATCCCCGTAAAATATTACATTTAATGCATAATACTTTCTCTCCTGTAAAAAATATTGATAAAAATGAAAAAGATTTACCTATTGATAATTTATTTCGTATTTTAGCAAATGATAACTCCAAAAGAAAAATAGTGGGTGTCATATTATCTGGAGCAGGTGACGATGGGGTATTAGGATTAAGAGCCATTCATGCTGAAGGTGGTTTAACGATTGCTGAAGAACCTACGTTAGCCAAGTTCAGTAGCATGCCTGAATATGCCATTAAAACGGGTATTGTCGATTATATTCTTCCACCCGAGAAAATGTCTGATCCCATTTATAAATATTTAAAATTTGGCTATAAAGAAACACCGTTATTAAAAGATACGCCTTATGATGTACTCCAACAAATTTTTATTTTAGTGCAAAAACAAACAGGACATGATTTCAGTCATTATAAAAAAAATACCATCTGGCGGCGCATTGAAAAAAGAATGAGTGTGCATCAAATTAGTACTATCGAAACCTATGTGCGCTATCTTCAAGAACATCCCCAAGAAATTAGTACTTTATTTAAAGAATTTCTCATTGGGGTCACCTCATTTTTCCGTGATCCTGACGCATTTAGTTCTTTAAAAAGCGAGCTGTTATTAAAAATATTTAAAAAGAAACCCAAAAATACCTGTATTAGAGTCTGGGTTGCAGGATGTTCCAGTGGCGAGGAAGTTTATTCCATTGCAATTACTCTGACTGAATGCATGGAATCACTAAATAAACAATTTGAAATTCAAATATTTGGTACCGATATAGATGAATCAGCTATTGATGTGGCAAGAGCTGGTATTTATCCATTGACCATACGAGCTGACGTGGACCAAGAAAGATTAAACAAATATTTTAAATTGGAAGATAATCATTACAAAATTAGTAAAGATATCAGAAAAATGATTATTTTCGCACCACAAAGTATTATAAAAGACCCGCCGTTTACCAAATTAGATTTACTTTGTTGCAGAAATTTAATGATTTATTTGAATGCTAATTTACAAAAAAAAATCTTGCCTTTATTTCATTACTGCTTAAAACCTGGTGGTTTATTATTTTTGGGATCAGCAGAAAACATTGGAGAATACACTAATTTATTTCACATCAATAATAAAAAATGGAAAATATTTGAGAAAAAAGATGTACATTCTCCTTTTCAAATCACCATGAGTTTTCCTACCGCCACTCAACCTATTGAGATTGCAGACATGAAAAATATAGAAAGAACGGATAAATTAAAGCAGTATAACAATATCTCACAATATGTAGAAAGAATCCTGCTTGATATATACTCACCTGCTTGTGTGGTCATTAACGAAAAAAATGAAATAATTTATATCTATGGACGAACTGGATATTTTTTAGAACCAGCTCCTGGTAAAGCCAATTTAAATATACTCGAAATGGCGCGTCCTGGATTAAAAATTAAACTCTCATCGGCAATTCGTAAAGCTTTTACGCAGAACCAAGAAGTGTATTATCACAATTTACAAGTAGAAAGTAACAGCCATCTTAAAAATATTAATTTGCGCATCAAACCCATACCTGAATTAGAACATTATCAAAAAGTATTATTAGTTATTTTTGAAGATGTTAATACAATACAACCCAGTGTTGTCAAATCATCACATGCATCCACAGAAAAATACGAAATACATGTTGCAGAATTAGAGCTGGAATTAAAACATACCAAAGAAACTTTACAAACAACTATAGAAGAACTTGAAACATCTAATGAAGAATTAAAATCTAGCAATGAAGAATTACAATCGACCAACGAAGAATTACAAAGTACTAATGAAGAAATTGAAACCTCTAAAGAAGAATTGCAATCTTTGAATGAAGAATTGGCCACTGTAAATATCGAATTGCAACATCGTATCGATCAATTATCCAATGCGAATGACGATATGATGAATTTATTAGACAGTACTGAAATAGCCACCATCTTTTTAGACAATGAATTATGTGTGAAACGATTTACACCCAAAGTAAAAGAAGTCATTAATTTAATTCCAGCTGATATAGGTCGCCCCATTAGTCACATCGTCTCTAATTTAAAATATGATAATTTGGTATCAGATGCGCAACAGGTACTTGATACATTAGCCAGTAAAATTATTGACGTTGAAAACAAAGACGGCCAATGGCATATGTTAAAAATAATACCTTATCGTACCATTAGCAATAAAATAGAAGGCGTTGTAATTACATTTCTCAATATCAATCAGCAAAAACAAGCCGAACAAAAATTAGCGCAATATAATATTGCACACCAAGATGCGATAAACTATGCAAATATTATTATGCAAACAACTCACGAACCGCTATTATTACTAGATAAAGATCTTAAAATCATTACAGCAAACGATGCTTTCTATCAATTTTTCGGTTTAAAAGAAAGAATTCCTGGTCAGAAACTTTTTCATTATGCTAAAAATATTTGGAAAATTCCTGCATTAGCTGACTTCGCCGAACAATGTTTTTACCTTAACGATGGTACAAGTAATTTTGAATTAGAAAATAATTTCCCCAATATTGGTTATAAAAAACTGCATCTAAATGCGTGTCGTTTTATGCAAAACGAAACCCTTATTCCATTATTATTACTCGCATTTAAAGAATCGACAGGATCCTTGCAGCATGCCAACAATAAAACGTGAAATTGATAAGAAAAAACTTTCCACCCTTTGTAATAACACAATACGTTTTTTAATGGAAAATTTTTCTTTTAGTCAAAATTATTCAAAAGAAGAAATAATTAAAATCATTAATGATCTTGGTGGTTATTTAGTACATAATGAAGAGAAATATAACGAACTCGATGCTTTAAAAAAACAATTTAGCGATTTAAAAGACCACCAGTCTCATTTATATGAATTCTCACCTTGTGGACATTTTAGCTTAGATTATAATAAAAAAATTACTCAGGTCAATTTAACCGGTGCAGCTTTATTAGGTATAGAAAGATCAAAGCTAATCAACAAAAATTTTATTAATTTTATCTCTCCTCTTTACCATGCCGATTTTGAACACCATATTCAAACTATATTAGAAACAAACTTTAAGCAAAGTTGTGAGATAGAACTGATTTCAAAAAACCAATTCCCGCTGTATGTTCGTATTGACAGTGTTATAGTAAATCAGTGGTCACAACATAAACGATTTCATTTATCTTTATTTGATATAAGTGAACAAAAACAAGTTGAAATTCGCTTTAAAGAAAGTGATGCCAAATTTCAATCTATTGTAGAAAAGACTCATGATTGGATATGGTGTTGTGATTTGCAAGGCAACTTCACTTATTGCAATCCTTATATTAACCATATTTTGGGATATTCTCCTGATGAAATGCTAGGTAAAAAATTATTTATATTTCTATCGCCGCACGATTATATTCTCATAAAAAAAGAATGGGCCAATTTTTTAAAACTAAAAAAAGGGTGGACCAGTCTTATTTTACAGTATCGTTCTAAAAATGGTTTATATTCCTATCTCGAGTCTACTGCTGTACCCATGCTAGATTTTAATGGAAACCTCGTCGGTATTTTAGGCATTGATCGTGACATCACAGATCGTAGAAAAATTGAACAACAACATCGTGAGCATCAATATGTTTTATCACAAGCCGCGCGTATCAATTCGATGGGTGAAATTACCACCATTCTTGCTCATGAAATTAATCAACCATTAACTGCAATTTCAGCACTTGCTGGGACTTGTGGCCAATTAATTTTAGATAATAAAAATCTCGACCAAATATCTTTATTAACACATAAAATTGAAGAACAAACACAACGCGCCTCTGCTATTTTATATAGAATGAAACACTTTATTCAAAGTGGTATATTACACATTGAAATTACAGATATTAATGTACTTATTAAAAACTTGGTTGATATGTGTGCTTCTCTTTTTCCTTATGATAATTTTCATTTAAATATTATAACTGATAATAAAATTCCACTATTAAATATTGATAAAATACAAATAGAACAAGTTATTATCAATTTAATACGTAACAGTATCGAAGCAATGCAATTAAATAAACCCAAAAATTCAGAAATTATTATAGAAACTAAGCTATTAAAAAATAGAGTTCAAGTGAGCGTTAAAGACAATGGCTTAGGTTTTGATAACGATATATTACTCAAATTATTTGATACTTATTGCACTACCAAGCCAGGCGGCATTGGTGTTGGCCTTTCTATTTGCCAAACCATTATTCAAGCGCATGGTGGTACTATTAAAGCCACTTCGTTATCATCTGGCGGAGCCTGTATCGAATTTTATTTACCCGTCACAAATTAATTTTCAAAGTTTAAATATTAATAAAAACGTAAAAAACACTTATGACGATTCTAAGCCGATTATTAAATTTAAAATTGGAACCATAAATGTATGTTAATTTCTAATTCGAATAAATTGACTTCTCAAAATAGCGATTTATTAAAAAATATTTTTCCGGGCAATAGCGAGTTAGCTATTCGTATGCGTGATTTGAATTGGTCTAAAACTTGTCTTGGTGATCCTCATTCATGGCCTCCCAATTTGAAGATTGCTTTAGGCATTTGTTTAACATCTCATTTCCCGATGCAGATATGGTGGGGGCCCTCATTAACATTATTTTATAATGATGCGTATATTCCATTTCTTGGATCACATAAACATCCTTATGTATTAGGTCGTTCAGGTAGAGAAGCTTGGCGCGAAGTTTGGCCTACCATTGGCCCGATGATAGATAAAGTAATGGAAGAAGGTGAAGCAAGCTGGTCAGAAGATATTCAAATGTTTTTTGATCGCAATGTTTCAAAAGAAGAAACTTATATCACATTCTCATTTAGTGCCATTTTCAATGAGGCAAGAAATCAGATTAAGAGAGTGCCTTAGCACAAAATCAGATAATTGATGATTTATTAGATATTTCAAAAATTGTTATGGGCAAACTGTCGGTTGAATTAAATAATGTGAATATCATAGCAATTCTCAAGAACACAATAGAATCAATTCTTCCTACAGCAGAAAAAAAATCAATTCGTATTATAGAAAGTTTAAAATTATCACAAGCTTATGTTTATGCCGATGAACATCGTTTAAAACAAATTTTTTGGAACATTTTATCGAATGCCATAAAATTCACGCCTCCTCATGGCAAAATACAAATTGATATCAATGTCGTTAATAAAAACCTTCCACATTTAATTCATATCTCCATTAGTGATACAGGCAAAGGAATAAAACCTGAATTTCTTCCGTTTATTTTTGATCTTTTCCATCAGGTCGATTCTTCAAGCACTCGTGGGCATATCGGATTAGGATTGGGTTTAGTATTAGTACATAGCTTATTAGATATGCAAGGAGGTAAAATTACTGCTCACAGCCAAGGTGATAATTTAGGTTCAACATTTACAGTAACATTACCTTTAATTGATTCCGAACAAATGTTTAGTGCCAAAAAGCAAAACAATTTATTTGCAGATTTCAAAGATTCTTTAGAAAATCATTATCTCCATGGATTGACAATTTTATTTGTAGATGATGGTTACGAAACGCGTGAAATTATAAAAGCAGCACTTAGCTTTTTCGGCGCAACGGTTTTTCTGGCGGCAACAGTTAAAGAGGCATATGATCTATTTAAATCTAATTCCTTTGACATTATAATCAGTGATATAGCGATGCCTGATGAAGATGGGTATAGTTTAGTTAATAAAATCAGGCAGTATGAAACAAAGCAGAAACAAAAAAATATTGTCATCGCACTTACTGCATATGCAGGTAGTGAAAATGTTAACAAAGCTATAGATGCAGGCTTTGATGCCCATCTGGCCAAACCTTTTGATATTAGCCAACTGGTTCAGATAATTAGAGATAAAACTCAAATTCGATCCATAGCATAATCAATCATAAATATAATTATTTTAAAGTTCACCATTAGGAAGTAGCCATGCAAAACATACCAACAATAAGTCAAACATCGACTGTATTTATCATTGATGACGATGAAGCATTGTGTGAGGCCTTAACCTATTTATTGAATTCAATTCATATTAATACCGAAACCTATCAAAGTGGTTATCATTTTCTCAATCAATACGATCACCAACGAAAAGGTTGTATTTTAAGTGATATAAGAATGCCAGAAATGAGTGGCCTTGAATTACAAAAACAGCTCAAATCAATTTCTAATACACTGCCTATCATTTTTATGACGGGTTATGGTGATGTTCCTATAGCAGTACAAGCCATGCGAGAAGGTGCATTTGATTTTGTGACCAAGCCTTTTAGTAATCAATTATTATTAGAGCAAATTCAAAAAGCGATTCAATATAATTTGAATTTTTCTAAAAATAATGAAAATGGTTTTTCACCTAAAGATTATGAAAGCCTGACTTTAAGAGAAAAAGAAATTATGGAAAAAATAGCGCAGGGTCAAATGAATAAAGAAATTGCTTTTGACTTAGCTCTTACTATATCAACCATTGAAATGCATAGAGCCAATATCATGAAAAAAATGAAAGCAAAATCTATTGCTCAATTAATCAAAAATTATATGATGGTTAAATTTAATTTAAAAATGCCAAATAATAATTAATGTTAATTTTAACTTAATTTATGTAATTTTTGTTGTTTTGATAAAAATGCTACTTGTTCTTTAGCAGTAATGCTTAAATATACTCCTATCCAACCTATAATATGACTTGCAGTATTTCTGATAGGACATCCTCTACTTAATATGATATGGCTTAAACCATCGCTATCTTTTATCTCGTAAATTTCTTGCCATTCATCACCAGTTTCAATGCATTTTTGCCATTTTTGTAATAATCGATTTTTATCTTTCTCTGGTGAAAAATTGACCCAACCATAATCTTTTACATCTTTTAGTGTGAGCCCTTTCAATTTAAGAAACTTTTCAGATACATATTTTAGTTCACCACGTGCATTACACTGCCATATCCCATAAGGAATAAGGTTTTCAAATGTCTCTATATTTTTTTGTGCTTTTTCACATTTTGTTTTTAATTGCAAAAGTTGATAGGAAAGAGATTCACTTTCTTTTTTGAGTTGAAAATGCTGCTCTTTGAGTGACTGATATAGTTTTCGCCAATTTGTTTGATACATATTAGACTAATCCTTCTTAATGAATTCTATAAATACAATCGAGCAATAGCATTCATGATGAATAATTGTTGAGTTAGATTTTTTGTTAAATATTAAATAGTTTTAAGATGATTTAATACCTATGAATTTCTAAGCTTAACCTAAGGTTAACCTTATATAGCTCGATATTAAAATGATGGGGGTAAGAATCTAATTGATTGAACTAAAAGAATTATTGATAAAAGAGATAATGCAATCGTGTCGATACGTTCACTTATTTACTTTTATCTTTATGATGTTTTACTTGACTCGCTCTCTCAATAATTTTTTTAATAAAATCCGTTTTAGCTTCTGTATATTTTTCACGTTGATAGAGATATTGCATTGCTAATTGTTTTTTTAAATCAGCATACTGTTGAGCAATATCGGTATGGGCGATTAAATAATCTCTGAATAACAGTTTCTCTCGCCAATGATGTGAGTGCGGTTCAACGATATGTAAATGATGACTGCGTTTTTCACCAAATGGCGGCATTCCTTTGGCAAAAAACAGCCTGGTTGGATCGGGATTAGCATCCCAATAAACATATCCTAATGTTTTTAATTGTTCGATGGCCATGGGTTTAATCTTTTCTAATGATGCTACAGCAATTTGTATATCGATAATCGGTTTAGCAGGGATCCCGGGAATAGCAGTACTTCCTACATGTTGGATATCAATAATGTTTTGTTTATGAAATAATTGACGTAATTTTTTTATTTCAGATTTTGCCATTTTTGGCCATTGTGTATTATATGCTGATAATTCTATTGCATCATTTTTATATATTTCATAACACGGCATTTCTTTATCAGAATAAATGACTTTGCCGGTATAACGCATTCCTGCTTTTTCTAAAACTTTTCGTGAACGTAAATTTTCTGTATCGACTAATGCAATCAATCTTTTGTTAGGTAAATGCTCGAATCCCCACTGAATAAGTGCTATTACCAATTCCGTAGCATATCCTTTTCCCCAATATTGCTTATGTAGTCGATATGCAATTTCTATCTCCGGTTGCTCATCATTAAATCCAAGATGAAATAACCCTGCTTGTCCTATAAAATCGCCACTGTCTTTTTCAAAAACTGAACAGAAGCCATAACCATACTTTTTTTGATTATCTATAGCAATCTTTAAAAATCTTTTTACTTCCTCTTTGTTTTGTATTTTACCTTCACCAACAAATTTCATAACATCAGGGTCTGACCGCAAAACAATTAAATTGTTGAGATCAGCCAATTTTGTAGGTTTTAGAATTAGTCGCTTTGTTTCCAAAAAAGTAGCCATAGGAATACTTATATATTACTTAAATGTTAAAATTCTAACAGAAAAATGGGTTAAATTTAATTACTACTTTTTACAATGCTTTTATGAGAATAAACAAGGTACCTCGATGAACTTAACTATTCTATTGATACAGACAGAATTGCTCTTATTTAAATAAATAATGTTTAAATAATTCAAATAATATAAACTATTCATACATATTTAATAAATTTTTCCAAACGGTTATTCAATGAGTTATTTAATCAATTTATCCATACTTAAAAGCAATCGAAATTATCGATTATTATATTTCGGACAATTTGTTTCATTTCTTGGCACCATGATAACAAGCGTTGCTTTACCTTATCAGATTTATCATGAAACACATTCGACATTAATGGTAGGATTGCTCAGTTTATTCCAACTACTACCACTACTATTAACGGCATTAATTGGTGGAGTGTTAGCTGATCGACAACACCGAAAAATACTTTTATTAATCTCTGAATCATTAATGGCGTTAGGTTGTTTAGCATTAGCAATGAATGCGAATTTATCTATGCCTTATATTTGGATCATATTTGTTGTAGCAATATTTATGTCAGGTATTAATGGTCTACATAGACCAGCCTTGGATAGTATTACGCAGCAAATTGTGCCTAAAGAAGATTTTCCCATGATCAGTTCATTATCAACATTTACTTATAGTACATGTATGATTGCTGGACCTGCACTGGGCGGATTAATTATTTCGCATTTTGGATTGGTTATTACATTTATTATTGATTTTATCAGTTTTATTTGTTCACTGATTGCTTTGTTAATGTTAAGCCATATTCCTAAACCACAACCTGCAAATGATGAATCCGCTATTAAATCTTTAATTGAAGGATTTCGTTATGCTATTGCACGCCAAGAATTATTGGGAACTTATTTTGTCGATTTTGCAGCAATGATTTTTGGTATGCCCATGGCATTATTTCCAGCGATTGCACAATCTTATGGTGGCGTAAAAACATTGGGTTTATTGTATTCAGCGCCCGCAATCGGTGCAGTAATCATTTCATTTTATAGTGGTTGGATAAAACATATAAAACGTCATGGTGTTGCAATTGCAGTTGCTGCGACTTTATGGGGCGTTTCTATTATATTTTTTGGTCTATCGCATCATTTATATTTAGCTTTAATATTTTTAGCATTTGCCGGCGCGTTCGATGCTGTCAGTGGTATTTTTCGCCAAATAATGTGGAATGAAACCATTCCCAATGAATATCGCGGTCGTTTATCAGGCATTGAAATGATCAGTTACATGAGTGGTCCTAAATTAGGTGATACAGAAGCAGGATTAGTCGCAGCAGCTTTTGGCATCACGGTTTCTGTAGTGTCTGGCGGCGTGTTATGTATTATTGGCGTAGCAATATGTTGTTATTATTTACCTAAATTCTGGCAATATCGATCGCAGTAAATTTATGCAAAGGGAATTCTCGCATGAAGAAAATTAAAACCTATCAAAACTGCTTAGTATTATTAATGGGGTTTGCTGGAACAGGTAAATTAACTATCGCAAAAGAATTAGCAAAACATGATAATTTTAAATTAATTGATAATCATTCCATTCTCAATCCTGTATTAAATATTGTAAATCAAGATGGTATAACTCCTTTACCGGAAACTGTTTGGATTAATGCAAATAAAATCTGGGATGTGGTCTTTAATACTTTAACCGTTCTATCGCCAACGTATTTCAGTTTCGTAATTACACAAGAAATGATTGAAGGTGATGAATTTCCCAAGCAGTTTTACCATCGTATTAATCAATTAGTTGCTCATAGAAATAGTATTTTTTTACCAGTTAGACTGTTATGTACAGAACAAGAATTGATTAAACGCGTAAAATCGACAGAACGTCAAAAATTATATAAAACAATTGATGCCGATAGAGCATCGCGATTAGCAATCCATCATGATGTATTTCATACCCATCATGCAAATGAAATAACTATTGATGTTACCTTAAAAAAACCAAAAGATGTGGTGACCCTTATTTTAAACAAACTAGGTAATTTATTGGGTTCGCATCACGTAACATATAAATAACTCTTAATAAACTCAAAGTAATACATCCCCATCATTTATAAAGCAAATCAAAATATGGACTAGGATATATAGGCGGTCTATTGTATTTCAGTTAAACTAACATCAGAACATTCAACCAATATAAGTGAGGTCATTATGAATCATGTCCATAAAAAAATTGTGACAGATGAATCATTGCACCCAATTGCGGTTCAAATAGACTACGCCGATTGGCTTAAAATCGAAAAAATGTTACTCATGAAAAAATCCACTAAAAAGATTACACATTTATCTTCTTATATATGGACGATAAAGTTAACTGAGGACCCATTAGACTACCAAGCTCGCATTCGTGGAGAATGGGAATGAATAAGTTGCTTGATACAAACATAGTATTATATTTATTAGGTGATAAACTTGAAGAGCAGCTGCCAGATGGAAATTATAACATCTCAGTGATTACCGAAATAGAACTACTATCTTATCCAGCTCTAAATAAAACAACAGAAAATAATATTAAAAAATTCCTAAATGAATTAGCCATTGTTGAATTAGATTCAGCTATAAAAGAAGAAGCTATTAAACTAAGAAGAACACATTCTTTGAAGTTACCAGATGCCATTATCGTTGCAACAGCATTAATAATAAAAGCAGAGATTTTAACGATTGATCTTCGTTTAACACGTATTCCAAAATTACATTGTAAATCCTTAAAATTGAAAGAGTATAGTACTATCATTGAATAAAAGTGTTTTTTAATAAATAAATTAATCTTTTTATTATAGATATTTTTAACATTACATCATTACTGAAATAAAATAATAACGATACAACTTCTATGAAAATCATTTTTGTACCTATCTCTAATAAATTACTTTCAAATAAAATATGAAATTATTCACGATTTTTATTATTATTTTTTTCATTGTCTATATAATTATCTAATCTTAATTCTGTATTTAATTCTATCAGCACTTTCATATCTGCCACTGGCACAAATGAATCTCTCGTTATTATGACTTCTTGAATAAGTGGTGCAATGCTTGATAATAATTGATTGACTTCTTCGTCGGTACAAGTCCTCAAATCGGCTTGATTAACGAGTTTTTTTAATTGTGTCATTACTTTACCCATTGTTTCAGGACGTATTTTAGTCGTGACTACAGTTCCCATAGAGCGGCCTTGATCTAAATTAACTAATCGTGTCACAAACATCAGTGCGCATCGTTTAGAATGAATTCGTTGCGGATCGGAAGCGTTTAGAATATCTGCTTGATGTTTCATCATGAATTCTAATAAGCGTAAATAACACTGGTTATTGGGATCTTCTTTTAAAGACAATTCAGCGCCAGCGTCTTTTAAAATATACATTATTCGACATAATTCTTTACGATTGTCTTCATCTAATTCCATTTTTTTTACGGATATAATAAATGGCACGCTAAAAGCGTGTCTTAAAGCAAGATCAACTATTTCAGCGCGAGTTGTTTTTTTATCAGTATTTGTAACTATAAAACGAACAGCTTCGGTATTAAAACCACTAATTAATTTACGTAATAATGCAATAGTTCCATCTATTGCATAAAATACTTGCGGATTTTTAGCTAAATCATTTTGTAATTGCGAAAGGATGTCCTTTTCTTCGCCAAACTTCATGTTAACCTCATATATCAAATTAAAATTTATTCTTTTAATAATTCCACTTTATCTGTTTTTTCCCAACTAAAAGTTGCATTTTCACGTCCAAAATGACCATAACTCGCCGTAGGAACATAAATAGGACGTAATAAATCCAACATTTCAATAATACCTCGGGGACGTAAATCGAAATGCTGTGTAATGAGTTTACTGATTTTTTCATTGCTGATTTTTCCCGTACCAAAAGTTTCAACATCAATTGAAATGGGTTCAGCAATTCCTATTGCATAGGAAATTTGAATTTCACAACGATCAGCCAATCCTGCAGCAACAATATTTTTAGCGACATAGCGTGCAGCGTATGCGGCAGATCGATCCACTTTAGAGGGATCTTTACCAGAAAAACTACCACCACCATGTCGCGCCATACCACCATAGGTATCAACAATAATTTTACGACCAGTCATACCACAATCACTTAAAGGACCACCAACCACAAATCGTCCTGTTGGATTAATAAAATAACGCGTATCTTTATTTAACCATTGTGGTGGAATTACCGGTTTAATAATTTCTTCGATAACAGCTTCAGTAATTTGTTTTTGATCAATCTCAGGATTATGTTGTGTGGATAACACAATTGTTTCAGCTGATATGGGCTTTCCATTGTGATAACGCAATGTCACTTGTGATTTAGCATCGGGGCGTAACCAGGGAATTATTTTTTTCTTGCGTACCTCTGCTTGCCGTTGCATTAAACGATGCGCATAAAAAATAGGGGCGGGCATTAACGCTTCAGTTTCATTACTGGCATAGCCAAACATCAAACCTTGATCTCCGGCACCTTGTTCTTTATTAGGAGCACTATCCACGCCCAAAGCGATATCGGGTGACTGCTTGCCTATAGCGGTAATTACTGCGCAAGATTCCCAATCAAATCCCAATGCTGAACTGTTATAACCAATATTTTTTATTGTTTCACGCGCTAATTGCTCGATATCCACCCACGCTTTTGTGGTAATTTCTCCAGCAACTAATACCATGCCGGTATTAACTAATGTTTCACAAGCAACGCGACCATGTTTATCTTGCGTAATAATTGCATCTAAGATTGCATCAGATATTTGATCAGCAATTTTATCAGGATGGCCTTCAGAGACAGATTCAGAAGTAAATCGATATAATTGATTATTCATAGTTAAACCTTGCAGATTGTGAACTAAACATCGACATTCTTTGCGGAAAGGGCATTATCTTCAATAAAGACCCGTCGTGGATCAACTTGATCACCCATAAGAGTAGTAAAAATCTGATCAGCAGCTACTGCATCTTCAATTTTAATTTGTAGCATGCGACGTAATTGTGGATCCATGGTGGTTTCCCACAACTGTTCGGGATTCATTTCTCCGAGACCTTTGTAACGCTGTATCCCTAAACCCTGCTTCGACTCATCAATTAACCAATTGATGGCTTCTTTGAATGTGGCAATGGCTTGTTGTTTATCACCTCGTTTCACATAAGCGCCGACATGCAACAATCCTTTAAATTCTCTATATAATTCAATAATTTGCCTATATTCTGGCGATAGAAAAAACTCTTGGGTTAAGGTAAATGTATGACTATTACCATGCATTAGCTGGGTAATGGTCGGTAAATAATGTGGGTGATTTGCTGAATCTGATGTTGTCAGTGACATTTGATAATATACGCCGGATTTATTACGTTCTGTCAGTTTATTCTCCAAAGTAAGCAGCCAATTATTCACTTTTTGTTGATCATTAAGATCTTCTAACGTGAGTTCAGGGATATTAATCAATTCTTCTAACACTTCAATAGGATATCTTCTGGCCAATCGTTTCAATGTGCTATGTACTTTACGATAATGTAAAGCCAATTTTTCTAAACCTACACCGGTGATAGGTGGAATACCTGGCCCAGGTACTAAGGCGGCCTCTTCCAAAGCTAATTGGATGAGATAAGCATCCATCGCATCGTCATCTTTAATATATTGCTCTTGTTTACCTTTTTTCACTTTATAGAGAGGAGGCTGGGCCACATAAACATGACCTCTCACTACCAATTCGCGCATTTGTCTATAGAAAAAGGTCAACAATAAGGTACGAATATGAGAACCGTCTACATCGGCATCTGTCATGATGATAATGCGGTGATAACGTAATTTATCGGGATTATAGTCCTCACGACCAATACCACAGCCCAAAGCAGTAATTAATGTACCTACTTCTAAAGAACCTATCATTTTATCAAAACGTGCTTTTTCTACATTAAGAATTTTACCCTTAAGAGGTAATATTGCTTGGTATTTACGATCTCTTGCTTGTTTAGCGGAACCGCCTGCGGACTCACCCTCAACGAGATAAATTTCACATAATGCTGGGTCTCTTTCTTGACAATCTGCTAGTTTGCCAGGTAACCCTGCTATATCAAGCGCGCCTTTACGTCTGGTCAACTCACGGGCTTTACGTGCCGCCTCACGAGCACGGGCTGCGTCAACAATTTTTGTCACTATTGTTTTTGCTTCTAAGGGATTTTCCAATAAGTATTCTTGTAATTTCTCAGCAGTAATGGTTTCTACCACCGGCTTAACTTCGGATGAAACTAATTTATCTTTAGTCTGTGATGAGAATTTGGGATCAGGGACCTTAACAGATAACACTGCTGTTAAACCTTCTCGTGCATCATCACCCGTTGTTTCAATCTTAAATTTTTTGGCATAGCCTTCATTTTCAATATAATTGTTCAATGTTCTGGTTAGAGCACTTCTGAACCCAACCAAATGTGTTCCACCATCTCTTTGTGGAATATTGTTGGTGTAACAATAGATGTTTTCCTGAAAGGCATCATTCCATTGCATTGCCACTTCAACAACAATGCCATCTTTTTCTGCAGTAAAGTTAAATATCTTTGAATTAATAGCCGTTTTATTATGATGTAAATATTCAACGAAGGCCTTGATGCCACCGGCAAATTCAAATACATCATGTTTTCCAGTTCGCTCGTCTGTCAGTTCAATGCGAACACCAGAATTTAGAAAGGACAACTCACGTAAGCGTCTCGCTAAAATGTCATATTGAAAATCAATATTGGAGAAGGTTTCGGCGCTGGCTCTAAAACGAATTTCCGTTCCAGTTTCATCGGTATTACCCGTAACTGCTAAAGGAGCTTGGGGATCGCCATTACGATAATGTTGATAGTGGACTTTGCCATTGCGCCGTATGGTCAAATATAAATCTTCTGATAAGGCATTGACTACTGATATACCAACACCATGTAAACCACCGGAAACTTTATAGGAATTACTATCAAATTTGCCACCGGCATGCAGCACTGTCATTATCACCTCGGCAGCTGAACGGCCTTCTTCTGGGTGAATATCAACTGGAATACCGCGACCATTGTCTTTTACAGTGACAGTTTCATCTGCATGAATGGTTACTTTAATTAAGTCACAATATCCCGCAAGCGCTTCGTCGATTGAATTATCAACCACTTCGAAGACCATATGATGTAAACCAGTACCATCATCTGTATCGCCAATATACATACCAGGTCTTTTTCTAACCGCATCAAGGCCTTTTAATACTTTTATATTGGCCGAATCATAAGTTGGGACCGGGTCATTTGTCATATTTATACTCCATAACTCGCATAGAAATTAACTAAAAATATCAATAAATAAAGAAGTTCAAAAAAGCAAAATATTATATCACAAATTCCCGTTAAATCCTTAGGAAATATGGTGTTTTTCGTTAATTAATTTTGCATTCCCTTATCTATAATTTTAGGACAATTTACCCTGTTCCACATGGAACATTTTTGTATCTGATATATCCATTAAATCTTTTAAATCATGAGGATTGGTGGCGGTAACATATACTTGGCTTTGTAGAGTGGCGAGTACTTCCATAATCTTTTTTCGGTGATTTGCATCTAATTCCGCGGCTAAATCGTCAATAAGGTAAATACACCTTTTATTAGTCAACTCTCGTAATAAAATACCTTGCGCCAGCCGCAGTGCACAGATAAGCAATTTTTGTTGGCCGCGAGAAAGAACATCTTGCGCCTGAAAATGATCGGTATATATTTTGATATCGCTTCGATGCGGCCCGTATTGAGTATATCCAAGCTGTTGATCGCGTGCTAATGATTCTTTTAAGACTTGTTGCAGGCCTTTTTCTGTATCCCAACCTTTCCGATATTCTAAGGTTAAATCTCCTACATCTAATAATTCAGTGATAACTTGCTGAAAAATAGGATTCAGCTGAGCAATATAATTACTGCGCATTTCTTCTAGAGCATCGCTGGCTGCTACGTATTCGATATCCCATGAATAAATCATTTGTGTATAAGAGGGGTCACGTAATGCGGCATTTCTTTGTTTTAATATACGCTGGATCTTTTTCCATTCTGGAAAAAAAGCCGGTTCCACGTGGAACACACCCCAATCCAGAAACTGGCGGCGATGTTTAGGGCCTGCACTTAGTAAGTAATAACTATCGGGATTGATTAATTGAATAGGTAATAATTCGGCTAATATAGCGGGGGATTGTATATTTTCGCCGTTAATTTTGATTCTTGATTTGCCATCACGGTCTTTTTCAATACCTAAAGCATTTGATAAATTATTGTGGGATTGAGCCATTGCAAATACTGATAATTTTTCAGCATCGTAATTAATTATGCGGTTTACTAAATGGTGCCTAAAAGAACGGCCTAATCCTAAAAAATAGATAGCTTCAAAAATACTGGTTTTACCGCTGCCATTTTCACCATGAATAATATTGAAAGATGGATTAGGCTCAATAGTGAGCGCTAGTAAATTACGAAAATGGGTAATCTCTAATCGTACTAAGCTCATGTATAAATATATCCGGGTTTAAATGGGTGGAGTAAGATAGCATACTATGGTTTGATGGGGCGAGAGGATCGCCTGTGTAAATAAAACGGTAATTATTTTCTTAATCACAGCTGTTTCAATTCGTATTTCCATAATAATTCCCTATCTAATAAGATGGGGGATTTTATTAGCTAACAATTACCAGCTATTAGGGGTCTGCACCATTACAAATTAGAAAGTGTAAACATAGATATTTTTTCATATGTAAAAATGTAAAATAGATATTAAATTCTCAATGGCATCACGATATAAAGCACATTATCTATACCAATTCCCTCAATGAGCACACCGCTATCAGGATTACTAAATGTCAACTTAATAGAACTGGTTGATAATGCAGTTATCGCATCAATCAAATAATTAACATTGAAATTAATATTGACTACAGGGCCCTGATAATCAATTTCAACTTCTTCTTCTGCTTGTTCTTGCTCAGGATTATTCGCTATTACAGCCATTAATCCTGCATTTAATTGTATTTGCACAGCGTGGTATTTTTCGTTAGATAGAATGGCAACTCGGTTAAGGACTTGTTTAAAAAGATCTTTATCAATTAAAACGGTTTTATCTCCCGCTTTAGGAATCACTTTATTGTAATCAGGAAAACGGCCATCTATGAGCCGTGAATTAAATATAAACTCACGCGTCGTTAAAGTGATTGATTGTGTACTTATTTTTATAGAAATCTCGTCATCGTTATGATTTAACAAACGCAGTAATTCCATAACGCCTTTACGGGGAATAATTACTTGCGTGCTTTCTGACAACAATGGCATTGCTAAATCACATAGTGCCAGTCGGTGACCATCAGTTGCCACAGTACGCACTTTTTTATCATTGAGTTCTAATAGTAAACCATTCAAAAAATATCTCACGTCTTGTTGTGCCATCGCAAAATAAGTTTGTTCGAGTAACACTAAAAAAGCAGTTTGCTTCAACGTCAATTCAATCGTGTTAGGCAATGTAGCTGAGGTAGGAAAATCTTTAGCTGGTAAAGTCGTTAAAGTAAAACGACTCCGTCCTGAACTAATGATAACATTTTGATTTTTATCACTAATTTCCAGCATAACTTCATCAGATAAAGACCTGACAATATCAACAAATTTTCTGCCAGGCACTGTAATTTCACCAGCAACATGATCACCTATTAACGTCAAATGGCTGGTTAATTCAACCTCTAGATCAGTACCCACAAGATGCAGCTGATTATTTGATATTTTGAGTAAAATATTCGACAACACCGCTAATGTTTGACGACGCTCAACCACACCAATTACTAGCTGGAGTGCATGCAATAATAATTCACGCTGTATAGTAAATTTCATAATAAATTCCTATAAATATCAAATAATTATGTAGATAAAATCCGTAATAAATTTAAAAAGTCTTCTTGTATCTCTAAATTACTTTCTCGCAACTGTGCTATAGCACGACAAGCGTGCAGTACAGTAGTATGGTCGCGTCCACCAAAAGCTTCGCCAATCTCAGGTAAACTATGGTTGGTTAATTCCTTAGCTAACGCCATGGCAATTTGTCGGGGTCTAGCCACTGAACGTGTACGTCGGCTCGATAAGAGCTCAGCCACTCTGATTTTGTAATACTCTGCAACTGTTTTTTGTATGTTCTCAATAGTAATTAATTTATCTTGCAGGGTAATTAAATCCTTTAGCGCTTCCCGAGCAAACTCTAAAGTAATTTCCCGTCCCGTGAAATGCGCATTAGCAATAATACGTTTTAAAGCGCCTTCTAATTCTCTCACATTAGATCGAATACGTTTTGCGACAAAAAATGCGACTTCATGGGGTAATTGAATTGGTGTAGGAGCCTGAGCCGCTTTACTCATTAAAATGGCAACACGTGTTTCTAATTCAGGAGGTTCAACCGCAACGGTTAGCCCCCAACCAAAACGGGATTTCAAGCGTTCTTCTAAACCTTTTATTTCTTTAGGATAACGATCACAAGTTAAAATCATTTGCCTTTGACCTTCCAATAAAGCATTAAAAGTATGAAAAAATTCTTCTTGTGAACGATCTTTTCCTGCAAAAAATTGAATATCGTCAATTAATAACGCATCTAACGAACGGTAATAGCGCTTAAATTCATTAATGGTATTGGTTTGTAACGCTTTAACCATATCAGCGACAAATTTCTCTGAATGCAAATAAAGCACCTTTGCTTGTGGATTGGCTTGAATAATATGATTGCCAATAGCATGCATTAAATGGGTCTTACCAAGACCCACAGCGCCATAAAGAAATAGCGGATTATAAGCACTACCAGGATTTGTTGCGACTTGTAATGAAGCAGCCCGTGCTAATTGATTAGACTTACCCTCAACGAAATTGGCAAAGGTAAAAGTGACATTCAAATTACTATGATGATGAACTTGTTGTGCTAGCGCTGAAGATGTCACTATCCGTTCGGCATTAACTGATTGCACAGCTTCTCTCGTATTCACAGCACTTTTACTACCAATTTCGAAAAAAACTGCAGGTGTTTTATCGGTGTGTAATTCGCTTAACAATTCATGAATTCTGCCACGGTAATGTTGCTCAACCCAATCACGCACAAATTGATTAGGTGCCAATAAATGCAAAGCATCTGTCTCAGATATAACCTGTAATGGCCTTATCCAAGTACTAAATTGTTGTGCTGATAACTCACTCTCTAAGCGGTTAACACACATTTCCCATAGATCGTATAAAGATGACATAGTTTTTTAATCTGTAAATTAATTATTTCATGAGTAACAAAAACAGAATGCGCATAGCTATCTGTGATAAAAATCTGGAAGCCAGAGTGTAAGACTTGGTGTCAATAAGCTGTTAATAAGAAATCAATTAAGCTGTGGATAAACTTAGGATATCAAGCTACCAATTTACAATAAGATTATTTTTGCACATATAAACACAGATATTTAATAACTTATCCACAAGCGATTTTAATACAACAGATTGATTTTATTATGTTAAATTAAGTAATAAACTTATCAACAGGCCTAATAAACATAATTAAATAAATAAGAAAAATATAATACTACTAATAACCAAATAAATGTACTCATAATCGAAGATTATTCCATATCCATTCCAAATTCACCTCAATCTCATTTGACAGCCCTAGCAAAGCCTTTGTAAGATATGCGGTCCCAGATGTTAAACATAATTTACGGTGAGCAATATGAAAAGAACCTATCAACCTGGCAGACTTAAACGCAAACGTACGCATGGTTTTAGAGCGCGTATGTCAACAATGAAAGGTCGGCAAGTACTGAATAGACGACGTGCTAAAGGTCGTGCAAAATTGTGCGCATAAGCTTTAATCAGCATACTGTTGTCAAATTCCAATAATAGATTCACTCGTCATTACAGGCTGAATGATTCAGCCTTAATTCGTCGTGTGTATACATCTGGATCAAAACATCGATTAGGCCCATTTACCCTATTCGTATTAGCAAATAATTTAGATTATCCGAGAATAGGACTATCAATTGCTAAGCGGTATATCGCAAATGCAACGATGCGCAACGCGATAAAACGGGTCCTTAGAGAAGGATTTAGATTAGCAAAATTAACGATGCAACATGTCGATATCGTAATAACAATTAATTGCAAGATTGATAAGCAACAATTGCAATTATTAAGGGAACAAGTTAATAAAATATGGGCAAGATTACACAAGTAATAAGAGGGTTAATCCATTTATATCGTCGATATTTCAGCCCTTGTTTAGGACAACATTGCCGTTTTCATCCCAGTTGTTCTGAATACGTTTCTACTGCACTCCACAATCATGGTTTAATAAAAGGCAGTTATTTAGGTTTAAAACGAATTTTACGATGCCACCCATGGTGCCATGGTGGTTTTGATCCAGTACCCGAGAAGAGATTGAACAACTAATATGAATATCGAAAAACTTCGCATAGTATTAATAGCAGCAATTTTAGCGGTCGGCCTTTTAATATGGGATCAATGGTTAATGGATTATCCTGCTGCGACTACGCCAGCAGCAACACAACCTATTGCAACAGCTAACAATTTTTCTGCTGCACTTCCGCCATCTACAACAGTAACTACTGTGACATCTACAACTGCAGCTACGCCTACAACTACAACAGCAGTACCTATAACCTCAACTAAATTGGTTCAAGTTCATACTGATGTACTTAATGTCACCATAGATACATTAGGTGGCAATATCGTAAATGTATCATTGCCAAAATACCCTACAGCGGTTAACCAACCCGATGTACCATTTACTATGCTAAATAATGATCCAAAGACTTTGTATGTTGCGCAAAGTGGCTTGTTAAGCCAATTAGGCCCAGATACTGCGCAGGGACAAGCGACATATGCAGCAACGCAAAGTAATTACACGCTGTCAGCAGATCAAAATGATTTAGATGTTAAATTAACTTGGCAAAATAAAAATGGCTTGGCTATTACAAAAAGTTTTCATTTCCAACGTGGTAGTTATTTAATTCCAGTTAGCTATCAAATCACCAATAATACCAACACCACTTGGACTGGCCAGTTCTATGCACAAATTCAAAGAAAGAAAGTAGCTCCGCCTAAAACAGGTCCTTTCAGTATCAGTAATACTTATTTAGGTGCCGCGATTTCTAGCCCAGATAAACGTTACGAACAAGTTAGTTTTAATAAAATGGACAATCAAGATTTAAATCGCACCGTACCTGATGGCTGGATAGCGATGATCCAACATTATTTCCTTAGTGCCTGGATACCCGCTGAAAACGAAACCCATCAATTTTATAGTAAAGCGTTACCTGATGATATTTATACTATTGGGATGATCGGCACACCGCTACAAGTAGCACCAGGACAGACCAAAGAAATAGGATCAAAAATTTATATTGGGCCTGAAGTAACCAGTATTCTAAAAAATATTGCTCCCGGTTTAGATTTAACCGTTGATTATGGTGTGTTGTGGTTTATATCCATGGCAATTTTTAGCTTGATGAAACATATCTATAACTTTGTGGGTAATTGGGGTTGGTCTATTGTCCTTGTTACATTAATTATCAAATTGGTGTTTTATAAATTATCAGAAACCAGTTATCGCTCAATGGCATCAATGCGAAAATTACAACCAAAAATTCAATCATTAAAAGAAAGATTTGGTGATGATCGACAAAAATTAACCCAAGCCACGATGGAGCTTTATAAAAATGAAAAAATAAATCCATTAGGGGGTTGTTTACCGATGTTGGTGCAAATTCCTGTGTTTTTAGCACTTTATTGGGTATTAGTAGAAAGCGTTGAATTAAGGCAAGCACCCTTTATTTTGTGGATACATGATCTGTCAGTGAAAGATCCTTATTATGTATTACCGTTATTAATGGGATTAACTATTTTTATTCAACAAAAAATGAGTCCTACTTCACTAGATCCTACTCAAGCGAAAGTGATGATGATGTTGCCTATTATTTTTACTGCATTATTTATTAGTTTTCCTGCTGGTTTAGTGTTGTATTGGGTAGTCAATAATTCATTATCCATTATTCAACAATGGTATATTATGCGACGGGTCGAAGGATCTCCTGCCAAATCTAAGAAATAATCTCTCGTTTTTTTTCCTTTTCTCCGAAGGGGAGACGGTGCCTTCGATAGATGAGGGGGTATTAAAAGGTATGAATTAATTTAACACACCCTCATCCGCCTTCGGCACCTTCTCCCGCAAGCGGGAGAAGGAAAAAAATATGTCAAAATCAATCGAAACAATCGTTGCTCAAGTCACAGCTGCTGGTCGAAGCGGTGTTGGTATTATTCGTGTATCGGGCCCAAAAGTACGTGAAATATCACAAGCAATTATTGGCACAATCCCCGATGCAAGAATGGCGCACTACACGGCATTTTTAGATCAAAATAAAAATATCATCGATATGGGGCTGGCATTATTTTTTCCACAACCGCATTCATTTACGGGTGAAGATGTTATCGAATTTCAGGGACATGGTGGTGCCATAGTATTAAATCAATTATTACAATCAATTATTCACTTTGGTGCGCGTATGGCTCGTCCGGGCGAATTTTCAGAGCGTGCTTTTTTAAACGACAAAATTGATTTAACACAAGCAGAAGCAATTGCCGATTTAATTGATGCGAGTACCACACAAGCTGCACAAGCAGCAATTCGGTCATTACAAGGTGAGTTTTCACAGAAAATTAGAGAATTAGTTGATCATTTAATTGATTTAAGAACTTACATTGAAGCAGCGATTGATTTTCCGGATGAAGAAATCGATTTTTTATCGCGTTATCATACTAAAGATAAGTTGAAAGAATTATTGATACAGATTGAACACATTCAATCCTCTGCTAAACAAGGTGTGTTATTACGCGATGGATTAAATATCGTTATTGCAGGAAAACCTAATGCGGGCAAATCCAGTTTATTAAATCGACTCAGTGGTCGCGAGAGTGCCATTGTGACAGATATTCCCGGTACTACTAGAGACATATTGCGCGAATCAATTCATATCGATGGGATACCATTACACATAATAGACACAGCAGGTTTACAAGAAACTGCGGATCGTGTTGAGCAAGAAGGGATAAAACGCGCTAAAAATGCTATTAGTAATGCTGATCATATTTTATTGGTCATTGATAACCAAACAGTCGCAGATATTAATCCACAACAATTATGGCAAGAGATTTTGATAGAAATACCTAATCCGAAAAAATTAACCATTATTCTCAATAAAATTGATTTATCTGGTGCCACTGCGAAAATCGAGAAGATCAACAATTTTGTCGTTATTCAGCTATCAGCGATGACAGGTATTGGTATCGATTTTTTAAGAAATCATCTAAAATCATGCGCTGGTTATCAACCAGACAGTGAAGGAACCTTTAGTGCCAGAACGCGCCATTTAGATGCTTTATCTCGAGCACAGCGTGCCATTGAGCAAGGGTTAGAACAATTACAAAATTATCATGCTGCAGAGTTGTTAGCAGAAGAACTACGACAGGCTCAATTGATATTGTCAGAAATAACAGGCGATTTCAGTTCAGATGATTTATTAGGAAAAATTTTTTCAAGTTTTTGTATCGGAAAATAAAATTTATTGCCTTCTCTTGTAAGTGGAAGAAGGAAAATTGAGAACATTACTCGAGAGCCAAACCGTTTCAATGATTAAAAATATTTTTAAAATAATTTTATTAATTTCTTTTTTATGCAACTGCTGTTTGGCTTTTGCTGATCAAACTATCAATAATAAAAAACCAACACTGATGCTCAGCTTGAATGATGCGGTATTATTAGCACTTCGATTTAATCCCAGTGTACAAAGTGGTGAAATTCAACGTATTGTTGATAAATGGAGTTTGGCGGCTGCACAATATCAATTTCAATGGCAATTTTCTCTATCAGGTCAAGCGCAATATAATTATTTTAAAACAGGAGGTGTTAGTACTGATAGTAAAACCAATTTTTTATCACCCACTGCCAATTTAACGACCGCTTTAGGTACACAAATCAGTGTACAACCTAATTTTGAAAAAGATGATAATTTTAATCCGGGTGTCAACGTCAGCATCACTCAACCATTAATGAGCGGCTTTGGGCCAGCGGTGACATTAGCTCCGCTTAATAATGCTTATGATCAAGAAGTCATTAATAAATTGACATTAAAAAATAATGTCATGCAAACAATAACCAGTGTAATTTCTGCTTATCGTGCACTGGTGGCGGCAAAAGAAAATTTAATTACGGCACAACTGGTATTAAAAGGTAACCAAGATGTCGTGACACAAAACCAAGCACTGATTCAAGCAGGACGGATGGCACCATCTGATATAGTGCAAGCACAAGCGCAAGTGGCCAATCAACAAGTCTCAGTGCAAGAAGCATTGAATGGCGTTGTACAAGCAAGCCAACAATTATTAGTGTTATTGGGGATGGATCCCAATATTCCCATTGATGTCCCCACCGATATTCAAATAAGTCCAACAAATATTCCTGATCAACAAAAAAGTATTGATTTAGCATTACAAAATGATCCCACTTATCAATCCGAACTTTATAATATTAAAATTCTCAAAAGAAATTTGTTGGTTGCAGAGGATCAAAACCGTTGGACATTGAATTTAGTCGCGAATTCATCTGTTGGTAATGGTACAGGCGGCGGGCCTAATGCCGGCATCAATAGTTTGGTTAATGGACAAAATTTAGCGAACACAGTTGGTTTACAACTGAATGTTCCTATCGATAATGTTTCTTTACAACAAGCCGTTGTTAATGCGCGAGTGGGTTTAGAGCAAGGGCAAATACAATTAGAAGCTACAAAAAGACAAGTAGTTAGTAATGTCATCAGTGCTATAGAAAATATTGCAATTACCGTTCAACAAGCGCAACAAGCTGAGCAAGCATTATCATTAAGTAAACAAACATTAGATATTGCCAACGCTAAACAAAAATATGGAAAATCATCCACTTTTGAAGTTGTCAGTGATGCAAGAGATTATAACAATGCTTTGTTACAAGAGACCTCTAGTAAAATAACTTATCTCAATGCAATAACTGCTTATGATCAAGTGGTGGGGACGACATTGGATACATGGCATATTAATATTAGGTATTAATTCATAAAATAATATATATGCAGGTATTATTAGTAATTATCGTAGGATTGATATCGGCTTGCGGCTTAATACACTCTATGGTGTTTTAATTAAAAAGTCATTACGGGATTTAAATGATATATTCGCATTTTCGAGTTAGTGTTATATATCTTTAATTTAAAATAAATTAGGTTAATTTAGCATGAAATTTATCGAATTAAATCGCAGACAAATCCAAGTGTTAGCTACAGCACTCTTAGTTGTGATCGCAATTATTATTACATTAATTTGGCATGAGAGCACCGCACCTTCGCAGCAAATTATCACCATCACCATGCAACCTAGCACAAATATGTTGTATTTTACCGGTACTATCGCACCAGCTGATATTTATCCTGTTACTAGCATCGTCGATGGCGTTATCGATAAAAAATATTTTGAATATGGTCAGCAAGTTAAAGCGAAAACACCCCTATTTCATATTTCTTCACCTAAAGTCGAAGATGATTATCGAACAGCTGAAATTAATTATTTAAAAGCACAACAAGCGTTTAATGATATGCAAAATTGGATGAAAAGTTCTGATGTCACTAATGCAAAAAGATCATTAGATTCTGCCAACACCAGTTTGCAAAATAGTCAAAGACAATTACAAGAATCCTCGCAATTATTTAAATTAGGCTATATTGCACAAGATGATTATTATTCTGCAAAAGAACAATATCAGTCTTCTTTATCTTCTTACCAACAAGCGCAAGATAGTTTGGCTGATACCGTTAAAAAAGGACAAGGTATTAATTTAGATGTTGCTAAACTCTCTTTGCAACAAGCACAAGATAATTTGAATAATGTACAAAAACAAATAGATAATTTAGATGTAGTTGCACCTCAATCTGGCATTGCTTTATTTCCCCAAAAAAGTGATGAAGCAGGTACTGGCGCCGGATCAACAACAGAACTCGCCGTCGGTAGTCAAATAAAAGTGGGTGATAATTTAGTGACAATTGGTAATTTGCAATCTATTGGTATTGCCGTAAAAGTTAATGAAGTCAATGTCAATCAAATTAAAGCGGGCCAAGGCGTTTCAATTTCAGGTGTAGCATTTCCCGGGATTAATTTATCGGGCAAAGTTTCTAGTGTAGATGCTCAAGCGAGCAGTAGCGGGAGTGATTTACCAACCTTTACAGTACATATATTGGTGCCAGGGATTACTGATCAACAACGACAAGCGATTCGTGTGGGCATGAGTACCACGGTAGCATTGAATTTAGGTGGGCCACCTACCATTCAAATTCCCATAGCAGCTGTTTCATTAGAAAATGGCCAAAGTGTTGTTAAATTAATCGGTAAATATGGCAAAATTATTTCTACGCCGGTTGAAACAGGTCAAACCAATCAAGACAGTGTTGAAATAAAACAAGGCTTAAAACCAGGCGATAAAATTTTAAATTCGCAGTAATAATATGTTTTTTTCCTTCTCCCTCTTGCGGGAGAAGGTGTCACGAAGTGACGGATGAGGGTGGTTAAGAAAGTATTTTATTTTTTAGCCGCTCTATTTTGACGGGGTGTTTCATTTTTCTTTTTCTCTAACTCAGCTTTTTGTTCCTCTTCTTTTTTCCTTCTTTCATCTTCTGCCATGGTATCTAAAAAACCAGCATTAGAAAGTTGAATAACATCCCTATTTGATTTCTTTTTTCTTACACCATTAATATCATCGCCCTGATTATAACCTTCTCTAGGACTACCTATTTGTTCCTCATTTAATCCATTCGCACTGGCCGATGATCCACTTCTAGGAGAAGCGGTTTTATGTATTCCTAACGCAGCCATACCTTGGGCATCCGAACGTGGTGATTTGGCTGTTTGCAATAATTGTTCAGCAGTTTTAATGCCATCATCGGTAATTTGTTTTATCTGTAGAACTTTGGGATCTGTTGGTTGCAATTGTTTGCCACGATCACGCAAGTTTTTATCGACTTGATCTTGTGCTGCTCGTTCTTCTTCGAGTTTTCTTAATCTATCAGCAATCACCGCTTGTTCTTCAGATTGTTTTTTTCGTTCTTGTTCTTGTACTCTTCTCTGCAATTCTTCAGATTGCCTTTTCCGTTCCTCTTCCTGTGCATTTCTGCGTAATTCTTCAGCCTGTTTTTTTTGCTCTTCTTCTTTTTTACGGGCATTTTCTATCAAAAGTTGTTGTTCATTAGCTTTACTTTGTTTTATGTCTTCATCTAGCTTTTTATTAGTTTCCGCCGCTTTTGATATTTGATCTTTTAACTGTTTTTGTTTTTCTAGTAGCAATTCTTGTACTTTTTTAAATTTTTGTTCTTCTTGCTCATAACTTTGACCATCTTCAATTAACTTTTTTCGTCTTGATTGAAGCTCATCCTTTTTACGCGCTAGTTCTTTTTCTTGTTGTGTTGTTGCTTGTTCATCTAATTGAATTTGTTTTTCTTGCGCATCTAATCGTTGTTTTGTGCTGAGAATATTTTTTGATCGCTGATCAATCAGTGTTGCGGATTGATCGAGTTCACGTTGTAGACGTTTGGTTTCCTCCATTTTTTGAATATACAAAGCTTGTTCAGTTTGATGCCGTTGTTCGTCTTCTGCTAATTTTAGTCGTCGTTCTTCTGCAACACGTTTTGTCTGTATTTTTTCTTGTTCTATACTTTTTAACTGTTCTTCTCTTTCTGTTTTAATTTTCGCCAATTCATTTTCACTCGCGATAATTTGTTCCTGAACTTGATTTTGCTCTCGCAAAGCATCTTCTATTTCACGTTTTTTACGATCATTTTCAGCTAGCCACTTATCATATTGTTCTTGTTTTTTTCTTTGCGTCTCTTGTTCTGCAATTTGTTTTTTGTGCCTCTCTTGTTCTTCTTGTAATAATGATATCTGACGTAATTGTTCTTGTTGCTCAATTTGTTGACGTTGGGCAAGTAAATCTTTTTGTTGCTTTTCGGTTTGTGCAATGGTTTGTTGCAATTCTTGCTGTTGCTGCTTTAGTTGTTCAGTTTCTTCTTGGTATTGTTGTTTCATTCTTTCAGTGGCATCTTTTTTTAATTGAATAGTTGATTCAAGATCAGATCGTAATTCTTGTTGTTCTTTAGCGAAGCTCGCCAAGTTACGCTCTAAATCTTCTAGAGATTGAGCAACTTCTTTTTGTTCCTCTTCTAAAGCATCTAATTGTTGTCGTTTGAGATCATTTTCTGTCGATCGTATTTCGGTCTCTTTCATTCTTAATTCAATTTTACGTTCGTCTTCATCAAGTTTACGTTTACGTTCCTCAACCTCACGTTCATCTTTTTCGAGCTCTTGTTGGCGTTGCGTGAGCAGTTCTTTTTGTGCTGCGTGTTGTTTACGTGCTTCTTCAATCTTTTTAATAAGTTCATTATTTTTTCCAATATTTATATAATGATTTTCTAAAGCTTTTTTTTGCCTATCTACTTCTTCTTGTGCTTTTCTTTTCTTGGCTAATTCTTGCGCCGTACGCTGTGATTCTTGTTCTTGTCTTTTTTGTTCTTCTTCAGCCTCTTTTTTTTGTCGTAAATCTTCTTCAGCCTTTTGCTTAAACGCTAATTCTTTGGCTCTTCTGAGACGTTCTACTTCTTCTTCTTTTCTTTTTATTTCTTCTTCTGCATATTTTTGTTTGAGTGATTCACTTTCTTTACGTTTTCTCTCAAGTTCTGCCTGTTTACGTTGTCGCTGTTTTTGGTTTTCTTCTTGTAAGCGTATAATTTGATTTTCTAATGATTCAATGTCCTGTTTATTTTTAGCAGATAAAGTATTTTTTCTTTCTATCAATTGTTGTGTTTCACGATCACCCTCGCTTGCAATTTTTTCTATTGCTTCTTGATGGTGATTACGCAAAGAAGTAATTTCTTGTAGATGTTTCTGCAACAGCTGATCTAAACGCAGTTGTTCTTCATTTTGTTGTCTAGCGGATTCTTCTTCTTCTCGTTTTAATTGTAATTCTCTTTTTTTCATTTCTTGTTGGTGGTTAGAAAGCAAAATAGCAAGTTGTGTTTCTCTTTCTTGCCGTTCTTCTTCCAATTTTTGCTGTAATTCTTTTTGTTTACGATCAAATTCTGCAGCGGCTTGAATACGTTTTTCCTCTAATTGTTTTTTTCGCTGTTGTTCTTCTTCAAGTTGTTTTGTTATTTGATCATCTAATTGCTGAAGTGTTTTTTCACGCTGCTTTTGTTCTTCTTCAATTTGTTGTTTTTTAGTAGCAAATTCTTTAGCGGTTTGTTGTAATTGTTTGGCCTGCTCATCTAATTTTTGATTTTGCTCTTCGAGTTCTTTGATTTCACGCTGATTTTCATCCGTTTTTTGTTGAGTTTCTTGTTTTAGTTGTTCAATTTGCGCACGCTGCTCTTTGTCTAATTGTTTGAAATTGACTTGACTATATTGAAGTTCAGAGGATGTGTCTAAAAAGGCAATTGCATTAGCTAATGCTTGCTCAGTATTCTTATTTTGTCGTGATCTTGGGGGAGTTATTGTGAGTAATGGAGATTGAGAAAGACTAGCTTGAGTCAGTTCAATTTCTAGCGCTCTCAGATCGGCTGTGTGAATTAATGAATGTTGTTGATCGAGTGTTGCTGCAATAAGAGGCACTGTGTATTGAGATAATTTGAGTAATTTAATCAAGTGAGGATATTTTTCACTTATTAATGTCACCACAGCTATGGTGGGATCAATCTTTAAATTATCTGCTTCACACGCACCAAATAATTCATTTTGTGAATAGGGTGATCCGTTAAATGTGGGTAGAATTCTTTGTATGAGTTGTACCAGTGAATCAACTTGTGATGTGCGGTATAAAGATTTAATAGTATTTGTTAATAATATGGCGTCTTTGTCACTGTTTATTAAAAGCGTTAAGTTATCTAAAATAAATTGAGTTAAGATATTTTGCCGCATTATTTGTTTTAAAAAAAGTGAGTTTTTCGCACAGATGTTAATAACATTTAAATCAAATCGATTTAATAGAGAAGGATATTCTTTTAATTGTGATTGTATCTGTGCATCCACAATCCATCTGTTAAGCAATCCTTCATCATAGAGGGGCTGTTGACCTTGCTCAAATAATGGATGACGTAGATATTGTGATGTTAATTGTATGAGTTGTTCATTAATCGTTTGATTAAAAGCGGTGTCATCAGCAGTTTTAAGTAAAAAAAGATATTGATGAGTCAGTTGCATGACTTCTGGTTGTTTAAGCCATAGTTTTCGTAATTCTGTTAATGAATGGTGTAATAATAGCCCTGTCAATTTTAAAAATAATGCATGGGTACCATCTTTTCGTATCACGTATTTTTCACTTGCAATAGAGAATGTTTTAAAAATCGCATTATTTATCTCAACCGTTTCATGTTTATTATTTTGTGCATCAAGAAATTGCAAAGTTTCAATAATAATTTCGGGACCTAATGCTTGAAAAAATTTTGCGATGATTTCTAACGGTATACTATAAAATTCAGTCATGCGCAGTAATTCATACAATATAAAAGGGATTTTTTTTAATTGTGTAAAATAATTTATGTCAGCTGTTTTAATATCTTCAATGATCCGTACCATCAACCACTGATACTCAATTGAATTTCTAAATTGCATAAAATCTTTAGGATTGTTGGCGTGAGATTTAACAAAATGTGCTAAATGTTCTGCTTGTTGAAAAAGATCAATAACTCTAATAGGTTCAAGTAAAGGCAATAATTCTAGATGTACTCCATGAGAAAGGATAAATTGTCCAGTAGGAGCTACTTCATTAATTAGCGGTCTAGTACATTCACCATTTTTAGTTAAAAAACGCAAAAAGACTAATTTATTTTTTAATTTATCTTTGGGTGTAAGTGTTGGCTCTTTAGTGGGTTTTTGTGGCGAAGTCAATAAACTGGATATTAAATTTTTTAACGGAGAAGGTGGAGTATCGGGCGCTTTTTTAGGTTGTTCAATTGTTGCGTAGTTTAATAAATTTAAATCAGCATTAAATACACTTTTATTATATAAATCCACTAAGTCATCTGAGATGGTGCAATACAGGCTTTCTGACAGAAATTGAACACGTGCAGGAGTAAGTGACTCTATTATTTTAATCAAATGATGCGCAGTTAAAAATAATAAGAGTTTAGGTTTACTAATGACATAAACACCTAATTCTTGATAATTATTATTGAAGGGACAATGTTGTTGGTAACTATCTAATGATCTGAATTTGACGATCAACTCTCTGTTATTGGCGATAAATTTATCAATATCGTAATCACTCAATCCAAGACAAACTCGCCATATCATTTCGCCAGCAGGTATTTTATGGTCGTTATCACATAAGTCCTTGATAACTTGGCTTGCAGTTTCTGCATTAATCGAATGGTAAATGAAATTAGCACCTTGTTTGATTTCTGTCGTTTTAAGGTCATTAATAATAATTTGATTAATTTCTAAGATTAAATTTTTAATGGTTGCTGATAAATTGCGTTTATTACAATAATTAATAACTGTTACTAATGAATTAAAATTAAATGATTGTTTTGGCGTAGATATTGATTTCTTAATCGTTTGTTGTAGTTCTAATAAGAATTTTTCTATATCCTGTTTCAATAGCGGATCAGATTTATTTTTTTGATCAGCTTGGCTATTTAATGTTTGAAGCTCATTTCTAATCAGTATGATGAGATAATCTACTTTGAAAGAAAGGACAGTATAAAATTGTTGTCGACAAAAAGATAAAAGTTCATTTTTGATGTTTTGAAAAATATATAATATATCATTTGCAAAAAGCGATTCATTTTTTTTATCAAGACAGACATTAATCAGATTAGCTGCGACATTAAAATCAAATAATTCACTTAATTTTGTCTTAAGGCCAGTGTAAAAGTTATTTTTAAATAACTCTAACTGCGAGCCGAGATTATCTTTGCGTAATAGGGAATTACCGGTAGTAGTTTTAGTTGCTGATTGATTATCTTCTTGCATTTCGAGATTGAGTTGTAACAATTCTGTGTACCGTTGAATAATGTCTTCAAGAAGTTTAATTAAATCATTAAATAATTTGACATTATTGTTCATTACTTCTATTTCTAACCTTGAACGCATATCGCTAGTTTTATTCATAATATCATCCTTGCGAAAAAAAATATTATAACAAGTTACGCTTTGTATGTAATAATTTTGGTTAACACTGTGCTGAATAATAACGCATTTCAAATTGGTATGGACTTAATAATTATTTTGATAGGAAAAATTTATGACGCATTCGCAAGAACTATTTCATCAAGCACAAAAATATATCCCTGGCGGTGTTAATTCGCCAGTACGTGCATTTAAAGGGGTTGGTGGTGATCCCTTATTTATTCGCAGTGCAAGTGGTGCAAATATTATTGATGAAGATGGTAATAGCTATATTGATTATGTCGGTTCATGGGGGCCAATGATTTTGGGGCATGCACATCCCGGTATTCTTGCAGCAGTGAATGCCACTTGCCAAAAAGGTTTAAGTTTTGGTGCACCAACTGCAATTGAAGTTGAAATGGCACAAACGATTAATCAATTAATGCCGGCTGTTGAAATGGTGCGTATGGTTAATTCCGGTACTGAAGCGACATTAAGTGCAATTCGATTAGCCAGAGCTTATACAGGTAGAGATAAAATTTTAAAATTTAATGGTTGTTATCATGGCCATAGTGATTCGTTATTAATTAAATCAGGATCAGGCATTTTGACTTTAGGTATTCCTGATTCACCCGGTGTGCCAGCGGATTTAGCTAAACATACATTATCTATTCCCTTTAATAATTTAGCTTTATTAGAACAAGCTTTTGCAGAGCACGGCCAATCTATTGCTGCAATTATTGTTGAACCTATTGCCTGTAATATGAATTGTGTGTTGCCGGATGAACATTTTTTAATAGCATTGCGACAAATATGTGACCAATATCAAAGTATTTTAATTTTTGATGAAGTAATAACCGGTTTTCGTGTTGCATTGGGTGGCGCACAAGCGCTATATAAAATTTTACCCGATTTAACGACATTGGGTAAAATTATTGGTGGTGGTATGCCGGTAGGTGCATTTGGTGGGAAACGTAAAATCATGGAATTGCTAGCACCATTGGGCGCAGTTTATCAAGCTGGGACGCTGTCAGGAAATCCTGTCGCGATGTCAGCGGGATTAGCAACATTAAATGCCTTAATAAAACCAGGTGTTTATGAAAAATTAGCAAGTATTACGGCAAAACTTGCCAATGGTTTTAAAGAATTGGCGCATAAAACACAGATTCCATTATGTGTGCAACATACTACAGGATTATTTGGTTTATTTTTTAGCGATAAACAACGTATACGATGTTATGAAGATGTTCAGCAATGTGACATCACACGATTTAAGCAATTTTTTCATGGAATGTTAAAAGAAGGTATTTATTTAGCACCTTCTGTTTTTGAAGCAGGATTTGTTTCTTTGGCACATAACGATGCGGATATTGATAAAACGTTAGGAGCAGCGGAGAAGGTATTTTCGCAACTCTAAAATTATCAAATATAAAATACCAATCGAAAAAGAAATAGTAGAAATAGTAGCCCGGACACGTCGCTGCGCTCCTTTGTCCGGGCTACAGATATTAAGAATGAGATAAGGAAATTTCATGAAATATTTATTTGCTTGGTTAGTCGGTATTCCAATAATTGTAATATTAGTTATTTTATTTTTTACTCATGTATTTAAATAATTTATTGCAATGTTTCCTAACATTTCTGCGGCAATAGGAATAATATCATCATTAAAATCAAAATGTGAATTATGTAAAGAAACAGTACCGCCAGTACCAACAAAGAAAAAACAACCTGGAATTTTATCGAGGTAATAAGAAAAATCTTCAGAAATCATATGAGGGACTTCTAATTTTTGACCTCGATGGGTGCCAAATAATTGAGTAGCTGCATCGAGTACTAATTGTGTTTCCTTAGCATGATTTATTGTTGGTAGAAAATAATCAATAAAATCCACATTAATATTTGCTAAATAAGATTGCGCTATCCCATTGATGATGTTGTTTATTTGCAATTTAACGGCTTTTTGTGTTTCTGTTGAGGTGGTGCGCAATGTCCCTGCTAATTCAACTTCATCTGGAATGATATTAAATGCATTACCTCCATGAAATTGGGTGATAGATAAAACAATCGATTCTGTAGGTGCAGTGAAACGGCTCACTATGCTTTGTAATGCTTGAACGATATGTGCTCCAATGAGAATGGGATCAATGGTTTTATGAGGTTGCGCAGCATGACCTCCTTTACCTTGAATGCGAATTGAAAAAGTATCCATACTGGCTAATAAACAACCTGGTCTAGTTGCAATTATTCCCAATGGAATATCTGGCATATTATGGTAACCAAAAATGGCATCAACCGTCGGATTTTCTAAAATACCGTCTTTAATCATAGCTGCAGCACCCGCTCTACCTTCTTCTGCAGGTTGGAAGATAAATTTAATTTTGCCTTTAAACTGATTGGCTAAAGGGTGTAAAGCTCCTGCCACCGCAAGTAAAGTAGCGACATGACCATCGTGGCCACAGGCATGCATTTTATCCGCAATGGTAGATTGATAAGGTAAACCAGTCAGTTCTTGTATAGGTAAAGCATCCATATCCGCTCGTAGTGCCACCGTTTTTCCGGGTTTTCCCGAATCCAAAATAGCACTCACACCAGTCACACCTATACCTGTAGTAGCGGCATAGCCAAATTTATGTAACGTATCAGCAATCACCTTAGCGGTATTATTTTCTTGATAAGCTAACTCAGGATTAGCATGTAATTTCCGTCGTAATTTTATTATTTCAGGGATTAATGATTGTAATTGAGATTGCATAGAAAATTCCTTTATTATAACTCACATCCTGAATGGAGAGAGTATTAACCAGAATATAAAAGATATACTGTATTACACAGAAAATTCAATTAATCAGAGTTGTTTTGGTGATATTTATCGAGAGTTGCGTTAATGAAGGATTTAGTTTTCATTTGCTCACGCTACATTTGTTTCAATGTAGCGTGATATTTTTAGGAATGTATTAACTGAATTAATAGTTAATAATTAAGACTGAAATGCTTTTTTGAAGCCAACTTTTGATCGATTTTGAAGATCATCCACTTCTTGAGGTGCAGCCGAAGTTTTTGATGTTGCAGTAAGCCCAAGAAGTGTGCTTCTGCTTGCCCCTAACTGAACTGAGCTAGTAGCGCTTCCTTTAACATCTTTCCAACCAGTGAGTTGACGACTTTGAAGATTCTCAGCAGATACACGGTTGCCTTGTGATACATACTGTTTTTCATCTTCGTGAGCCTCTTGTTCGCCAAGGTGTTCGAAACCCTCATGACTCGCACTACTTATGAGCCCAGAGTTAGAAGACTTAAACAATCTTTTTACAAAAGCGAAGGTATTGGTAAATATGTTATCATTCAACCTAATCGGATCAATTTGATTCTGTGAATTTTTACGATTTAAATCAGCATCGGATGGCTCATGCCAGATAGGACTCCAAACCGTATCAATCGCATAATTAATAGCAGTACCAACAGTAGTTACAGCTAAACCAACAGCTGCGGCGATACTTGCAGCAGGTGTTGAGGCACCGTATACAGCAGATAATCCCACTAAGTGTGTTACGTAAGCAACCGCTGGATTTAAAAGGATTGCATTACCCACTGTTGTAGCAATAGGACCTATTTTATCTGCAAGCCATAAATATTTGTTGGTTACGAAACTGGGCAGATGGTTCACAACAGCTGGTAAGAGAGTAGCTTTAAATAATGTAACAGCTACAGGAGCAGCAATTATAAACATAGCTACAGTAGATGCGATAGCGAGAGTAACTAAAAGTGCTCTTCTTACATACCTATACACTGGAGAAGTAGAAATACTGTCCATTTTCTGGTCATCTATTTTCCATGCTCGACGAACATGGTCTATAGGGGATGTGAGAGCTTCTCCCAAATAATGGGCAAGGAAAGATAGTTTTCGTAAACCTACTAATCCGTATGAAAGACCCGAAAAGAATAGCCATTTAAAACTTATGCCACTTTCACCTGATCTCCGAGATGTCTTAGCTAACTTAGCTACACTTGCTGCCTTTTTTGCGGTTAAATCAAAAAAGCCACGGAAAGCATCGGGCAGAAATTCTGTCACTAATTTAACGACATTGAGTGCGAATTTAAAAGGAATGACTATTAAATTAATCGGTAATAAGAAAGATCTTAGAAAGTTCTTCCATCTAGCCGTTTTATCTCGCCAACTCATTAAATTATAAAATAGATTGGCCAAAGAATAACTCGTATCCTCATCATTAAGTCGGCGTGTAGGTAATCCGAAAAATGAAGCAAGACGGGTGGCCCAATGTGATCGGTAATTTTCGAGATCACATCCTTTATCAGTAGTTGGAACTTTCTTCCAATGTACTCTCACACCTTCATGCATTTTATAAACTTTATCAACACCATCAGCAGGAAAAGCTTTATCAAATGCCCACATTATAGGAAATTTAAAGAAATCCCAAAATGTATAGTTGTTTATACTTCTAGGTGGTTTTTGGTATCTAAGTTTATAATCGTGATTAGGATGAACTAGACGTTGTCGTGACTCTGACTCATCGCTACTATTACTATCGATACTGCTATTATCATCTTCTGCTACTATAGCCATAATTAATCCCTCTTTAAAATGCTAAATTGTATCTGTGTTAAACGGTATGAGGATTTGATTGATTTTTTGTATAAATGAATCAACCCTATTTATACAAAAATAAAAAAGGCATACTAAATATAAAATGAAATTAAGTCAATTAAGTTGTGGTTTCTTCAGCTAATGGTGCCGCATAACCACATGTTTTTTGAGGGCAAACTTCTTCGGTGCCACGTCGTTTTGTCACTTTAATTGTTAATAAAGGCCAGTCACATTGCGGACATTTTTTATTAATAGGTTCATTCCATACCGCGTAATTACAGGTTGGATAAGTGGAACATGAATAAAATATTTTACCAAAACGCGATTTGCGTTTTAATAAAGAGCCTTTATGACATTGCGCACATTTAACACCCGTGTCAGCAGGTTTTTCGAGCGGTTCAATAAATTTGCATTTTGGATAATTACTACAGCCAATAAATTTCCCGTATTTTCCTTGTTTAATTTGCAAGGGATTTTGACATTCAGGACAAGTGCGACCTTCAACTATTTCTGCTTCGTGCGCCGCACTATTTTGATCATCATTTAAATTACGGGTGTAGTCACATTCGGGATAACCGGTGCAACCGATAAATCTACCGCGTTTACCTAAACGAATAGATAGTGGTTTACCACATTTTGGACAAGCTTCAGTTAACGCTTCATGAGTTACATCTTTACGTTGTACCGATTCTTCAATCGATGAAACTTGATTAATAAATGGTGACCAAAATTCTTCTAATAAAGGCACCCATTCTTTTTCGCCCCGTGATACTTCATCTAATTCATCTTCTAATTTCGCAGTGAAATCGTAATCAACATATTTGGTAAAATGTGAAGTTAAAAAGCGATTTACAATCCGGCCAACATCGGTAGGTTTAAATCTTTTTTGATCGAGAATGACATAATCTCTATACAATAAAGTTTGGATAATAGCGGCATAAGTTGACGGACGTCCGATGCCATATTCTTCCAATGCTTTTACTAAGCTTGCTTCAGAATAACGCGGCGGCGGTTCAGTAAAATGTTGTTCAGTTAAAATATCTGTTAATTTTAAAATGTCTCCTTCAGCAAGAGGCGGTAATAATGTAGTTCCTTCTTCATCATCTTCTGTGATTTTATTATCATCTTTACCTTCTTGATAAACCGTAATAAATCCAGGAATAGCAATGGTTGATCCATTAGCGCGAAAACGATGATGTTGTCCACACATGAGATCAATACTTACGGTATCTATCGTGGCATGGATCATTTGACAGGCAATGGTGCGTTTCCAGATTAATTCATACAATCTAAATTGTTCTGGTGTTAATTTCTCTTTTATTTCTTCTGGTATGCGCATCACACTGGTAGGCCTAATGGCTTCGTGGGCTTCTTGTGCATTTTTAGCTTTAGATTTATAAAATCGTGGTTCATTGGGAACATTATCTTTGCCATATCTTTTGGCAATTAATTCACGAATTTCATTTAATGCTTCTTGTGCTAAATACACAGCATCAGTACGCATATAACTAATCAATCCCACTGCGCCACCACCCACATCAATTCCTTCATATAATTGTTGCGCAATACGCATGGTGCGTTGGGTGGTAAATCCTAATTTACGTGCAGCTTCTTGTTGTAATGTAGAAGTTGTAAAAGGGGGGGCTGGGTTGCGTTTACGTTGCTTTTTTTCAATTTTGCTGACACGTAATTGTCCCTTTGCATCGGCTAATAAAGTGGTCCTAACTTCTTTAGCTTGCTCTTCATTCACAATACTAAATTGTGAAATCTTTTCTTTGTTATATTCAACTAATTTTGCAGAGAGTGCTTGTTGTTTTTCTGTTAATGCATTGGCTAACACCGTCCAATATTCGCGCGCTTCAAATTTTTCAATTTCTTCTTCTCGTTCCACAATCATGCGTAATGCAGGGCTTTGTACGCGACCTGCGGAAAGGCCCCGTCTGATTTTTTTCCACAATAAAGGAGACAAATTAAAACCGACTAAAAAATCTAATGCTCTACGGGCTTGTTGTGCATTAACTAATGGCATAGATAAATCACGTGGATTTGCCACGGAATCATTAACGGCTGATTTAGTAATTTCATGAAATACGACACGGTGTACTGGTTTATCTTTTAAGGCTTTTTTTGTTTGTAATAATTCATACACATGCCATGCAATGGCTTCACCTTCGCGATCAGGGTCAGTGGCTAAATAAAGTGCGTCAGCATTTTTTAATGCTTTGACAATGGCATCTACATGTTTAGCATTTTTTTCGATGATTTGATACTTCATGGCGAAATCGTGTTTAGGATCTACAGCGCCTTCTTTCGGCAATAAATCACGCACATGACCATAAGAAGCCAATACTTCAAACTCTTTACCTAAATATTTTTTAATGGTCTTTGCTTTGGCAGGAGACTCAACGATTACTAAATTTTTACTCATCATAATACCTATCTAAAAAACTAACTAAGAGCAATCAGATTTACTGCGGTAAACGGACATATCCACCGGGGACGGCACAGACCAACTCTTGCAACTCAAGGTGCAGCAGCATGGATGAAACTGCGCTCGCAGTCAATCCACTCCGCGAAACAATTAGATCTATAGGTGTAGCAGCAAAATCGATGCTGTCAATAATTTTTTTAAAATTCAATGATAAATCACCCAGCGCTTGTTCCCCTCTCGGTAGGGAATTACGTGGCTTGGAATCAGCAATACATGTTTCCCCTCCTTGGAGGGGATCCGTGGGTGGGTTGGCACTCGCCACTAATAAAGGACCTAATTCTTCCAATATATCATTAGCATTTTCAACTAACTTCGCACCTTGACGTAATAACACATGACAACCGCGTGATAAGGGATTATGAATCGATCCTGGCATGGCAAATACTTCTCTGCCTTGATCATTTGCCGTATGTGCGGTAATAAGAGAACCGCTATTTTGCGCAGCTTCAACCACTAACACGCCTAAACTGAGGCCACTGATAATTCTATTTCTGCGTGGAAAATGCTTAGCCATGGCAGTTGTGCCACAGGGAAATTCAGAAACTAGGGCACCTTGTTGCGCGATTTCTTCTGCCAAATAACGGTGTTGTTTGGGATAGATACTGTCTAAACCTGTGCCCATTACCGCAATTGTGTGTGACCGAGTGGCAAGAGCACCTCGATGGCTCGCTGCATCTATGCCCAACGCCAAGCCACTGGTAATGGTGAGACCATGATTACCCAAATGTTTAGCAAAGCGGCCAGCATTTTCAATACCAATAACACTAGGATGGCGACTACCGACGATGGCAAGCTGAGGCGTAGCCAAACTATGGCGATTACCGCGAATAAATAGCAAAGGTGGCGTTGATTTTATCTCTTTTAATAAAACAGGAAAATCCTCATCTAAATACGTCATGACGGAATTGCCAGATTGGTTTATCCAAAGTATATCTTTTTCAATCAACGACCAATCCGGTTTTGTTAAATAAGCAATCAGCTGCGTATTTAACTGCAATGCATTTAATTCATGTTGCGATAATGAAAAAAGGTCCGATAGTTTAGGAAATTGTTGATGTAATTGCATGAATCGTATTGCCCCAATTTCTGGAGCCCGCCATAATGCTAACCAGTATACTAACTCTTCATTGGTAGGTGGGGATAATGTGTAATTTATGTCCAAGGTTTTTTTCCTTTTATTATTATTGTCCTTTGTAATTAAAATTAACATGAATAACTATCTGAAGAATTAAGCTTTAATCCATTTAATCACAACACATTTAGCTACAAACTGATCAAACTATGATTTTTTCTTCTTCAAAGCTGAAACAGCTAGTTGATTATCACTCACTAGCTGTTTTTTTTGTTTTAATTATTGCCATTTCTTTGGACAAACAACTTTAAATAACCACCATACAAGAAGTACTGTAATGATTACCCCTAATGCATTTGCAATTGGAGTGAAATTATCACCAACAATACGTAATACATCATCGGATTGTGCTATTGCAAATGGAATTGCCAAAATAACACCCATTAATGCAGCGCCTGCTACTAATCCACATGCAAGAATTAAACCACGCTGGTGACCTTGGCGTATCGGTTCATGCGTTAACTCGGTAGCACCCGGATAGCGTTTGGCTAAGGTGCGATTAATGAAATAGGAAGCGAGACCGCCAATGACTAATGGCATAGATGCTTCTAGTGGTAAATAAATGCCGATACCCACAGCTAATACTGGCATATGCATGCCGTAATTTTTGATGACACCGTCAATGATGATCACAACAACAGCGAGACCAATACCAATATTTATCATGGTCCAAGGTAAGTTATGGGAAAACACACCTTGAACTATTGTTGCCATTAACGCCGCTTGCGGTGCGGATAACATTTGTTTGGGATCCATGCCAGGATGAGGAAATATGCCGCTGATGCCATAAGCGTTATAAAGTAAACGCAATATTAATGGCACAACTAAAGAAGCGACAATGACACCGATGACCAACATAACTTGTTGCTTCCAGGGCGTGGCGCCAACCATTTGCCCCGCTTTGAAATCTTGGATAGTGTCGTTAGTAATAGCACCTGCACAAGCCATCACAGTGGTACCAATCACTGCCAACGCAGCTGTGCTAATGACACTGAAATTGGTTGTACCAACGGGTAATTGATGTCCTAAAACGGTCATTAACATTAAAGACATCAGTAATAATCCCGTTAATGTCATACCAGATAATGGACTATTCGATGAACCGACTAAACCCGTGAAGTAACCACAGATAGAAGCTAAAACAAACCCCACTAATAGCGTGAATAAAATCAATATCACAATGGTTCCAATGCGAAGTGATGGTGTAATTGCAATGGCGCCTGGTGAGGTGAAATGGGCATAGATCAGCGCGAGAGGTAAGGCCAGTAAAATGCATGACCAAATCACATAATTAATGGGCATATCGCGTTCAGTACGAGGAATTTCTGTAACACTGCCCGCTTGAATTAAACGTACAGTGGCAAAAGAAGATTGGATACCATCAGTAATAGGTTTAATTAATTTAATTAATGTCCAAATACCGCCCACTAAAAGAGTTCCTACACCGATATAGCGAATATGATGGTGCCACATATCCATTGCTGTGGCATTGGCATCACCTGGGCTGGTAATACCAAAATGATGGGTTAATACGGGGACACCTATGGTCCAGCCACAGATAACACCCACAAGAATACTGACTGCAACGTTAACGCCTACGATATAACCCGCTGCAATTAAAGCAGGATTAAATCCTAAGCCGAATCCATAAACTGATGCCCCTGATTGAAACCAAACTTCTAATGAATCAGACACAACTTTAAAACCAGCTTGACATAAGCTAATGAGCCCACCAACGAGCCCGCCCCAGACTAAATTTTTAAGACCGGCCGTGCTTTCTGCACTGGCTTTTAATACATTACCTATTGCAGTACCTTCAGGAAATTTTAATGATTTATCACCCAACAAAACGCGACGCAACGGGACGGAAAATAACACCCCAATAATACCGCCACACATAGCAACGGCGACCGATTCCCAGTAATTAAAATTGGTCCAAAAATGTAAAATTAACAAAGAAGGTAAAATAAATACGACCCCAGCTACTAATGCTTCGCCGGAGGATGCTGCTGTTTGAACGATATTATTTTCAAGAATATTCGATGTGCGGAACAATCTTAATATGCCCATTGAAATCACAGCAGCAGGTATTGACGCAGAGACGGTCATGCCCACTTTCAAGCCGAGATATGCATTCGCAGCGGCCAATGTAATAACGAGAATGATAGATAAAATAACTGCTTTGACAGTAATTTCAGGTAATTTCTGATGTGCTGGAATGTACGCACTTTCGGTTGAAGCGGAAGAATTCAATTGTTTTTCGGACATGATATTTTCCTAAGAATAAATTAAAGCTTATTAATGTCATATCATTCTTCGAATTTAGAGAATGATAAAGATTCATAATTACTGCTTAGCAAGGTGATTATGTATGGCGAAATAGAGTGCCAAAAATTGAACAATATGCCATCAAATTGGATGATCAACAAGTCGCCTTAATAACGTATTTATTCACTTTGAAATGATTCGCTGAATCAACCTCGTTGTTCCTCTTCTTTGGAAAGACATTAATGAAGTAGATTGGTCGAAAAATATTTAATGTGTAATAGTATATAAAATACAGATTAAATCGTACCACCATTTATTAATATCTTAGCCCCTCTTGCTTCAATTAATGCAGCGCGTGTTTGATTAATTTCATTTTGTGTGCGTGCTAAGTTAGTGAAGGCATCGCGCAAATCTACTAAATCACCTTCAAAAGAAAAATAGCGAGTTTTGGCAACAGAAAATGCCTTGATCGCTAAATTTAATTCAATGGCAAGATAGTTTAATTTTGTCACTGAAGAATTAATGATTTCATCATAATTGGCATTAATTTCTGTGAGATCTTGTTCTTGTGCTGCAGTTTGTTCATCTTGTGCTACTGCAGCCAATTCAGCGCGATTAACATCACTGATTGTTTCGAAATTAAATATAGGAACAGCTACACCAATGCCAGCAGCATAATTTTTCTCTTGCACTAAACGCACATTTTCTAAATCACCGGCACTGGCGATTGCCACGATTTGAGGATAATAATTTGCTTTTGTGGCGAGTGCTTTAGCATGGGCAACGTTTGCATTTGCTTGTGCTTGTGCTAATAAAGGACTAGCTAATATATTGGAAGATACATTAAATATATTCTCGTTTTCTGGTAAAGCAGGACATGAAATTGATTTAGCAGGAATGCCTAAAATAACTGATAATCTGTAAGTTGCATCAGATAAACGAGTCATATAATATGCCAATTCTGTGTTTGATTCATCTGTTTGTGCTTGTGCTAAATCACCATCAACAATAGAGCGCTGTCCTGTATTGACGAAATGATTTACTTGATTAGTAATCAGGGTAGATTTATCACTTAATATTGTCCAAGTATTAATCTGCGTTTTATCAAAAGAACATTCGTAAAATGTTTGTAAAGCTAATTGTTTAATTTCATCACGTGTGACTTTCGTCGATTCCGCAGTTAATTGTGCTTGATATTGTGCTGCTTCAACATTATATGCTGTTCGACCAAAATCCCAGATAGTCTGTTGTGCAACTAAGCCATAGCCCCAACCTTGTCGATAAGGTGATGCCATTAATCCTTGAACATCTGTTCCATCAGAAGATCCTGGAAATCCAGTACTTTCAATCCCTTCAAAATTTAAGGTGGGATAATAATTGGCTTTGGCTACATTAATGGCCTGGTTAGCAGCTAAATTTTCGTATTCATTCGCTGAAATTTGTGGGCTATTTTTTTCAGCGAGTAATAATGCTTGTTGAATAGTTAAATAATTATTTTGTTGAGCAAATATTTCTCCGGGGGCGAATAGAAGTATGAATATTAGAAATACGAAATAAGTTATTTGATTTTTATTCATACGGAAAGTCCCTGTTTTTTATGATGATTTCCCATAATACAACGATATAGTACTGGAACAATAAATAAACTCGATAAGGTTGAAAAAATAACACCGCCTATAATAGCTCTGCCTAAAGGAATATTGGCTTCTGCACCATGCCCCAAGCCTATAGCCATAGGAACTAAGCCTAACATGGCAGCTAATGAAGTCATCAAAATCGGCCTTAAGCGGGTCTTGGCACCAGAAATAATGGCATTATCGATATGATTATTCAGTTTAATATGATGGCTAATAAATTCGATTAATAATACCCCATTGGCAACCGCGATACCGATCATAAAAATGGCGCCAATTGCTGCTTGAATACTGAAGTAAGTTTTGGTGATTAATAACATTAACACGATACCCACTAAACCGAGTGGTACTGCAACCATAATGATACTGGGTAGTAAAAATGAACGAAATTGCACCACCAGTACTAAATATACTAATACTGCGGCTAATAAAAAACCACCCGCTAATGATTTTACTGCAGCGTTCATAGACTCTATTTCTCCACGAATTGTTGCCGTATATCCATCCGGTATTTTTGTGTGATTAATGATGTTTTGCACATCTCTGGATAAGCCTCCGATATCACGATCTTGAGCATTCACATAAAGGTCGACAACAGGCCTGAAATTAACATGATTGATTTGTGTCGGGCCTTCCGTTAGAGTGAGTTTTGCTATATTAGTTAAGGGCACAGTACGGTTTCTACCTTCTGCTCTAATAGGAATATTGGCAAGTTCATTGAAAGTCGAGACTTTCTTCTCAGAAAATTGTACTCCCATTGGATAATCGATGCCGGTATTGGGATCAACCCAGATATCGTTAGCATCAAATGTTGTGCTACCAACCACTGCACTTGAAACATTCTTAACAACATCTACAGGTGTAATTCCTAACGTCATTGCTTTTTGTCTGTCAATTGCCAAATTAATGATAGGAGTATCTTCGCGTTCTTGCACATTGACATCCACCGCTCCTGGCAATTTTTTGATTGGTATTTGCAATTGTTGAGCAATTTGCACCATTTGATGCATATGGGGCCCTTCGATTTGAATATTGATAGGAGATCTTGCACCTTCATTGAGAGCAGAAGTTAAAAGGCCGCCCAACTCAAAAGTCATTTCCACATTGGGATATCGTTGTTGAAATTGTTGCCTAACAATTTTTGCATAATATTGTGAAGTATGGTGTCTATCATTAGTTAACTCGACATCAAAGAAAACATCTTGTGGCCCTACATTTGGCGTAAATGCAGCAGGAAAACCATAAAAGACACCTGCATTAACAATGATCATCTTTAAATCATGTGGCTCAATGATTTGCCGTAATTGTTTATCTATAATTTTCGCAAAAGCAGTTGTCTCTTCAATTCTTGTGCCCGAAGCTAATCTCATATCTAAAATAAAATTACCAGAATCAGCTCGCGGAAATAATTCTGTTCCTAACAGCGGTGCAAAAGATAAGCCCACAATAAATAAACAGGCAGCACCGACTAAAACACTTTTTCGATAAAAAAGGGCTTTTTCTAATGCCTTACCATAATAATGTGTGAGACTTTGCATTAAATGATGCATGAATCTAAAGAAGCGTGGTAACTGTGAAACAGGTACTGATTTTAAAAAATAACTAGCAAATAAAGGCATCAATGTCATTGCAAGGAAATAAGATCCTATCATGGCAAACACAACGGCAATGGCTAAAGCAGTGAATAAGATTTTTACAATATCAGTTAAAAAAATTACCGGAAATAATACAATCAATGTTGATAAAGTGGAGGCAAAAACTGGCATAGCAACTTCGGATGCACCTGTAAAAGCCGCTTCATATGACGTTAGATTTAATTCTAATTTTTTACTGATATTTTCTAATACCACAATCGCATTATCAACTAATACACCAATCGATAAAGCCAGCCCTCCCAAAGTCATTGCATTAATTGTTTGATTTGTCGCTTTAAGTCCCATTAATGCAATTAATAAGGAGAGAGGTAATGTCAACATTATTCCTAATGTTGCGCGTGGATTAGCCAAAAAAAGAAATATCATTAATGCCGCAAGCCCACCACCAATTAATGCTTCTTCAGTAATACTATCAATAGCATGTCGAATAAAAATTGTTTGATCAGAAACAAGCTCCAAATTCATTCCAGTTAATCGAGGGCCTAATTCTTTAATGGCTTTTTTTACGTTATCAACCACTTGAATAGAATTACCGCCAGGTTGCCGGTAAACGGGGACATAAACTTGTTCTTTACCATCAATCAGCACTACATTTGTTTGGATTAAGCCAGCATCTTTTGCTTCACCAATCTGATTTAATAATACAGTGACACCATTTTCAGCCCGTAATGGAAAATTATTCATATCAGAAATTTTGGGTACCAAACCATTGCTCACAATTTGGTAATCATAATTACCAATTTTAACGTCGCCGGTAGGAATAAAAGTGTTTAGGTTTGATATGGTATCGAGTACGCTAACAGGAGCAAAATTATATTCCTGTATTTTCTGTGGGTTTAAATAAATAACTGCTTCCCGTTCTGTTCCACCCATTACAGTTGGTGCCATAGCACCTGGTACTGCTTGTATCGTATTACGCACTTCATACCGGGCAATATCATAACTGTGTTCAATAGGGCAATTGCCGTTAACAGCAACTAATGCAAGAGGTACTGCAGCCATAGGGTCAAAAGGCAAAATTAATGGTGGTTGTGTGCCAGGAGGTAATTTTCTCAGTACTGACATGACTAACGAAGTGGTTTGCGCAATAGCACTATTGATATCCACATCCGATCCAAAAAAATTCTTAACAATACTAACACCAACTAATGATTTCGATTCTTGTCTTTGGATCCCGATAGCTTGTGCTGTATAACGTTCAAAGCGAGAAGATAAGTTTTCTTCTACATCAACGACTGGCATGCCTGCATAAAAGGATAATATTTGTACAGCAGGAAGATTCGCAGCAGGTAATAAATCTTTAGGTAATCTAGCTAGCGATAGGCTTCCTAAAATTATAATGAGTAAACAGACTACAATGATAAAATGTGGATTTTCTAATGATAAAGCAACTAAATGTTCACCTAAGCCACTTTTTGCAGCTGACTTTGAATTTCTTTCACTCACTCGCTCAAGTCCTCCGAATTAAAAAATATCATTGCTTATTCTAAAAAGAATAAACATCTCTATGTATGTAAGCGGTAATTTCTAAACGAATTACATGAGCTTACTACAGATTTATTTATAGTACACGATTCATTATTTCACGTCTTATTGATTTACGGCAATGAATGTTATAGTTAATCACATTTTAATTTAACCACTTTAAAATATGTTTGCGCGCCTGCTCTATGCCTATACCATGCAGCGCTGAAAATAATTGACAATTATCATGATATCCATTTATTTTCAGTGTATTTTGCACCATTTTCAAAGTCAGTAACGCTTTACCCCGTGCTAATTTATCAGATTTCGTTAGTAAGATATAAAGCGGTAATTTTGTTTGCCCGCACCAATTAATCGTCTGTTTATCAAATTCAGTTAAAGGATGTCGAATATCCATTAATAAAATAATGCCCCGTAAACAAGCTCTTTCTTGTAAATAACGGTTCAATGTATGTTGCCATCGTGTTTTAACTGCTTGTGGAACGGCTGCATACCCATACCCCGGCAAATCGACCAAACGTCTTTGATTATCTAATGCAAATAAATTAATTAATTGCGTATGCCCAGGAGTTTTACTGGTTTTCGCTAACCCTTTTACCCCTGTTAAAACATTAATCGCAGTAGATTTTCCCGCATTGGAGCGGCCAGCAAAAGCTATCTCAATACCGTTGTCATCGGGTAATTGCGAAAGTTGTGCGGCACTTTTGAGAAATGTGATTTGATTTAATTTATTCATTACGATGATTTAATGGAGTTATTATTTATTTTATCAGCGGTTATAATGTCGAATAAAGGTTTATTAATTTCTGTTTTATCCACTTCATTTGCTGGTTGTTTCATTTCAAAAGCTTCGCCTTCATAAGATAATTCTAAATTTTTTTCAATTTTCAATAATGTTTGATAAATGCGGAAAAACACGATAATTATTTCACAAGCGACGCGTATAATGATGGGGCTGAGCAAAGCAATTGCAATTCCCTTTGCTGGGCTGTTTCTAACAAATATAATATAGATACCTGATGCAATACATAATGCACTGAACGCCCAATAAGTAATTTGAATAATAAATGGCGTAATCATTTTACGATAAGATAAATAGTCCCACATGAAATTAATCCTTCCTCAATAAGAAAAACAATTCTATTAGAAACATTGGCGCAATGCATCTGTTTTGCTATGATTCCTGGTTCATTTGTTTAAATACCACAATTGGTGAGGTTAACCGAATATATGAATCTTGTCACAATGATTTTAGCTTGCAGTCTTTATCCAGATAATTCTATTACTAATGCAATGGTAGAGCTGGGTTCACAAAATAATCCATTAACAATTACTATTACTGATAATGGCCAGAACACGACAAAAACATTTAAAAACGAAGCTGATGCTTTAAGTTATGCTAATAAAGAAATAGCACAAGAGCATACGGTTAATATCGGTCTATTACAAATTCCTAATTCATTCATTGCAAAATTTCCTGCTGACATGGGTGCCAATGTGGCTGGATTATTACGCCCCTGTAAAAATATGGTGGTAGCAACTGATTTATTGAATGATGCTGCAGAACAATGTGCTGCAGTAGATGGAGACAAAACATCTTGCGCATTATCCGTATATCATACCGGTAGTCCTACAGCAGGATTAGATTATGCTAAAGAAGTCATCGCTTATGCGGTAGCCCATCCCTTTGTGAAGCCGCCTTCTATTCTTGAGCAGGTACCTGCAACTCCCGATAATACCGCAATAGAAAATGCCAATAATAATTTACAAGGTGATGTGCCTAATACCAATAGTGCTGTAACAGCCAATTCTACGAATACCAGCCCGGCTTCCAACAATAGCTCCACTAATAATGTTGCACAGAGTGTCAATGGTAATTCAGAGAATACAAACACAGCTTCAAATACTTCATCAAATAATGATCAAACATTAAATAATCAAGTATCAATTAATGCACAGCCGAGCCAGGATGAGAGTAATTCTTCTCAGGATAACTCCAGCGATTCTTCAAACCTACCGCCGGTAGTAAATGGTGATAATTCAAGTAACTAACTTGCTATAACCCTTATATAACCTATCTTTAAAGTAAGAAAATAATTTTAAAGATAGGTGCTGTATGCCAATTCTTAAACCCTCGTCTCTTATTTCTGAGACTGAACAACAACTCATCAATACTTTAAACAATGCGGGTATACCGGTCAGTCAATTATTAACCGACAAACTATTAGAAAATCCCGTTTTTATTAATGATCACATTTCACTCTTAATTGAAATGAAAAAAAGAATAGGCGTTGTCAATTTTAACTTTTTTGAAATATTCGCAACGAGTTTATCGCATGATATCAGTGAGTCCAACATTACAAAATGGCGTGATTCTCTTTCAAATATTGATGCAATAGTAGAATGGTTTATACAAAATAATTATGCGATTACTCCAGCGCTAAGTGCTTATATATTGGCAGATCCCGATCTTATTTTACCTATAAGGCATTCATTAACAAATTTCAAACAATATGTACCTACTGAGGAAGTGAATGGCAAAAAAGTGTTTGATGAAAACTTTCTGGCTTTAATTTTAACAGAGCTTGATTCACTCAAGGAAAAAGGTGAGATCGAAGCAAATATGAGTCATATTTTTAATTTAGAAATACCGATTAACCAGCAAGCATTACAAGATTCTGATATCAATAAAAAAGAATATGCGCTTCAGCTTATGCTTGCTGTTGCTTTACTGAAATGGGAAAACAAAGATATAAATGATGTTGTACAAAATGCGCTGGGACAAAGTAAGATTCCTTTAGAATTTGCACAAGTCTATTTGACTTTATCGCATACCGATATTTCACTAGAAAAAAATATACCGAATATCTTGGAATTTGTTGAATCACTTTATGGTTACCCCCTAACATTTGCTGAAGATTATGCTAATGGGATACTTCAATTATCTCAAAATCATATTTTAACGAATAAAATATTTCAGTATTATTTGCGCGCTGCAGAAGGATTTGGAGACGCCCTTTCAAATGCATTAATTAATTTAAATAATGAAAAAATGACTTTAGATGATGATGTCTTGACTCTCTTAAATATTAAGCCAAAAAAATCAGAATTGATGGCTAGAGCGATAATATTATGGAACAATTCCGGTTTATTGAATGAAGCAAATAAAAAACTATTAACAAGACCTGAAGGTCTTAAAGAAAGAATTGTAGCAATACAAAGATTCATATCTGCGGAAAATCCGCTTAATCCCTCTCAGTGGAAAATGCTGTTCGATCACTCCGACAAATTTGATCAAATTTTAAAATGTTTATATCTTGCCAGTAAGAATAATGTGAATATTTCAAATTTATCATTACTGTTAATAAATAATATTAAATATATAGACACCATCTATGATGCAATGAAATTGTTAGGAAGTGGCCAGCAGGTTATATCAGAAGATTTAGATGCGAAAAACCCACAATTAACTTCTGAAGAATTGAGTTTGAAATCGAGACAATTAACTTTAGATAATATAGAAAAATTATGTTCGCAAGATGGTAGTAAATATGCGGTAATTTCTGCAGTGAAAATATTATCTCAATCTTTAACAGTGTCACAATTTGATAAGTTAATGAAAAATCCCATGATGCAAGATATAAAAAATATAGCTAACTCAGCAACAGCATTTGCTAGTTTCCAAAAACAACAACCCCAAAGCGATGCAATAACTAACATACCCCAGCTACCCTTGCGTCTAATTGCTGCTAGTAGTGGCCGATTTCATTTATCTCAACAAAGTTCAAATATGGTCGCTGATGCTTATTTCACCCGCAACAACCCTGATTTATTGGAAATATTTTCTCCACAACGATATGTAATGAATAAGTTATTGTCTGCAGGTATTCCTATTACTGACAAATTAAAAGAAAAATTATTACAGCAGCCTCAATTAGTAGAAGATTTTGCTAGCGCTTTAATTGATATGAAAAAATACTTAGAAGAAATCCATGTGGCAGTGGGTGAACAGTTTTACGAAATGTTTTTGACGAATCTATCTCATGCTTTAAATCAACAGAAAGCTGTCAGCTCACATGACTATGCTAATAATTTTAAAGATGCATTAATATCTTTAGACTTATTCAATATAGCTATTAGCCCTTCATTAATGAGTTGTTTGTTAGCTGTGCCAGAACAGATGAAATATATTAAATCATTATTTGAGAGTAATATTAAAACAATTGCGCCACTGCAAAAAAGCAATAATAAAACGATATATAATGAACAATTTCTCACCTATCTAGCGGATACGCTTAATTCAAATATTGCGGAAAGGAATATTGAATCCAATTTTGACAAAATTTTAGATATTCCTATCGATCCACAAATGGTCCGAGAGAGAGACAAAACAAAGTATGCCATTGATTTAATTACCGCCGTAGCACTCCTCAAATGGTCAAATAGTGAAATGAATGACTTAATTCAAAAAAAGTTGGGTGGCAGTAAACAACCCCTGCTGTCTGCAGAAATGTGTTTGACCTTGCCCAGTATCGGTATTGCGCTTAATGCTAAAAATAGTGAAAGTATCATTGCCTTTACAAATGATACGTATGGCTCGGCTATATCATTACAACATTATAAAAATAATTTGAAAATTTTATCCGATGGAAAAATATTAACAGATGACATTTTTCGTTTTTTATTAAAAGTGAAACAAGAACATCTTGCTACGTTATGTAAAACATTAGTCACCTTACATACTGCACATATTAAAATAGATAATGATGTTTTAACGCTATTAAATGCCAGACCAGAAAAAGCCGCTATTACTGCAACTCGAATAATCGCATGGTCTCAAGCGGAATTATTAAATGACACCCATAAAAAACTTTTAGTAAATCCAGAGGGGCTAACACAAAGAGTCTCTACGATACAGCAATTATCATCTATTCCATCTTCATTAGATCAAATGCAACGGAAAAAGTTGTTTGATTATCCCGATCAGTTTGACCGTATCCTTTCTTGTTTATTATTAGCGCAAAAAGCCAACATTAATTCAGGTAGCATACTGAATATATTGGTGAAAAATATTAATCATATCGATACTATCTATGATGCTATGAATGTGTTATCTAAAGGTGGACAATTAACAATTCAGAATCTTCAACATATGTGTGATCAAAACAATGGTCGCTACGCCTTAATTTATGCAGTTGAAAGAACGCATAAATCACTGTTGCCTGATAAATTTAAGCAATTAATGACAGATCCACTGATGAATGATATAAAAAATATAATTAATTCAGCTACAGCATTTGCCAGTATGCAAAAAAAAGAACAGCAAACTGGCAGCTTAACGAGTCTTGGGAAGCAAATACAACTTAAAATTGCTGGGATGAGCAGCAGCGCGCATTTAACAGAGCAAAGCGCAGGTATTCTTGCTGATGCGTATCTCACTAGGAATTCTGAAATCACAAAGATATTTTCTATGCAGAAAAAGCCGCTAGATACAGATAGTCAACGAGAAATTAAGGGTAATCCACGCAGATAATATTATTAAAATATTATCTGTGCTTCTATCAGCTTTATATTTATTTTGTACAAAGATAAATTGTTTTTTTACTATCTAGATTAATGCACAATTTGGGGCGGCAGCATTCACCTTAGTAATTTCAGTGACGCCCGCATTTCTTAATTTATCAGCTATTTCATTTAATCCAGCATTAATAGCAAGATCAAGGGTGCTATATTCATAATCATTGCGCGAACCAGGATCACCAGAAATATCAATAACCTCATTTTTTCCGAATTTTTTATCATAGCGTGGGTCATCTATTAATTTATTAGCGAATTCTATTTTTCTATTAATAATGGCATGTCCCAGTGGTGAGATAATGGTTTCTTTATAGTCCAAACCCACCTTTTGAATTTCATAACTATTATTGAAAACGATATTAGCCTGTTCTAATAATTTTTGAAAAATTGGCATATTACCAATCGCACAGATTAATGCGTTATTTTGAGAAAAATGACTTGATTCTATATGATTATATGAATCATGTTTGGTGGAATATTTGGCAAATTCATTGACGTCAATTCGCCCTGTGGCTAACAAAGCATTCACTAGACGTAAATTACCTTTAGCAACCGCAGTATATAATAAAGGTTCATAATTTTTGGAATTGTTAATTGCTAATTCAGTTGATTCTATATTTATACTGGGTAAACTTAATAAGTATTCAGCAACATCCGTTTTGTTATTTGTTATTGCTGCATGTAATGCACTAGTAGGAATATTAATATTATAATTAGCTCGCCCTTCAACTACCAATGCTTGTACTATCTGAAGGTGACCACTTAAAGCAGCAACATATAGGGGAGATGTTAATTCGACACAACACTTAAATAAATAAATCCCCCAGCCATTTGTCCGTTTGCCAAGATTAACGTTTATCCCATTAAAATGAATTAATAATTTAACAATGTCTAAATTGCCATTAGTACAAGCAATATATAGAGCAGTTTCTTGATCACTGTTAAAAACATTTATTGAAAAGGAACTGGCATTTGTATTTATTACATCTTCTAATGTTTCTTTAACCAAAATAGTATGATTATTTTTAACATCTTTGAGAAGTTGCTGTTCATAATGGTTGGCTTTTTGTTCTTGAGATAACGCTGCAATTTGTTCTCTTGTTAACATATTAATATTCCTTATAATAACGTATGGTCAAAAATTAGGCATGTCAAAATACAATGTAAAATAACTTTTACCGTTATCAATTATTATTTTATTATCTAACTTATTACTACTAGCAACAGTAAAAGTTATTTTACATTGCATCAATAAGAATATATTGATTAATTGGTTATCATTAAAACCAAATTGATATAAAAAAATTACCGTAATTATTACGATAATTTGTGTTTAAAGGAGAAAGGCAAGATCAATAATTTATTTTAATCAATTATTGTCTGGCTAAGGAGTTAGGTTATGGATGATGAAGCAATTATATTCACAACAATGTCAGCAAACATTAAGCAATTTTTACATGAAGCAAATGAAAAATTGTTAATTTTTTCTAAAGATACTATCTTTGGCGACATAGCAGATATTTTGCAAATAATATCAACAGATATAGTTAATATAAATAAAGAAAAAACTATGTATTTAATGTTAGAACAATTACAATTAATAATATCCCACTTAGATGCTTGCGCACATTTGATGAAATTGTTGTATGGTCAGGCGTTTTTCTCTTCATTACATCGTTTTTCATCTTTTGAGGCGCTAATTAGAGAAGGAAAGAATTTATTACAACAATATCCAGAATTTGTACAGGTACAACAAGTAAATTTGGTAAAAGAACGATTAAATGTTGCCAACTCTACAGGGTTTATTGAAGATAATTATAAATTTGAAAAAGCATTAAAAAATGATCAAAAAAGAACAAACTATTTAGATGGTAGAGAAAAATTAAAATATTTTTTTAAAGACATATGGCTGTATTTATTCAAAATTAAAAAACAATCCCAGCAAGTTTTTATTAGTTATTCTTGGCCAATTGCTGATGATAATCGTGAAAAATGGACGAAATCATTTATATATAACTTAACAAAGCATTTAATTTTTTCAGGCATGCAAGTTTACCTTGATAGAATTCATAGCGGTCCCGGAAATCTGCTGCAAGAATTTATGTTTAAAATATACGATGTTAATCAAGTATTGGTTATGAGCAGTAGAACCATGAATGTTAAGTTAAATTTGCCTGTAAGCGGCACATTATATGAAAACATGCAAATTACTGATAGAACGTTAATATCCGGTAATGATTTTATTATACCAGTACAATTAAACAGAAATAATTATTGCCATCAAGGCATCAAAGAAATTAATCCAGTAGAGTTTACTGGAATGAATTATCTCGAAGGTCTGAAAACATTAATTTGTAGAATATATCAGTTAGATGAAGAATTGTTTTATAAATTTTGGATGGATAAATTAATAGAATATAAGTTAATTTGCTTATTGTGGAATGTAGGTCAGTTAAATCCTTGCTTATTTCAAAGAGATAAATTACTCATTGAGATGAGTGATAAATTGAGGAATCCAGATCATCTGCCCAATCGAAATGTGTTGATTTTAAAAGGTGATGAAAATTCTGGTCATGAATACCTTGCTTTGCAATACCTCTGGCGTAAATATCATAATTATCCTGGTGGTGTTTATTGGTTCAATTGTAGCAGCCAAATCGAATTTATTAGACTTTGTAAACAATTTTTGCAACAAGTCCCTGTAAGCTCAGAACAAAGTAGATATTTAGAATTAATGCAGGATCAAGAGATCCTGCTGGCGATTATTAATCATTTTAACAACAAGAGTAGATGTTTAATAATTTTAGAAAAGGGCGACCTTCTCAATAACTTATTACAGTTAGATAATGTAGATTTCTTAATAATTACTAATGGTATTACTAATAGAATATATCCCGAAGTTACAATCACACCGTTTTCTTTACCAGAAGCTGAGGATTATGCAAATAGTATCATTGGCGAAGAAAAAATCAGTAAAGAAAGAAAAGCGTTTGATGAGTTATTAACATTAGTCGACCGTACTTGCTTTTCATTAGCCTATATATACGGATATATTCAGCGAAATAGAAAATCAATCGTAGGCACTTTAAAAATATATCGTCACAATTCGAATTATTTTAATCAAATAAAATTATTACCTATCAGAAAATCTAATAAGATTGATGATGATATTTCATTAAATTTGACAAGAGTAAAATTGATTACAGAGAGAGCGGTAGAAATTAGCGATATTCATCTCAATTATTTACCAATATGGCATTATTTCAGCGCAATTAATGATCATTTAAAAAAGATGCTAATAAATGCTGTTTTTAATGAATTTTATTTAATTATGAATAAAATTATTTTACATGATAAAAATAAATATTTATTGTTAGGCCACACTCAAAATAATACGCTATTAGATTATCTAATTTTATTAATATCGCATTTGGAAACTTTACGGTATCAAATTAAAGAAATAATTGATATTCAAGCGCTACCATGTGATGGTGAGTCAATATTAGAGAAATTAATTTGGGAGGGGAAAAATTATATAACTCAGCTATCTATTAACGCACCTCAGACCGAAAATCAGTTATCGTCTATCGAATTAAAGGATAGCAATTTGGTTGTTAGCGCCACCGAAGACGATAATGAAGCAGAGATGTTATTATTACAACAACAAAAAGAATTTGATCGCTTATTAGTTATGCCTAACTCGTCACATCCCGATCATATCAATTTTCTAAAAGAGATTTGGGAGTATGCGCTCAATATACAAAATAGTCCTGGATATAGGTCAAAAAAAGTGTTAATTATTTTTCCATGGCCATTGGCAAGTCAAAATACAGACATCTGGACTATACATTTTGTTGAATTATTAATTAAACATTTATCATTAACGGGCTTAAGAATATATTTTAAAGAATTCTATGAAAATAATAAAAAGACACTAAAAGAGTTCGTAATTGATAATGACATAGATCATGTATTGGTTTTCAGTAGTAGAGCTTTAAAATTAGACCACCATCCTGCTCACGCCTTTTATCAACAACTCGTCGAATTGATGAAACAAAACCAAGAAATAAATAAGAAACGGTTTTTTATAATGCCAGTATTACTCAATAAAATTAATTACTGCGAACAATATTTTGGAAAAGTAGTTTCGTCATATTTTTGTGGAAATTTTTATCTAAAAACGTTAAAAGAATTAATAGGTCAGCTATATAGTTTTGGGCCAGAGAATTTTGATTTGTATTGGAAAGAGAGATTGCGTCATTATAAGCATAATAATTTATGGAATGTTCCGCCAAGAAATCCTGATTTTATCCAGCGTGAAATAATGAATAGCATTCAAGCTTATTTTGATACGCATAAAACCGAACCACATTTAATAACTGCCAGACATGGTATGGGTGGTGTAGGGAAGACACAACTTGTTATAGAGTATATTTATCAACATAACCATGAGTATTCAGAAGTATATTGGTTTAATGCTGAAAGCAAAGAAATATTAATCAGTGAATATTTAAAATTGGGTGAACAGCGTAAATTATTTACAGAAGAACATAAAACAATAGATGATCGCATAAAATTTATTCTGAATTATCTAGCAAATGGACCTATTCGTGGCTGGTTAATTGTATTGGATAATGCCACTAAGCAAGATGATATCGCTGATTTAATTCCAAGTCATGGTGGTAATATAATAATAACATCCAGAAATAGTGATTGGAGATATCATAACCTTTCAATAGATGTTTTTACCTATGATGAAGCATTGAGCTATATAGAAAAAATACTGGGTAATGATTTTATTAACAATAATCATGTTGATTTGAAAGAATTTATAGAAGACCGTTTAAAATATTTGCCATTGGCATTAGCGCAAGCTTGTGCTTACATTAAAAAACATCAACTTGTGAAGTTAAGAGATTATTTAAATATTATATTTCATAAAAAAGAAGTACTCTTTAAATGTAATCTACTGCAAGAAGGATCCAATCACGAACCTGTTGCAATTACGTGGAATATTACGTTAGAACAAATGAAGCGTGATAGTCCTAAAGCTGTAGAATTATTAAAATTTTGCGCTTTTTTATACAATGACAAAATACCTCTTAATATCGTTCTTTCTCTACTGAAAGAAACTGTTATAGACAATGACGCGTCTATCCTAGGTGAATTAAATAATGATACAGCAATAAGGATAGTAGAAGAATATTCAATGGCATCAATAAGTGCGGATGGTGAATATCTTAATATTCATCCAATACTACAAGATGTTATACATGATTTAATAAGATTAGAAAAAAATGTTGATGAATATTTGAGTAAATTAATTACGGCATTAATTTTAATATCTGAACAGGCTGATAAAAATCAAAATTACACAATAATAAGAGATTTAACGCCACATATGGAAAAGCTGTTAGAGCATTTTGATCTTTATGATCTTAAAAAGGATTTTATATCTATATTTTTGTCTTATTTTAATCAAGAAAATCTAATATTTAAATGTAGATTTATAACTTGTCTTAATAGAATGGCACTTGTTCTTAAAAATTATAAAAAAGCAAAATTTTACTGTGAAAGATTGTGTGTAATCGATGATATTTTATTCGAAGACGTTCCAGAAATAAGAATTAATGACTTATTAACAATGTCAAATATTCAAAGGAATCTAGGAGAGCTAGTAGAAGCAAAACAAACAATAGATCAGGCTTTAAAATTCATGGAAGAGAGACAGATAAAAAAGGATGATTTAAAGATTCTACTCTTAAGACAGCTGCATCTCATCAATCTATTATTATATGATGAGGAATCAGCATCCCAAGTCAAAAAAGCCATAACCCATATTCAAATAGTTCATTACACAAAAAATATACCGGATGATATTAAAAAATTAAGCGATTTTATTAGTACAAGCTCACAAAATGATGTTTTAGTAAATTATCCGGATATGAGAGACATTTTCATTAAAACTTTATCAGTGAAAAAACCTATTTATGAGGGGGATATTTTAACTGAGACAAGTATATTATCTAATTTTTCTAGGTACTGCAGAAATACAGAATTACTAGACATTGGTAATGAAAGCAACGTCAATCTATTATTAGAATGGGCTTTGATATTAGAGTCATCAATAAGTGAGTATAACGATAAAACAGTTGAGATATTTGGTAAATTAGCTGAAGTACATTATTATCTGAATAACTATAATAAGTCTCTAACTTTATACCAACAGATGTTGGTTTTGCAAAAAGAATATTTTAAAAAAGATATTCTAGGGGTTGCAAATATTCAAAAACGTATTGCAGAGATTTTTGTAGAGTTAGAAGATCCAGTGTCTGCAAGCAATTTAATTGTCGAACTCATTAAAATATATGAGAACTATTATGGAAAAGACAATTTAATGTTTGCACAAGAGTTAGGATTTTTAGCAGATATTTATGTAACACTGAGAGATTTTCAAAATAGATTAGCATTACAGCAAAAAGTCATGTCTATTTTATTACAAAATTTTAGCTCGCAATCATTACAAATTGCTGATGCAAATGCAAATCTCGGACAAGCATTTGCTGCGGTAGGCGACATAGAAAACACGAAGATTTGCTATGAACAATGTCAAAAAATTTATAAACTGTATCCTACCTCTACATCAAATATGAAAAATATTGCTTTATTAAATGCAATCTTAAATAAATTTTTTGATCTAAAGGCCTATTCACAAAAAATTATTGAATCAAGATTAATATTTCAACAAATGCCTAATTATGCATCATGTCTTGCCTTGGCTGACATGTACTATCAAGTGGGTGATCTAGAGAATGCAATTCAATATTATGTTGAATCTTCAAACCTCGGTTGCAAAGATAAACATTTATATCATTTCACAGCATGTTGTTACCATGCTACAGGTGAATTAGATAAAGCCGAACAATTTTTTTTACTGGGGCTGCAAGATAATAATGAAGCAAATTTTTTATGTGATTATGGCTTAATGTTATATCGGCAGAAAAAATTTAATGAGGCTATTATTCAATTCAAACACGCTATAACTTGTGATGATAAAAGCATTGTAATTTATAATTATTCGATGAAAAATTTAGTAGATAAATATACTCGCATGAATTTTTTTCCCACCAAGCCTGTAAAAATCAAGGCCCGTATATTCTCTTATTATTTATTATTATTATGTTACAGGACATTGGGATTAAACAAGGAAATTGAACAATGTTTATCAGAGTTTAATGCGTTTGTGAATGAATTTCCATCTGAAGATGGTCATGATTTTTTAAGATATTATTATTTACATTGTAAAAGATTTGCTGACTCAAATAGGCATGCTAGCAAATCCGTTGCATTGAATAAAAAGGCCATAGGTATAACGGTGATACCAACAATACCTGATTTGTCTACAGTACCAGTCACTCAAGCTGTTAAGTCAGAATCTGCGCCATTGGTTTTATCAGAAAAAGGATATGAAGATAACGGTCTTTTTGGTGATACACATAAAAGAAAATTAACATTATCTGGTCAGCCTGTGACACAACAATCAGATAGAGAACAATTAGATAGAGCGCAATCAGATCAAGAGAAATTAAAGAAACAACGACCAGACGAAATACATAATAAGGGTAATATAGGAGTAACTCGTTCTGATAATCCGCCGAAGGATTATGATAATGGCTCAAGAAATGTTATGCAGATGTAAGTGCTCTCAAAATGATAACTTACTATTTAAATTATAAAGCGGTTAAAAACTTACTTTTCAGGAATAAATTAATCAGTTCAATTTTACTATTACAATTCAATTTAAATCTTATATTATCTAAATAGGATTCAACGGTACGTCGTGAAATATTCATAATATCTGCAGTTTCAGCAGCAGTTTTGTTTTTTAGGAGTAGTGTTACGCAGGTAATTTCGCGTTGAGTTAACTGTATTCCTTTGTTATCACCACTCTCAAATTTATAGCGGTGAATGGGTGTTGCCTTTAAAAATAATTTTTTAGCTTGCTGCATCTGTGCATAATAATTTTTCGAATCAATATATTTTTGCCATTCGGTGGAATCTTCTAATGGCTTTGGTATTGCTATTTTATTATTGTTGGCTGACTTAAATATATGAGCGCCACGATCCTTTATGAAAGCAATAAAGTGATAAAGAATATCCATATTATTGGCTAAATATTGTATGGCTTGTTGGTGTTCAGGCGCCGTTGAAAACAAAAAATGTTCACAACTGTTATGTTGTGGTTCAGTAATGGTAATGCTGTGGGCTGTATTGTAATAGAGTCGTCCATGACGATAGACGTCTAAATCATAATCGCCTATCCAAATATTAAATTCGGATTTATATTCGCTGGGTTTTTGTTCAAAGAGGCTGCTATTATAGAGGTTTAATTTATAATAATCTTCAATCCATTCTGGTTTATTAGACAAGCTAACACGGCTTCCATCATTAAATTGTTTCAAATAAGTAAAGTGGTTAACATGTATTAAATCTAATGGTTTGCACAAGTTATTTAATTCTGTTGATAGCAAAAGCAATGGATGATTGGGTAATAATATCATAACAATCCTTATTACATATAAATCAATATTTATTCAATTTGATATTAGTTAATTAATGCAGTATATTTTTATGAAAATATCATTGCGCATATGTTCATTATTACAAATGTTTCTACATTTCTTTCCAGGCTCACATTATTCCGTATCATTTTCAGCTTAAATTATCATATTCTCATGAATTCACCGTAAACGTTACTATAAATTTTATTGATTAATATGATTATGATTTTTCGGTTGTTCACATAATTATTCAGATATTAATTTTGTAAACGACAATTCTAATTAAGTTTTTAAATTAATACCATCATAATTTTTATTAGTTTACTTATAAAGGAGAAATAATATGTTTACAAGACAACAAACACAGGAAATGCAACGGATACTTGATCAGGGTAATCGAGAGGCATTAGATGCATACATAAATGCGAATCATATCAATGTGAATGATATGGATGTAGAACATAACACCCTATTACATATGGCAGTTAGTCGTAAAAAGATGAATATTGTTAAGTATTTATTAGAAGAGAAAAATGTAAAAGTCGATCCAGTTAACAAGCAAGAAAAAACGCCGGCGCATATTGCAGTTGAAGATAAGCAGGATGAGTTGTTTTTATATCTCATAGACCAAGGTGCTAATCGTAAAAAAATTTTTGATGCAGCTAATGGTGTCAATGTATTAGGTGATCCTTGGAAGCACCAACCTGGAAAAAATTTTCCTTTTGTCCCAAGTTATTTTCAAATTTCTCAACGAGCTGAAGAGCTGAATGGTCAACAACTGGCAGATTGTCATGTTGCAGTGAGACGTCATAATAAGCAACTGAATAAAAATGAAGAGGATATTAGAATTGAAAAAGAAAGAAATGATAGACAAAATGAAAAATTGAGTGAGCATGATCAAAAAATGAGGAGACACGAAGGGGAAATCGAAGTTGAAAGAGGGAGAAATGATATCCAAGATGAACAATTGCGCAATCATCATCAATTGTTAGAATCGCGCAAGGCAGAAATAGAAATTGAAAAAGGAAAAAATGTCACTCAAGCTGAACAATTGCGTAATCATCATCAATTATTGGAAACACTTGAAGTAGAAATACGCATTGAAAGAGAAAGAAATGTTGCCCAGAATCAAAAGTTGGATGAATATAAACAATTGCTTGAAGAGCATAAAAGAGAAATCGATGAAATAAAGGAAATACTTGCTGAGTTATCTAAACAAATACCACCTCCAAAAAATGGATCGAGATGGAATTTTTTTGGTGGCAGTGGTAGTGAACAAAATAATGGTAAAAGAAAAGAACCAGATAAAGATAATAATACTGGCTTACCCCCCATTTACTCATCAAAATTAAGTAAACAATAGTGAATGTTTTATTTATAGCACTGTTCTGTTTTTTCCTTCTCTCAAACGGGAGAAGGAAAAAAATGAAATTAGAAATATTTATATATATTCATTAAATACATCAGAGTTGAACAGAAATAGATTAATCTTATTAATTAAATTCAATTTTAAGTAATAGTTGCATTTTTTTCACATATATAAATCAGAATAATGCAAATGATAAACCCAGCAGGAAATAATAATAGTGCATCATAATAATGTTGCTGTAAGCTATGAGTGAGATGATTAAGATTTATCGATTGCCAAGAGCTGTTTAATAACCAACCAAATATTAATTGACTTAATGCACCTATTGCATTTTCAATAAATGATGCAGTGCCTGTTGCTGTAGATATAAAATCAGAGTGGTTAGTATCGGCAATGACAACAAAAGTAACATTTTGCATACTGCCGATAACGCCTAAGCTAAAAAATAAGAGTGTAATTTGGGTCAATGATAGTGGAAGTCTTAATATAAATGGCAATATAAATAATAATGAGAGTAGCGCACCTGCTTTTAAAATTAATTTAGGACTTTGTATTTTATCCGCAATAGTGCCAATTAAGGGGGAGCCAATTAATAATCCAGTAAAAATCATACCAGAACTCAAAGCAGCTTGAACAGTTGTCAAGCTATAATTTTGTCTAAGATATAAATTCCCCCACAATGAAGCAAAGATAAAAATTGGCAAACTCATACAACCTAAGTAAACACCTAAGAGTAAATTGATATAATTTTTTATTATTAGTTTTAATTTCTGTAACAAAGGTGTCACAGAAAAAGATAATTTAATCGAAGTATTTGTATTGATATCATGTAAATAGAACAACATAAGCGCTAATATAAATAGTCCAATGAGCCCAGCGATCTTCACGCTGGCCTGCCAACCTAATATATTTACCAACTTTATGAATATATTATTTCCAAAAATACCGCCACATAATGCGATGGCAACCATAATGCCAATGGCAGTATTAGCCCGTGTATTAAAACAATGAATGGCCATTCTCATACAAGTCAATAAAGATGTTGCACTGGTTAGCCCTTGAATAAATCGCATTAACATGACTATCTGCCAGCACTGCGTATTTGCTATTACGAACGACGCTATAATGCTTAAGGTTAGTAATGAAATGGCAACATATCGTACATTATATTTATCAATGAGTAGACCTATCGGAATTAGTCCAAGTGCATTTGCCCATAAATAAGCAGATGACATAATGCCTAGTTTAAAGCTTGATATATGAAATGAATGAGATAAATCAGATGCAATACTATTAAAGAGGGAAAGTTGAAAAATATCATAAAACGAGAATAAAGCTGCACTAAAACAGGCTATAACGCTCAAATTAAATTTAATTTTAAAAATTGAATACATAGTAAATGTCCCTTTTTGTTCGCGTAGATAATAGACCTGAAATTATCAAATATAACTTGAGATTTTACCGTAATAATTACGATATTTTTACGCTTTATTTGTAACGATAATTTTTAACTTACTCAATGAGGATTGTAATAATCCTAATATTATTTGATGTAGTTGAAAACGTATGAATTTTGACATTGTCTTACAAAAAATATTAAATGGTTACCCCCAACAATACGAAAAAAATGGTGCAATTAAAACAATTGTTGTTTGTGATCCTGGTGTCGATGACATATTAATGATATTACAACTTTTATGCTCTCCACAATTTGATGTCGTTGGCATAGTCTCTATCGAAGGTAATGCGACATGTTATCAAACTGTACAAAACACGTTAAATCTAATCGAATTATTGGGAAAAGTTAATATAAAAATATATCCAGGATCAAATTATGATATTTCTACGCCATCACAATTAAATGAAACAGCAATTTATGGTTTATCTGGTTTAGATCAAGTAAAAATACCAATGGCCATAAATGTAAAGCCCAATAAAAAACAGGGAATTGATTTCATATGCGACACCTTAAATAGTTATAAATGTATGATAGTTTCAACAGCAAATTTAACTGAATTATCTAAAGTATTCATGCGGTTAGTGACACAAAATCCAGAAGATCTAAAAAATATTATTGCCATTTCAATGATGGGAGGAGTAATTAATCACACACAAGAAGCTAATTGGCCAGTATTAGGACAGAGATTTACTGAGGCCAATTTTGGATACAATGCTACAGCAAGCAAATTTGTTTTTGATGTCAGCGCTAAATATCAGATACCCATTTTTCTTTCACCACTTGATCTCACCCATTCTATTTTGGCAAGTGAAAGTGATGTTGTTAACATGAAAGAGATTAATAGTGTTGCTGCAAATTTAGCGTTGCAACTGATAACAAATGTTCCTGAACACTATCAAAAACTTTATTTAATAGGCCCCGATAGACATTATCGTCACCCTTTACATGATATACATGCTGTTAGTTGTTTATTACATCCTGAACTTTACTATGGCTTTTGGGTACGATTAGCGCTAGATGATGAAATAATGCCAGGGCAGATAAAAATTTTAAATGAAGAGAATGGAAATGTGTTTCTGTTAGATATGCATTATTTATATCGAAACAAGTTTTTTTATGAATTAGCAGCAGATATTAAAAAATTTTATACATTAACGAATTGAGCACAGTATTTTAATCACAATTTCCGCTAGAAAATGTCATTGACAGTATTTCCTAGCGGAATTATACAGTGAAAAAATTATCCTTTATTATTTAACTCTTTCTGCACTAAATATTCTGTCACTGCTATCATTTTCTGATTATCACCACCGGTCATGCTGGCATCAATTTTATATTTACCATCTACAACAATCGTCGGTATTTGATAAACCAAATAATCATTCATTAATTTACTGCCTTTGGATAGTTGTGCATCAATACCTGGAGAAAATTCGTAAGCACTTTCAAAATCTTTCGGTTTCACACCATATTTAACAAAAAATTGTTCCATATTTTTTTCGGTGGATAAATCGATTTGTTGTTTTTGTATAGCATCAAATAACGCCATATGCATTTTATTATCAACGCCTAATTGATTAGCGATATAGAAAGCTTTTGCATAAACATCCCAACCAGATTCAAAAACGACTGGCACACGTTGAAAATTAATATGTGCTGGTTTATTGGCTAACCATTTTTCTAAATCAGGTTCAAAACGATAACACCAAGGGCAACCAAAACTAAAAAATTCCATGACAGTGACTTGGCCATTAACAGGTTTTATTACTGATGAATTAGCGGGAATGGCTTGATAATCTTTATTTTCAACATAAGTATCTGCAGCAGAGCAGATTGAGTTAATACCAAACAATAAAATGATTGAATAAATACTGGTGCGTAACAACTTTTTCATGTGATTTCCTCAAAAATGCATTTCTGGAATTTCGCCTTCAACAATCAGTTTTCCGGCAGTGGCCCTTTGAATGTCTGCTATACTAACACCCGGCGCTCTTTCACGTAAGTGAAAAGCATTGTTTTTGATTTCCAATACGGCTAAATCCGTCACGACTTTGTTAATGCAATGCACGCCCGTTAAAGGCAAAGTACATTTTTGTAACAATTTTGATTCATTTTTATTGGTATGAAACATCGCAACGATAATATTTTTAGCGCCTGCCACTAAATCCATGGCACCACCCATTCCTTTCACTAATTTACCGGGAATCATCCACGAGGCGATATTGCCTTCTTGGTCCACTTCAAATGCGCCTAATACAGTGAGATCGATATGGCCACCACGAATCATGGCAAAACTATCTGACGATGAAAAATAAGCAGCGCCGGGCACAGCCGTCACAGTTTGTTTACCTGCATTAATTAAATCAGCATCAACGGTTTCTTTAGTTGGGAATTCACCCATCCCTAATAAACCATTTTCAGATTGCAACATGACTTCAATGTTTGCGGGAATATAATTGGCAACCAATGTGGGAATACCAATTCCAAGATTAACATAATAACCATCACGTATTTCTTGCGCGATGCGTTGTGCAATTTGTTCTTTAGTTAATGGCATATTTATTTCCTATAAAATAATGTGCGAAGTGTAATTTAATGATCGCCAATGATATTGTGATTTTTTTTCCTTCTCCCGCTTGCGGGAGAAGGTGCCGAAGGCGGATGAGGGTAATTTAAAATATAATAATTATTTCTTTAACGTCATCTGCTCAATTCTCTTTTCAAACGTTCCTTTAATAATCCGATCAACATAAACACTGGGCGTATGAATATTTTCTGGATCTAATTGCCCAACCGGCACAATTTCCTCCACTTCAGCAACAGTTATTTTTGCAGCAGTCGCCATCATCGGATTAAAGTTTCGTGTTGTTTTACGATAAATTAAATTACCCATGGTATCTGCTTTCCATGCTTTTACCAGCGCAAAATCAGCAGTGAGTGATGGTTCAAGAATATATTTTCTACCATGAAATTCTTTGACATCTTTTCCTTGCGCAACAACAGTGCCATAACCTGTTGCTGTATAAAATGCAGGAATACCAGCTCCGCCAGCGCGAATTTTTTCAGCGAGCGTACCTTGTGGTGTTAATATCACTTCCATTTCACCGCTTAATAATAATTGTTCAAATAATGCGTTTTCTCCAACATACGATCCAATCATTTTTTTAATTTGGCGTTTTTCTAATAATAATCCCAAACCAAAACCATCAACACCGGCATTATTTGATATACAAGTTAATCCTTTAATACCCATTTCATGAACGGTTTTAATTAATCCTTCCGGAATTCCGCATAAACCAAATCCACCGACCATGATTGTCATATTATCTTTTAAACCATTTAAGGCAGACGAATAATCAGTGACAACTTTATTAAATCCTGACATTGTTTCTCCTTGTCAAAAACACACACAATTTTTTTCCTTCTCCCACTTGTGGGAGAAGGTGCCTTCGGTAGATGAGGGTGAACAAAAAAATAATTCAATCTAGAATATTTCATCAAACCCATTTTATAATTTCGGCAAATAATACCGTGCACAGATTTTTATGCAACAATCACTCTGTAATATTCTTCCTAAACCAGTAAAATAGATTTCCCCACCGTTCTTCGTTCTTCCAAATCTTTATGCGCTTTCATCGCATCTTGTAGCCCATACCGTTGCCCAATTTGCACCCGCAATCCTTTATGTAAAATAAAATCAAACAATGCTTGTGACAGCGTTAATAATTCATCACGAGTTGCAATATAATTAAATAACACTGGACGAGTAATATATAAAGATTTTCCTGATAAAACACCTAAATCAATCGGCGGAACTGGACCACTGGCTTGACCATATAACACTAACATCCCACGCGTTGTTAAACTTTTTAAACTTTGATCAAATGTATCTTTACCCACTGCATCATATACAACATTAACGCCTTTATTTTGTGTTAATTCCATTACTTGATTGGCAAATTCTTTATTTGCATAATTAATAACATGATCTGCTCCAGCAGATTTAGCGAGATCGGCTTTTGTGTCTGTAGACACAGTGCTTATCACATTGGCACCTAAAGATTTAGCCATTTGAATTAATAATTGTCCCACACCACCCGCACCCGCATGAATTAATGCACCATGATTTTTATTTAATTGAAATGTGAGATGCGTTAAATAATAAGCGGTTAATCCCTGCAATAATGCCGCCGCAGCTAATTCATCACTTAATCCTTGTGGTACCGGCACCGCTTGATCAGCGATCACCGTGGCATATTCAGCATAACTACCCGAACTGCCATTACAAAATGCAACCCGATCACCTAATTTAAAATGCTGCACATTTTTTCCCAACGCCACAATTTCACCACAACCTTCTTTACCGGGAATAAATGGCAATTCTGTTTTATAAGCACCGCTGCGAAAATTAATATCAATATAATTAATTCCAATAGCTTTTAATTTAACTAATATTTGATTGTCATTAGGCGTTGGTGTTTCATAATCTTGATAAACCAATTGTTCCGCGCCGCCGGGTTGTGATACAACTATTGCTTTCATAAGTGATGTCTCCATTGAATTAGAAATAATAGATTACCATTAGGGTGAAAGCATGAATATACGTAAACTTAGTCATAACAATGAGACATATAACAATAACATCAAAATTCCTTAATTTTGTTTTAATATTATAAGGAACTTTATTACGGGAGTTAAAATGATTTCTTCATCTAATAATGTTATTTTTGCCTTACAAGCAGCAATTGCACCTGTCACTTTGATTTCCGCCGTAGGCTTTTTAAGTCTAGTGACTTCTAATCGATTTGCCAGAGTAGTCGATAGAATGCGTGCGTTGTTATCAGCATTACCAGCAGCGCAGTGTAAAGCAGAAGAAGAGTTATTTATTCGAGAAGCAAAAACATTATATCGTCGATCAAGGAATTTATGCATCGCCGCTTTTATGGGAGGTGCTTGTATTTTCTTTACTAGCCTCACAATTTTCATGTTATTCAGTAACGGTATATTCGAATTGAAAGTCGCGAGCTCGATTGCGCAAGTCACATTTTTAATTAGTCTTTTATTATTGTTGTGTTTCACCTTGTTATTTACTTATGACTTTGCCATTGCACAACATGCTATACGTTTTGAAATGGATCAGCATTTAAAGAAAAAAATTCTAACAAAAAATTATCTGAGTATTCCGGAAACACAAGGGTAATTTAAGAATATTAGTCGAAGATTATTTAATGATAATCACGCATAAAATTCAATGCTCAATTTTCGGCGACATCAGTCTTATCTCTACACTATAATTTTATCTTATTGGGAATGATTGTTATGGTGTAAAAAATGGTGATCACGTTAAAATCAAGAAAAAATTATTATCGCGCTTTATTAAATAAAGACTCGAAATATGAAGGAATATTTTACGTTGGTGTAAAAACCACTGGTGTATTTTGTCGTCCAACATGCCCTGCGCGAAAACCAAAATATGACAATTGTGAATTTTTTGAAAATGCGCAACAAGCATTATTGGCTTCCTATAAACCCTGTAAAAGATGTAAACCATTATCACACCCCAATCAAATTTCAAAAATAGTGCAAACATTGGTAGAGGCTGTAGAAAATAATCCTGAAAAACGTTGGAAAAACAGTGATTTTCAGCAATTATCAGTGGATGCATCAACAGCAAGACGTCAATTTAAAAAACGGTTTGGTATGACATTTGTAGAATATGCACGAGCAAGAAGGATGGGATTAGCAATGAAACAAATCAGACAAGGTGAAGCAGTGATTGAAGCACAATTAACTTCTGGTTATGAATCTAGCAGTGGTTTTAGAGATGCATTTTCTCGCATTATGGGCACAGCACCTAGCCAATTTAAAAATAAACAAATATTAAAAGCCGCATGGCTTGATACACCATTGGGACCAATGATTGCGGTGGCAGATGATGATGCACTTTATCTTTTAGAATTTGTCGATCGTCGCGGTTTAGAACGAGAAGTGGAACGATTAAGAAAAAAAGTCAAATTAGCAATAATTCCTGGTGAAACTGCGCCAATTAAATCCATTGAAAAAGAATTGCAGCTTTATTTTGCCAATAAATTAACAGAATTTAAAACGCCTCTCTTTTATGTCGGAACACCTTTTCAGCAACGCGTTTGGGATGAATTAAAATTAATTCCATTTGGGCAAACACGATCCTATTCTGATTTAGCGCACGCTGTTGGTAATGATAATGCCTTTCGTGCTGTTGCCACAGCAAATGGCGCTAATCAACTTGCTATTGTCATACCCTGTCATCGCGTGATTAATTTAAACGGAAATATAGGCGGATATGGTGGTGGCATCCATCGAAAAAGTTGGTTGCTGAATCATGAAAAGAAAATTGATTTCTAACAAAATAATTATTACGAATGTATCTATGCGCTTGAGTTGCATCAATCCATTTTTTAGATGATAGATAGAAGCTGTTGCGACCTGCTTGATTTCTAATTCCCTCGAATTCGAGGGAATTAGAATCTGGGTTATTGGTTCGTTCCCAAACCCCAAGAAATAAGACTGTATCTTTATTTTTTAACCATTGCTCTATCAGAGCTGAACCACCATCAAAATTTCTAACCATATCAGTTAGAGAGACATAATCGAGATCAGCTTTTGTAAGAATACTGATATCAGTACCTTGAACAATTATTGTTGATATTTTTTGTTTTGGCATTTTCAATTCCTTAACTTAAAAAGGTGGATTTTAGAATAATTATTGTTTTTATTTTTCTTCAAGTAAATATTGATTTGAAATCACTTTGAAAGTGAGTCCTGATTTATTTGACCGAAACACAATGCCTTCGCGTATCGAGCTGTTCATCGATGTCCCATTTGCTGCAATCAAAATATCTTCAATGGATTTGTATGTGCTTAAATATCGATGTGTATCAATAATCGGTATATGTTTTAAATCAGCAAAATATTTCTTGTGTATATCATAGCGATCTTGAGGAGATAAATATTGTCTTCGAGAAATGCACCAAATATCAAATAAATAAAAATCCTGCCCCTTTATTTTTTCAGGATTTTTTTGCACACCCTCACCAATGATCTCACCTTGGATAGCGATATTCTGACCATAATTAGACAACATTTGCTCAATGTTATATTTTTTGGCAATTTTCCATAGCGTATTGGTCTCACTTTCCAAGATTTCTAAGTTACGATAACAAACTCCAAATTGTCCATTATGATAATAATAGGTACAACTCGAACCATCGAGCTTTAATGTCACTTCAAATGAATCTTGATTATCTTGAATTTCATTCCATATATTTTGAACTCTTTCTTGATCTGTTTTACAAATAAAAGAGGGAAATATTCCTTTTGCTATACCTTGTAATTCTGCTGGTATAGGTGGTTCATATTTAACAACGCCCAATAAATCAGTGACATCATCACCTAATACATATTGTTGATAATTTTCTAAAATAGTTACAGGTAGGGCCAATCCTTGTGATAATACGCCTTTTAATTTAATCGTTTTCAATCGAAACCCTTCTTGATCGCCCATTTTTCTATATGAAGTTTTTCGCAAAAACTCAAACTCTGGTTTAATAGGCAAAAAAGAATCAATCTCGAAATAAATGCATTGTTGGCCTACTATGAATTCGCCTTTTTTTGATACGCAAGTCCAACCATCAACTTTAATCATCTCTATATTATCCGCGCCAATAATTGGTTTTACTTCTGTAATTGCTCTGATTGAAGCGAGTTTGCGATTCATAAATTATCTCACCATTATCTAAAATAATTAAACTGAAAAAGTAATTTAACATTAAAAATAGTTTCGATAATATGTAATTATTTCTTATAATTGTAAGAATTAAACTTACAAAGTGATAACAATTCTAGGAGTAAATTTGGGAGTCTAGCAATAATGCAAAACGATGTTTTTTTTTGGCAGAATATTGCCTTTTACGTTTAACAGTATTCAATTAAATTTGGCCAATCTGCTTCTTCAACAAGAAGTCAATTCGCTCCATGTTGGTGAAAGCTGAGGCGTCCATGCGCGATAAAGCAAACCACTTCTTGCCTAAATCTTTAAGCGATGCGCCAATATGGTATACCGTTTCATTATCAATAATTAGAAAGCGATCATGGCTTTGATCAAATTCACGCACAATAATTGGTGGATATTGGGCATTATATTTCTTCAAGTCTTGAGTAAGTTGTTTGCTGATTGATTTAGTTAAGATAGTTGCGCTAACACCATTGGGACGTTTAGCCAACTGCATCAGCACACTATCATCGATGTAATTGTCTATAAGAATAATTGAACATTTTGCTTGTCGAAACAAATCGTTGATAAAGAGGTAGGCATCAAAGATCTGACCATTAAAAAATACACCTTGAATATACGTGGAGTTTTTATTTCCAAGAGCATCAAAAATTCTCTCGAATTGTTCAGTGGTTTTGATCTCATGAACAATTTGACGCTTTTCCAAACTCTCCAACCGTTGAAAAAGTCCTCCATTAGCGGTAATGAAACAACGCATTTCCACAAAGGTACGCATAATGCTGATATTAACAGCAATAGCTCGATCACTCGTTAGCACTCCTGATATACCAGCGACCCCTTGTTCTGTAAAGACATAGTGTAATGTTCCGCCAAGATGCTTTCTGGAAGGTATCGCATTTTGCGATACCAAGTACTCGACCTCATCATCTCTCAGTTGAAACATGAAGTCCTCAGGGAAGCGTTTGCTGTTGCGTTTGATCTGTTCGCGAAGACGAATAGGTTTTACAGCATAGAGTTCTGCAAGATCTCGATCTAACATGACCTGTAAACCACGAATGAAATAAATTTTATTTTGTAATTCCGTTTTGCTTAGGATTAATTCTGTGCTCATAACGTTCCATTTTTTCTTTACTCATAAACCTGTAGCTGAGTCAAATTTTATAAAATTATTTTATCGCGCCAGTAATTGGTTTTACTTCTGTAATTGCTCTGATTGAAGCTAGTTTGCGATTCATAAATTATCTCGCCTTTATCCAAAATAATTAACTTTACAAAGTAATTTAACATTAAAAATAGTTTCGATAATATGTGATTATTTCTTATAGTTGTAAGAATTAAACTTACAAAGTGATAACATTTTTAGGATTAAATTTGGTAGTCTAACAATAATGCAAAACGATAGGATGTAAAATGAGTTGGTATCAGACTTCAAAAATCGATTTTAATTAATATAATTCTTTGTTAATCATTTTATATTTCAAAGATAAGTATTAAAAAGCGGCTCTAAATAGCCGCTTTTTAAGTGGAACAGTAACCATTCGGGATTTTTTTATGAACGCAAAAAGGTGGGTTTACGCATGAGCAAATCAAACCAGAATCCTGTATTTGCTCATGTACAAAAAAGCCTAAAAAATTCTATCTAATTTTAATAAATAGCGTACATTATAATGCGTTATGAGGACTATTATTTGGATCAGAATCATCCTCCACTTGAGGCCCGACAGGCTCGTCAACTTTAGGCTTAGGAGGACTTAACAAGAAACTGGGAATAAGATTGCGTAAACTAAATCCACTCGGCTCATTTACATTAGTTAAATTTGAATTAGGATCCTCGTAAGAAAATACTACGTTTTCAAAAACTTCCTTAATTCCCTGTCCTGTTTCACTAGAGCACTCTAAATAGGATATTGCACCAATATCTCTTGCTAATTTTTGGCCTTGTAACCTTGTGATTATTTTATTACCGAACTTAGCAGATGCATCTTGAGTATCACGCAGATCTATTTTCGTTCCAACAAGAATAATAGGCTTTTTGGGTTGTAACTGCCGAAGTTCTGGGTACCATTTGCTTTTAATGTTATCAATATTCGTTGGGTTTACGACCGAAAAAAATATTAAGAAAATATCAGAATTTGAATAAGACTCTAAACGCATTCTATCGTAGTTTTCACATCCCGAAAAATCAGTCACTATTAGCGATGTAGACTTATTATTGTGAGGCACTACTAAATTATACTCGTCCCAAGCGGTTGGGAATCCGTCATGATTTAAATTTTGAAAACGCTTTACTACAGACGTTTTTCCTGTAACACCATCACCCAGCAACAGCACTCGTATCATTTTGTCTTCTCCTATTTGTGTCAATAAATTTTTTTTAGCGATTTTGATTATTTAATTACAGGTTCCCACAATTCAATTTTATTTCCTTCTGGATCCATAATCCAAGCAAATTTGCCATAGCCATCATATTCTTCAATTTCTCCAA
>JAJYDF010000035.1 GCA_021777765.1 Pseudomonadota bacterium | reverse complement strand
ATCTTGAGGAGGCTCAAGATTTTTTGGCTCAAAATTATATTGTGTATTTGGAATCCTGAATTTCCAGAATTGGCCTTTTGGTCTGAATAATTCAAAATATTGAATTATTCAGGGACGACTAATTATTTAAAGTACATGCCACAATAGACACGTTAAATAATCTCTCATAGCGCTAATCCACCCTACGATTGTTTATTTTTTTATTTCGGCATTTCCGGCGCAATTAATCTTTCTCCGGGATAATCTTTCACTACACCAAATCGTGTTTGATTATTCCACGCTTTTGTTGCTTCAATAATTTCTTGTTTAGTGCGTGCCACAAAATTCCACCAAATTAAAATTTCTTCATTAAAAGGCTCACCACCAATAATTAAAATTCGAGCCCCTTTTTTAATTTGCATCGATAATTCAGTGCGACCACAACCTAAATAGAGTAAAGTTTCAATATCAGTGATTTCACCTTCTATCTCGATATCGCCTATTAATGGCAAAATACCATACTCAAATTTTGGATTTAACGGTAAAGTGGTTATCGCATTTTCTTTAGCATTTAAATCTAAACCTATTAATGGTGTGTGAATATGTGTAGGTGCTTGGTATCCAAAATATTCACCCGCTAACACAGTAATAAATAATCCGTCATGATTAAGCGTGGGCATTTTTGGATAATGTACAAAATCAGCTTGCATATTTCTGAGAGCATCAGGTAGCGCAATCCATAATTGCACGCCATGAATTGTAGTATCAGGTAAAGAATTTTCAGAATGAGAAATTCCATTACCCGCTGTCATTAAATTGACTTCTCCAGGTTTAATAACTTGCACAGATCCAAGACTATCTCTGTGTAATATTTCACCTTGTAAAGTCCAGGTAAATGTTTGCAAACCCATATGCGGATGTGGCGCGACATTAATTCCTTTACCCTTTGTTAAATCAAATGGTCCAAAATGATCAAAGAAACACCAAGCGCCAATCATACGTCGTTCATGATGGGGCAATGCGCGACGAATTGTTAAATTGTCACCAATTAATGCATGATGAGTAGGAATTTTTTTACGGATGGGTTTTAGAGAAGCTGCGGGACAATCTTTGGAATCAGATAATTGGGGTTTTGCTATTAAATCGCTCATATTCAATTTAAATCCTTTTAAATAAAACTTATATTTTTTTTCCTTCTCCCGCTTGCGGGAGAAGGAAAAAATGCGTACTTTTCGATTACGATTTTAATGCTCTATTATTTTTTGATGCCACAGCATTTTCAAACGGAACTAAATAATTCTGCCTACATTCTTCGCCAAATTGCTCAGACATTATTATATATCCTATTCGTTGACCTGAAAATAATTCAGTTAAAACATCTTTCGCTAAAGCTTTAGCATCACAGTTTTTATATTCCTGATATAAAGCGCCTACTAATATACGTAATTTTTTACCAACAAAATTAGCATTGAATGCGGATCTTAATTCATTACCTAAATCTTTAATACGTTTATGGAATGCTCTATCTGCATTAATATATAAATTATCAACAAAAAAGTCATTGCTGCTCTTGCGCATAGCAAAATATTCATTAATTTTAGCTAGCACTTGATCAAATATTTTTTTATCTTCCTCCAATTGCAGCGTCTCACGATTGCGAACAACATACAGCATCGTTTGTTTAATATCTTCTGATTGCATTCCATGATTACCTGTATCAAAAAGCTTTCCTTCACAATTTGTGCCTCTCATAAAGTTTCTAATTGCGGTTACGCATTCTTCTTTACTTCGCAGCGATTCTAATTGAGCATTCGCTTTATTTAATTTAGTCTCAATAACAACTAAATCTTTAGTGTGTTTTTCAATCTCTTTCTGAAATCCTTGGCGCCTAGCCAATGTTTCTTCATTATCTTTTAAATAATCTAATGCTTGTCTCGCATAAGATATTTTTCTCGCACACTCATTTTTTTCAGTTGTTAAAGCATCAATCGCCGCTTCAATCGCAACACGATTACTTAGCATTTCAGCATAAATCAGTAATTCTTTATTTTTATTCAATGCTAATAATAAACTGGCATGTAATGGTATTACGCCATCATCAAAATTATGTGCACTAAAACGTCGATTTTCTGGATATGCATCAAATATTTCACTGCCAGTGATATTCCAATGCCCTAACACTAGGCTGCCTAAAATATTTGCTCCGATAGAATTTCCTAAAAATTTAGAAGGTTTGTCTAATGAACTACTGCTGTAATAAATTGGCAACATATCATCATTTTTTAATTTTTTTAGCGCAGTCAAACTGATTAAACCGCCCAATGAATGTACACATATAAATATTCGACTGGCAGGTATACCACTTTCCAACATATTTTTTACTAACAAATAAGTGGTATCTTGTCCAAGCTCATCTATTGTTGCATAAGTACCACCACTTGCAGCTGAACCAGGATAATCAAATATTTCACACACAGCGCCATCCACTTCAGGATGTTCATTTAAAAATTGCGTCATAAGTTGTACACCATACTGACAGGTTCCTGCTGCTCCGCCTCCGTTACCATGTCCAAGAATAACTTGAATCTTGTCATTATTTTGCGGTCTATTCTTCCGCGTAAAATGCAAGCGAAATACATTAATTGATTGTCCCTCACGACCTATTCTATCAGTACGATAACGTGTCACATCTAAATCAATTTCATCTGTTTCTCTTTGTATAATTAAATGAAGATCGGCAATATCCATTTGTCTATTATTCTCAGCAATTTGATCTTTCAAACCAGGAATTGGAATACCCAATAGAGGAAGGCGATATGATTTTTTCATCGCAGGAAAAATGACATTATCAGCGATGCTAGCACAACTTACTGCCGATGGATTATGCATATTTTCCACAACAGGTTTTGCTGATTCAATAACAGTAACTGGTGGATTAATAGTACAACTCAAATAGGAATTGCTACTCAACACCCGCCTAACTACTTTTTTAATAAAAGAATTATTCTCATTAGCAGATCGATTATCAATTGCTTCACGTATAACTTCTATTTCTTTTGCTTCACCGTGTAGCTGAGGTGGTGAAAGCGGCTGAACAATTTCTCTATTGCCACTAAACTCACGCTCCAATTTTTCATTGATTTTATCAATTTCTTGTTGTGCATGCCTTCTTTGGTGCCAATTTGTACTAGGATAAGCTTCATCAAAAATAGATTTAAACGTATCGAATATCTGCTTATCTACACCGGCTAAGTTTTCATCATTTAATAATTGCTCAATATTTTGATAATCACTAATCACTTCTTTACGTAATGCTGCGTCAGCATGTTTAATATATGTTTCAATAAAAGCAATGGTACCCTTTAACTCTTTTGCTATTGGTAATAATTTTTCCAACTTACACGCAACTGAACTTAACCAAACTAATAACATCGCTTTTGGTTTGTGTTTTAAATAAGCCGTTTCAAGTTGCTTCGCAAGTGCATGATAACCTTGCTCTCTGAACTTTTCTAAAAGCGCATCAAATAGAGGATCATCAATCTGTCTGTCATGAGATAGAACACTTGGAAGCTCTTCCAAGGTTTTATAAATTGGGGCTAATTTTTCTGAAATTTTACTTTGAGGGAAAATACGTTTGTGTTGTTCAATGTTTACCTGAAGACTCTTTTTAATATCACTCAAAATAGTATTATTGGCTAGTTCAATCGGTCGTGATTGGCCCATAAATTGTGCAAGAGATGACAAACTAGATGGATTATCTTCAGAAGTACTCACACCACCAAATAAAAAATTTCGCATAAAAAACCTCACTATTACGCTTTGAATAAATAAATTTTCAGTAATAATCTGGGTCTCTTACGACGTACTTTATCATTAAGGAATGTGTCAAAAATACGATATAAAAAATGTCAATATAATTGGAGCCCAATTATTACTGCATCAAAGCGCGTATTATATCTCAGTTTTCTTAAGCAATTCTTAACAAATGAATTCAATTTCAAAATTTTTAATGCCACAACCCAAGAATAGCGCCATATAATGTAAACTGCAAAATATGATAAATGCCATCAATTAAAAATAATTTCAAACTTCTTCCTGCAAAGAGATAATTAATTCCAAAAGATGTTGCCACAAAAAAAACACCAATGATCATTCCCCATAAAACAGCATATTTGAATGTAGGCGTTGGCCCAAGAAATTTAGCAAAAGCGATTACTGCAATAAACGATAATAAAATCGCAACAACAAAAACAAATGGCTTGTGTGCTTTTTTAGTTGCATCGTTAACAATACCCGCTTATCTACACCATACATTCACAAACAGTAATGGTGAGTACCAAATTCCACCCAGTACAAAAGCTGATAATGCTGCAACAATAATTGCCAAAATATTCATATTCCATAACATAATGATCTCCTCGAATGAAATTAAATAAATATCTAAAACTTATAATGATTGGTTAATGACATCTGCAATGACTTGGGCAGGATCATCACCATCCGTCATCACTTCACGCATAATTAATGGACAATGTGTTTGTCCTGTTAATACAATTTTATTGACTGTAACACCAGCGTTTTTTAATTGGACATAATAGGCTTCAGAATCACTTCGCAATCCATCATATTCGCCAACTATAATAGTTGTCTGTGGAATTTGTGATAAATTATCTTCATGATAAGGCGAAAATAATGGATTTTTAAATTGCTTATTAATACCCCAATAATTATTCACCACGTAATCCAAACCTGCGCGCGCCATTAATTGATCATATTTTTCATATTCTGCATAATCGGAATGCGTCTTAGCTAAATCATAAACGCCATTAATTAAAATTTGCTGAGATATTTTTAATTGTTGGTCATTTCTAGCTAATGAAGAAATAACTGCTGCACAATGCGCACCAGAACTTAAACCTCCAATAATAATTTTTTCGGGATTTATAGATAATCGTTCAGCATTTATTGATAAATATTTTGTAGCATCAAATCCATCATATATCGGCGTGGGCAAAGGATATTCTGGCGTTAATCGATAATACACTAATGCCACTTTGATTCCAGCGTATTTTGCAATACGTGAACAGGCAACCGCATTGGCTTTATATAAATTTCCCACATACCCACAGCCTGGATACATCACCAATATAGGCGATATTTGAGTTAATTCTGAGTTAAATATTCTAACCGGTATTGCATATCCATCCCTTGCTCTAATAGTAATATCTTCATAATCCACATCTGCATACGGACCTGTAAACTGATTAAAAAGATCACCAGCCTCTCTAAATTCTTCAATGGTTCTTTCATCAAATGGTTTTAGTGGATTTTTTGCAGATTCCTCTGCCAAATAATCAAAAAATTTTAATTCAGATGGATTTACTGGCATGTCTCCCCCAAAATTGCAATAATCAAAATGGTTTCTCAATTTAATATTATGTACTTCGTTCTACTCTTAACAGTAGTTTTCATATAAAAAATGTTGTATCAATTTATTATATATTTTTCTATCACCTGTGACGATACTGTAACCCCATGCCCTGGGGTTTGTGGCAACATAATTTTGCCGTCTCTGATAGAAAAATCATTGGTAAACAAATCGTCAGGGAAAAAATCGATATGCTCAACATAATGTTTTTTGCATAAACCAGCTAGACTAGCTGACAATTCATGAAATAAATGAGCACCCATAGATAAATTAGCGTTATTAATTATTTCTGCACTACGAATAAATTCTGTAATGCCGCCTTGATAAATTACATCTGGCTGTATAATTTGTGCCGCCTTTAATTCACAGACATCTTGAATTTGCCAATGTGAATTCATATTTTCTCCTGTTGCAATTGGCACAGGACTTAATTGCGCTAATTTTGATAATTCTGTAATGCTGCTACTAAATAATGGTTCTTCAAACCATAACACATTATAATCAGCAAGATACTTACTCATTTCGATTGCTGAATCAAAATCATAATATTGATTGGCATCTGCTAATAAATTTAATTCGTCACCAAATGTTTTGCGAATAAATTTTAATCGTTGCAAATCATTTCCTGATCCAATTCGCATTTTAAAATATTGACATCCACGCTCTAAATACCATGCAATTTCATTTTGTGTTTCTTGAAACGTATTTGATAACCAACCTCCGTTTCCGTAAGGAATAACATAATCATTGGTATCATGTAATAATTTATGCAATGGCTGATTGGCCTGTTTTGCATAGATATCCCAGCACGCTATATCAATTGCCGCTAATGCGTATAAAGCAAAACTAGATTGTAGATGATTACGTTTATGCAACCACAATGCTTGCCAAAATTGTTCGGGCGATTTAAATGATTTACCAATGACCAATGGTAAAAAAATAGTTTGAATAATGTTTTCCATTATTTGTATATCAGCAAGACTTGCAGCCCGAATTAATCCTTGACCTTCAATTCCAGACTCGGTAAACACTTTTAATAGTAAACAATAAGTACTTTCCAAAGCAATATATCGAGTACGCATAGGTTTATTTAATGGAATATTTAACTTCAGAGAATGAATTTCAGTTATTTTCAACATAATGTCTCAGCAAAATAAGTTATATAATTCAAGCCAACTTTCTAATATAGTCACCAATTTGTTTAATCGCAGATTGCGCTTCAGGTAAAAATCTCACCAACATATGAAAATCATGCGGCATTTGATCCCACTTTTCTAAAGTAATTTTAACATGATAATTTTTTGCATTTTCAGCAAAACGTAATGAATCATCTAACAACACATCATTACTGCCCACTTGAATTAATAGTGGAGGCAATCCCGTTAAATCTGCAAATAAAGGTGATATCAACGGATTTTTCAGATCGTGATCTTTTAGATAGAGATTAATGACATCGGCTTTCATAGCTTCATTAATTCTGAGCATATAATCTTTTTTTCTATTATTGATTATGGAAGGTGATGAAAAAGTAAAATCAAAAAAGGGCGCCAAACAAATAGCACATTGCGGTAAACTCATTTTGTTATCACGTATTGCAATTAAAGTAGCTATGGTAAGACCACCGCCTGCAGAATCACCTGCAATTATAATATTTTCCGGTTGATATCCTTGCTGTAGAAGATATTGATAAGCATTGAATGCATCATCATTTGCACAAGGAAATGAATATTCTGGCGCTAAACGATAATCTAATAAAAACACATCACAATGTGTAGCTTGAGAAATATGAAAAGCCAATTCAGTATAAATCTTGGGTGTGCCAACGATAAATCCACCACCATGTAAAAATAATATTATTTTATTGGATTGCACTGCTTGATAACTCACAATTAAACCTTTTATTTTCTCTACTTGTACGGGTTTAATAATCGCATGTTTAGGAGGACGCGCCCATTTTTCAAGTTTCCGTCGAATATAAAAAATCCAATTCTCTTTCGTGATTTTAAGAATTAAAAATGATTTCAATACATAATAGGAAAAAACAATGGGCCCTATTTTATTCAAAAATTTAGCTTGCCAACTTAACATAAATTAATACCACAGAAAAAAATGGATTATTGCCACACTATCATTCAATTACAATTTCTAAAGAAAAAATCTCTTACATCAGATACAAACTCCGGTAAACATTAGGTTGCCCTAAGTATTATCCCGGATTATTCTAAGTAGCTTCTTGATAAATAATTACATAACGCTAATTTGAATGTCATTTTAAAAAATGACCTGGTTAACTCATGAGTATATTACCCCCAAATCTGCAAAAGCAAACGGCTGTTAATCATTTCCCTATGAATGCCTTGGAAACTATATTCCCTGGGAAAAGTGAAATGGCCAAACGCATGCGGGAATTCGATTGGACAAAAACGCCCTTAGGACCTGTTGAGCAGTGGCCTGAAGCGCTCAAGGTCAGTGTGCACATTACTCTTACAGCCCGTCATCCGATGTTTGTATGGTGGGGCGATGAACTGATTCATCTTTATAATGATGCTTATGCGCTCCTGCTTCATCAGCGTCATCCTTGGGCACTTGGACAACCTGCAAAGATAGTTTGGCCTGAAATTTGGCATCAATTTATATTGCCGCGTATCGAACGCGCTCTACTACATGATGAAGGAACCTATGATGAAGTCACAAGCATCATCTTGGAACACAAAGGTTATCCCGAGGAAATGTATGCAACATTTTCTTATAGCCCCATTCCTGATAATGAAAAAGGGGGTATAGGAGGGATCATCTGCCCCGTTACTGAAGAAACAGAACGGATTATAAGTGAGCGTCAAATGGCATTACTCCGTGAACTTTCCACAAAAAACGCAGATGCAAAGACCTGGCAAGATGCTTGTTTACTCAGCGCTGTCGCATTTGAAACCAATCGCCATGATTTTCCTTTTGTCATGATCTATGTTGTCGACATGGATCAACAGGTTGCTCAATTAATCAGCGTTTGTGGCATTGAGCGAGGACATGAGTTAGCCCCCGAAAATATTCAGCTGGAAAAAGATACTCCTTGGCAATTTGATAAAGTCATGCAAACTAACCAGCTATGTCTTATCACTGATCTTAAATCGATTTCAATGAATATTCCCCTTGGCACAAGACAATTTCCACCAGCTCATGCCGTGGCTTTGCCAATTGCAACCACTGGCAAAACTGGCAAAGCGTGTATCTTAGTAGTAGGCTTAAATCCGCTTCGCCAATTTAATCAGAACTATCGCCGTTTTCTTGAACTGGTATCCAGTCAGATTGCAGCCGCAATTGCCAACGGTCAAGCCTATGAGGAAGAAAAGAAACGCGCTGAAGCTTTAGCTGAAATTGACCGTGCTAAGACGACATTTTTTAGTAACGTCAGTCATGAATTTCGTACACCACTGACATTAATGCTTGGGCCTTTAGAAGATGTGATGGCCAGTGTTTCTGATAAAACTATTTCACCACAATTACAAATAATCCACCGCAATTCATTACGTTTATTAAAACTGGTGAATACTTTGCTAGATTTTTCCCGTATTGAAGCTGGACGCGTACAAGCTTGCTACGAGCCAATAGATTTGACGGCATTAACTACTGATCTTGCGAGTATATTTCGCGCAGCTATTGAACGCGCCGGTTTATCTTATATTGTTAATTGTATAGCACTCCCTGAATCAGTTTATATTGATAAAGAAATGTGGGAAAAAATTATTCTTAATTTACTTTCAAATGCATTTAAATTTACTTTTGAAGGAAAAATTACTGTAACGCTGACCGCTGAAAATAATAACGCTAAATTAATTATTCAAGACACTGGCATTGGTATCGCTGAAAAAGAATTAACCGCTATTTTTGATAGATTTCATCGCGTTGAAAATACTCGCTCAAGAACATTCGAAGGTTCAGGCATAGGATTATCATTAGTACGAGAATTAGTAAATCTTCATGGGGGACAAATTAGCGTTACGAGTCAATTGGATGTTGGAACTACTTTTGAAATAGTTATCCCCTTTGGTAATGCGCATCTTCCCGTTGAACAAATTAAAAAATCCTCAAACTTACCCTCCACAAATATTCATGCTTCAATTTTTGTCGAAGAATCGTTAAGTTGGTTACCTTCACCTGTAGAAATGATTCCTCCTAATAATTCTGTTGTTGTACCCAGTGAATTTCCAAATGCAAAAATTTTAGTTGTGGATGATAACGCTGATATGCGGCAATATTTATCACAATTAATATCACCGCACTGGAATGTGAAACTTGCTACCAATGGTCAAGAAGCACTATCAATGCTGCAACAATCGCCATTTGATTTAATTCTTACTGATATTATGATGCCCATTTTAGATGGCATAAATTTATTAAAAAATATCCGTGCAGATGCTCAATTGAAAAATATCCCTGTTATTTTTCTATCAGCCCGTGCTGGCGAAGAAGCCAGCGTAGAAGGATTGGAAGCGGGCGCTGATGATTATTTGATTAAACCCTTCTCAGCGCGAGAAGTTTTAATCCGCATAGAAACACACTTAAAAGTGGTTTCACGCAACAAACTTGTCGTAGAAAAAGAGGTATTACGTATAGCAAAAGAAGAAGCGGAGAGAGCCAATCAAGCAAAAGATTTGTTTCTTGCCACTTTGTCACATGAATTAAGAACGCCATTGTCTGTAATTTTGCTTTGGGCGCAATTGCTGAAAAGTGGCAATAGTGATCTCAAGCGAATTCATCATGGATTAATCACTATAGAAGAATGTGCATTAGCTCAAAACCAATTAATAAACGATCTTCTTGATATCTCTAAAATAAGCCTAGGAAAATTATCAATTGAATTAAAGAACATAAATCTTATTGATACTTTACTGAAAACTATTGCGACAATTAAACCATCCGCAGAAAAAAAATTAATCACGATTAAAGAAAATATTGCTTTCGATATTGTTTTTGTAAACTCAGACCGATCACGTTTGCAGCAAATCTTTTGGAATATATTATCTAACGCAATAAAATTTACCCCAGCGAAAGGATGTATTGAAATTGGTATTTCTTTATCCGCTGACAAAGTAATTATTAGCTTTTCAGATACGGGAAAAGGAGTTAAACCTGAATTTTTACCATATATTTTTGATCGATTCAGTCAAGCGGATGCTTCCACTACACGCAGACATGGCGGACTAGGCATTGGATTAGCCATAGTAAAAAGTTTACTTGAATTACAAGGTGGCGCCATAGATGCTGATAGCCCCGGTGAAAATCAAGGGACAAGATTTACGGTTACATTACCAATACTTAAAAATCACTTTTTTGAGCAACTAGATTTTCCGATGACTCTACCATTAAGTTATCTTTCCAATAATAAATTCTCATCTCTTAAAAATATTAAAATATTATATGTTGATGACCAACCACATACAGGTGATGCGATTGCATATGTTATTTCTTCATTCGATGCACAAATCTATTTAGCATATTCTGTTAAAGAAGCATTACATATTTATCAAAATATAAAACCAGATATTATTATCAGTGATATTGCCATGCCCGATGAAGATGGTTATAGCCTGATTCGCAAAATTCGTATCATCGAAAAACAAATGGATTGGAATGAGGTACCTGCCATCGCACTGACTGCACATGCTAATCAAGAACATCTGGAAATAGCTTTAGCTGCGGGTTTTCAAACTTATCTTACCAAACCGATTAATATGATGCAGATCATTGAAGCAATAATACAATTTATTGGCATTCCTGCTGATACTGAAAATATAACTTCTAAAAATTAATATTTTTCTTAATTCATTATTATCACGCAATTAATCATGATTTTAACGACCGGCATTGTTCGATAGTTTCAATGACATTATTAATTGTTGGTCTTTCTTCTGGATTTTGTTTCCAACAAAATTCTATTAATTTTGCAATTGATTTTAATTGGGGCGTATCAGATGGAGGAGGTAGTTCTTCTCTTTGGCCGGTCATGACAAACGCCATAATTACGCCTGGTTCTGTCGTTTCCCAAGGGATTTTTCCAGTAACAATTTCCCAGAAAATCATACCCACACTATAAATATCCGCTTTGAAAGTAAATTCAGGTTTTTTAGTGAATAATTCAGGCGCCATCCACGGCAATGTGCCTACCGCTTGGTTTACAGTTGTTAATGCTCTTTTAGATTCTTGCTTAACGCGTGATAAACCAAAATCACATAATTTAGTTAACCAATTATGAGTGACTAAAACATTTAAACTTTTTAGATCTCTATGGACAATATCGTTGCGCGAGAATTAATTCAAATTGGCAATAATAAATTAATGCACGAGTATTATCTTTCTCATGGTTCTGCATTCGATTTGCATCAAATGTCAACACAACAAAACTTCACCGTATATGTAAGCTCACCACGCATGAGACGACCACTAACAACTCAAGGAACTGAATTTAAATTCATCCGCTGCAAATAAGAACATCTCTTTGGCATTACCGATATATGGGTAGATAAAAATGAAAAAATCCATGCAAGCGATCTAAAACGTACTTTAATAGATGGATTAAAACAACCCGATTACTGCGGCGGATTTTCGGAAGTGGCAAAAGCATTTTCAATCAAACGAGCGTTTATAAATCCACAAAAACTCATCGATTACGCAACGAAACTTGGCGTTGGCGCCGTGAATAGAAGACTAGGATATTTAATGGATATTTACAAAATTGGTGAACGAATCCATCTAGATTTTTTACAAACAACCTTGTCTAATACTTATCAACTTCTTGATCCAGATTTGGCATCAGAAGGTAAGCATACCGCTAAATGGCGATTAAAATTAAATATTCCAGAAGAAGAATTACTTGCTATTAGGGAAACATAAAAATGATAAAACAAAATAATAATTACTCGATCATCTGCATATCAGATTATTAACGCTTATCAAAATGATTTTCAAATATATTTATTTAGATAATTCGATAATATGTTACCCCGCTACTTCACATGCCTCCGATCAAAACAATGATAAAATATGATAATAACCAACTTATAATGTTTTTGAATAAATAATTTATTTACTACGAAATTAATTTAATAAACCCTTAAATACTATAGCCATAAATGAAATCCAACTGTATAATTAAAAATTTATAAATATAAAAAATATTTCATGAAATTATAGTGATGGCAGGTAAATATTATGGATTTTGAAGTTTATTGTGACGAAAGCCACCAAGATTTGCTATCAAAGAAAGATACTAACCAATTTTTTTTAATTGGTAGTTTATGGTTGCAAACCTCCCTAAGACTGGAAATAAAAAATGCAATTAGCAAATTGAGACAAAAACATTCAGCATGGGGAGAAATAAAATGGAGTAAAGTTTCTCCTTCAAAAAAGAATTTTTATTTGGAATTAATAGATCTTTTTATCGCCCACAAAGACAGATTGAGATTTAGATGTATTGTAATTAAAGCAAGTGATATTGACATGTCTTTGCATGATAACGATAAAGAACTTGGTTTTTATAAATTTTATTATCAATTATTACATCATTGGATATTCGATTTTAATACGTATAAAATATTTTGTGATATTAAAACCAACCGCGATCCATTTCGGTTAAAAACTCTACTGCAATGCCTTAGAAAGGCAAATCTAACTTCGGAAGTGAAATTCATACAAGCGTTGCCATCGCATGAGGTAGCGCTAATACAATTGACCGATTTTTTATTAGGATTAGTCGCTGCTAAATTCAATAAGAAAATAACTAGTGGTACGAAATTAGAGATTATTGAACACATGGAACAAGCTTTGCATTTTAATTTAACGCCAACGCCATTAAATGAACAAAAATTCAATATTTTCAAGATTCATCTTGAAGGAGGTTGGTAATGATATTACCTCCTCTCATTAGTTATGAAACAGTCTTAGAATATAAAAACCACTATGAAAAATTTTATTGTCGAGGAAAAATATACACATTCGACAACATTAGAGTATTTTTTAAAAAAACGAATTTTGAGCATGCATTTTATGAATCATCAAGTCATGATGGCAAAAAAGATATTTTTTCTAGAACAAGGGCGGAACGCATTGATTGGATCAGAATGACCATTGAAAATCCTAATGCAGAGCTATATAAAGGCTGGAACAAAGGGTCAAAGCACTATGATAACAGTAGGCGTGTATGTATTTTATATGAGAACTTTGTCGTGGTTATTGCTGTGAATTCACAGAATCCAAAAACCAAGTTAAGAAGTGCTGGTTTTATTACAGCATATGTTGCTGATAATAGTATTGATAAAATAAGAAATTCGCCGAAGTGGGACAGTTTAGAATGGATTGATCGCTGATTCGCTATGCTGGCTCAGCGATCTAAGCCTCTGTACGTTCCAAGCCGATAGGCAAAGAACCATATTTAAATTATAACAAAATACCATAATTTGTAAATTGGTTTTGCTGATAATGATATAAAATGTCACTCAAATTAACATTAAACCATCTCTACCCTCTTTGCTGATTTTAAATAAGTTACAATTCAAAATATATTTAAATATCATGGTTTATAAAGAGCTACAACTTTATAACCCGTTTTATGCTCGGGATTATAAGTTGTTATATCCCAAGCGCCAGGGATACACTGATGGCCTTTATTTTCTACTAAATCTTGAATTTCATTACTGAATTTTTCTAAATTTTCTGGTTGTAATTTCCAGATTAAAAATTGATAGTGGTGATTGCTGTTTGAGTTAAAAGTTTCATAGTCTCTGTACTGTTTCACATTGTCGTCGAGTAACAATTGTTTAATACGGACGGCAACTTGATCTTTAATTTCATTTTCAACATTTAGCATATTTTGCCTCCAATTCAATGAATCGATAGTAAATGGTTAGTTAAACATCTTTGTCTTTTAAGAAGCTTCTGTTTGATTTTTTAACATCAATTTAGTCATTTTTGTAGTGAATTCGTCATAAAAGCTAATAGTACGCTATAAATATATTATGACGAATAAAATCTTATGAGTAAAAAGTTTTATGCGACCCAATGACAAAATGTTAAATGAATCTGAAAATGAAGCACAAAGATCAAGAGGTAAGGCAGTTATTGTTAAGCATTTACCGCCCCCGCCAGCTAATACTATGATACTGCAACTTCATGCACTGATGACCTTAATGAATAAACGGTCATTAACCACAGAAAGCGCAGACCTCCCACTTAAATTTAGTAAGAAAGATGGTTTAATTGTTGTTGGCAATAATGGCTTTACAGAAGTGAGAACGTTTGATGCAAATACAAAAATTGGGCCTCAAACAAGCCATTTTATTGACCGTGGCCGCTCCATTTTTGACGCCGCGTTATCTTTATTGGGTCTGCCTAAAGGAAAATTACCACCAGAGTTAATGTCGCTTTGGGATAACTTTGCAAGACAAATTAAAGATACCTGTCATATTGATCCTGACAAAATGAGAGGAGTGCTTGAAGATCAGAAAGCCCTTCAAGACTACTTTAAACCTATTTATGGAAGAGCGCTTTATCTCTTAAATCAGCTTTGTACCGGGCTTATTAATATTATAAAAACTCAATATCCTAAATTTAATAGTAAAGACTTACGAAAAAAAGAAACTGAAATTTTTAAAAGCCAGGGTCGATCTAATCTCGTTAACTTTATAGATCTAGATATCGCTCAAAGACCCACACAATTAATATCTTGCTTATCCACTATTACATCCGTCACAACACCCAGTAATATTACCAATGAAGGAAACCGTAATTTAGTGAGAGAAGATAGATTTGTTAAAATTGATGATCAGTTAATCAAAATGGGTAGCGCAATGCGCTTGGGTGCAATATCCTCTTTTGGCGAAGAGAATGAGATTAAAAGAAAGTGTCTTAATGCAGCCAATGCGAAAGAATTATTACAAGTTTCAGCCGTTGAAAAAATTACCGAATCAAATTTGAATGTTGAAAATTATTTATCTGAAGATCATCCACTACAAATTGATATATTTTCTTCAACTTTATTATCTCCATATGCTGAACATCTCGGAAAAATATTGGATATGTTTGATCTCATTCCTGATGAATTACAAATGGTATTGGAACATCATGAAGCACTAATGTTATATCACGATAGAACATTAACATTACATATCGAACTGAATAATGGTGTTAAAAGAACTATTTATGTGAAGCCGAACATCATTCACTTTAATGTACCTGCCAATATCAATAGAGAATTGCAACACAATTTAATTTCTGAGGATCAAGATAATATTAATGCGGAGGGTGGTTTTAAATACTTAGAGGAAGCCAATAAACTGCTTAAAACTAGATGGTTGCTTGATAATGATATAAAGAATGTTTTACCCGAGAATTTGCGAACACAAATAGGACAATGTCGTGAAATGCTTAAAAAGACGCTAATTTGGTTCGACGATTACATCAATCAAGATGAACTTAATAAAGAATTGCAATCTACAAAACAACAATTGGTTAGCTTAAAAGCTAAATTAACCTATGAAAATGAACAGGTTGTTAAAGTGATACAAAAATTGAAAGAAAATCCTACCGATGACAATAATATTCACTCCTATAAAGAGCACATCCAAAATATCAATTCATTAAATCAAGCCATTTTTCAAATATACAAGAAACATTATCAAGCATGTAATAAATTTAGAAAACAAAAAGTAGAATACGGCGATATTTCCACAGATATGGCTGGTTTCTTGCAAATTAATTATGAAAGAATTGATAATTTGCTAAAAACTCATGCTGAATATTTTTCAATGCCAGAAAATTTCAAATTAAAACAACAATTATTATTGGGATTAGCATATATCAATGTACAACGTATGCTGTTTGATGAAGATCCCGCTATAAACTATAAATTCAAGGAAAATGCATTGTTGATGATAGCCCTCATGCATACCATTATGCAGGCGGGAGATTTTATTAACAGCTATGGTTGTAAAAGCGCTAAAGATCGTACTGGCTTATTAACTATTTATAAAGATGCCATTGTTATTTTTGCTGAACAATATGGTAGCTATCCTGATCCTACCCAAGAAAATGACAGTGTCATATTTAAAAATATTATTATGCAGTTAATTTATCTCTCTCCTAGCGCATTAAATTCAACGCAAAATGATCCTGGCGCATATGGATTACAAATACAAGATCCATTTATAATCGCGCATTTAATGGGATTAATTGCTAAAGGCGCATTTAGTGATGTGGCCAGTAAGAAATCAATATTGCAAACTGATCTGACACAAACTGACCCAGCGTGGCAACAGCAAATTCTGCCAATCATTAAAATCATTCATAATATAAATTTGAGATTCATCGAATCAGGACAAAGTGATAAATCACTTGCTAACGATTTATTGATGCAGCGAAGTCAATTAAATCAATTATGTGAAAATATGCCAGAATTAAAAGCTGCCATTTTACGTTGGGAAGAAAACTATTCGCGTAAAGATAGTGCGGCATTGCATAACGATATAGAACAAAAACAACAAGAACTACTGGAAATATGTAGAAAATTGGAAGAAATACATGATGCTCAAACAAGAAACGATAGTGAATTTATCAAGAATTTTATCTCGGACATCCGAAAATTATCTCTTCGCTCAACCAGTAAAGATGAAGCCAAGTATAACGAGAAATTTAATCTGCTCATTAGAGAACTTGATTATATACATTCATTATTAGCAATAAAACATATGAACACTGAATCAAAAAAATATATAGAAATATTGAAAAACTATCATAAAACCACACATAAATTAAGTGATTTGGTACGATTAGAACGGTTTGAAATAGCCGATCACAAACAGCTATTAAACAACGTACAATTACAAATAGAGAAATTGGCTTTACGTGATAATATACAACACAATACTATTTATAAGGAAATGCATAAGAATCTCAAAAGATTTCGTATAGGTCTCTTACTTCAAGAAGCGAAATATTCTGGCATGCTTCCTAAAGCACCAGAACATATAGCAAATAGAGACAATAAGAATTATATTTCAGAACAAATAAATTTGGTAAAAATTGCTATTGAACATTTAGATAATAGCCTAAAAGAAAAGGAAAATGAAACAATATTGAGAGAAGCCCAGAAATTACCAGTCTCTATATCATTGCAGTCTTCTATAAAAGACATTAAAAGTTATAGAGAAAATTTACAAGGGTATATGGATGCTTTATCCATCGCTATGCAACTATTGGAAGTACCGGAAGAGATAAAACAAATAAAACCTGATGCAATGACCGAAACGATTAATAAACGTCAGGGACAAGTATTTTCGATTAAACAATAATGTCAGTGCTTCATCGTAAGGAACTTTATAAATATGAGCAATGCTATAGATAAATATTTAGAGTATCGTCTATCAATACAAGATAAAGAATCACCGGAAAATATTGCAGAAAAAAAAGCACAATTTGAAATTGCGTTACAAGACTGTAATCCATTTGAAAATGATGAACGTGGTAAATCATTAGTTGAATACGTCATCTATTCAGAAGAAATGGATATATTAACAAAAATTCTTGATAAAATAGGCAAATATCAGCAACTAAATACAGAAACGCTACGACTATTAAAAGCTGCTATCACAATAAAAAGCGATAAAGTACTTAAATTACTCAGCAATTATGGTATTGATGTTGATCAAGTTGAGTTTAATGGTTTTGGTCGAACTCAATTAGCTGCTTATTCTGACATGGTTAATTTAGATGCATGTATTTTCTTACTACGCAATGGCGCAAATATTACACGTATCAATACATTTCATAATCCTCAAAATGTTTTCGATTACGCTTTTAAAAGAAAACCTAATGTAAATGAAAATATTCAAGCATTTAATAGAAAAAAAATACAACTCATTAATTTTTTGTCATTATGGGCATGCTTTGTCGATTATAACCCAGACTTGAGTAATATTAATTTTGCAGAAATCGATCCTGAAATCAGGAAAAATGTTTTTTTAATTGGCGCTAAATTAAATGGCTATGAGTTGCATCTGCAACGTACTCTAGAATTTAACAATGCTTATGCCACTATCGATGCTCTTCTCGATAAAGCAAACACTGATCCGCAATTTAATTTTAAAGATCTTTATCTTGCACTTAAACATTGTGTAGACGCTGGCAATAATAATTCTGAATTAATGAATATTTTTGAAAATTTTAAAAAAACTTGGTTACAAAAATCAGGTGATAATATCGTATTGTTCACTCTTTTTTATCATCCGCAAGGCATTGATAATTTACCACCTGAATTTAAAACGCAGGCTAAGCAGCAACAAGAAGAGCTTGAAATAAATACACCTAACAATCTTCTTTCAAATCAGCAAAAAATGTAAACATTTAACCGCTGTCAATCCTGCTGGCACTAAAAGATGGTGGACATATTTAACTATCAATCGGGAATCTATTTCTGAATTTATCTTTACAGCACTTCTCTACTTTTTCCTGCTGCGGCTAATTTATCTAAATATTCCTGCCAATATTTATCATGATTAATAGCGAGATCATATAAAGTGTCCCAGGTATATAATCCTGAATCGTGACCATCATCGAAAATTAATTTTACGGCATATTGGCCGACGGGATCGATGCCGATGATGTTGACGTTTTTTTTGCCGGTTTGTAATACGGCTTGCGATGGGTTGTGGCCGCGAACTTCGGCGGAGGGGGAATTTACGCGTAAATATTCGCAGGAGAGAGAATAAAATTCGTTGTTGTCGAAAGTGATTTCGACTAGATGATTTTTTTGAAGTAACTTTATATTGATTGGTATTGGCATAGGGTAATTAATAATAATTAAATTAACACGCCCTCATCTACCGAAGGCACCTTCTCCCGCAAGCGGGAGAAGGAAAAAAATATTGATGAGGATTATAAAATATATTGGCTTAAATCTTCGTTTTTCACTAATTCGGCTAATTGTGAATCAACATACGCTGCATCGATGGTTTTTTTCTGACCACTTTTATCGCTGGCATCGAAGGATATTTTTTCTAATAATCTTTCTAATACGGTATGCAATCTTCTTGCACCGATATTTTCTGTTTGTTCATTCACTTGCGCTGCAATTTCTGCAATACGGGTAATACCATCTTTACTGAATTTAATATTAAAACCTTCAGTGGATAATAATGCGGTATATTGTTGAGTTAATGATGCATTGGGTTCTACCAAAATACGCTCAAAATCTGCTGCGGATAATGCTGATAATTCAACGCGAATCGGTAAACGACCTTGTAATTCAGGAATTAAATCTGAAGGTTTGGCTAAACTAAATGCGCCAGAAGCAATAAATAAAATATGATCTGTTTTAATCATGCCGTATTTAGTCGTAATGGTACTACCTTCAATTAATGGTAATAAATCACGTTGCACACCTTCACGTGAAACATCGGCACCGCCAACACCCTGATCAGAACGACGCGTAATTTTGTCTATTTCATCAATAAATACAATACCATTTTGTTCTACGCCTTCTAATGCACGACGTTTTACGGCATCTTCATCTAATAATTTAGAGGCCTCTTCATCAATTAATATTTTAAAAGCATCTTTCACTTTTAATTTTCTGGCTTTTTTACGATCACTCGCTAAATTTTGAAACATATTTTGTAATTGGCTAGTCATTTCTTCCATGCCTGGCGGTGCCATAATTTCCACACCAAATGAACTACCACTCACTTCAATTTCAATTTCTTGATCATCTAATTTTTTTTCTCTTAACCGTTTACGAAATACTTGTCGCGCAGCGGATTGTTCTTTTCTGCGTAATTCATCTTCTTCGGATATTTTTTCACGCGGTGGTGGCAATAAAATATCTAATATCCTATCTTCAGCTGCTTCAGTTGCTTTTGATCGCACTTTTACCATTTCTTGTTCACGAGTACGCTTTACAGAAATATCAACTAAATCACGAATAATTGAATCGACATCACGACCTACATATCCCACTTCAGTAAATTTTGTTGCTTCCACTTTCAAAAAGGGTGCATTAGCAATTTGTGCTAATCGTCGTGCAATTTCTGTTTTACCAACGCCTGTTGGACCGATCATTAATATATTTTTTGGTTTAATTTCACTGCGTAATTCTTCACCTAATTGCATACGCCGCCAACGATTACGTAAAGCAATCGCAACAGCGCGTTTTGCGGGATTTTGTCCGATAATATGTTTATCTAATTCATCAACGATCTCTTTGGGAGTCATTGGTACATTAATATGAGAAGATTCTAATAAAGGAGTTTCGTTAGTTAATTCGTCTGACATTGTGTTTTCCGATTAATTAAAAAATATATTACGATTTTTTCTTGCTCGATTTTTCAGTGTTGACTGAATTATCATCAAATTTTAATTCTTCCAGCACGCGATTGTGATTGGTAAATACGCAAATATCTGCTGCAATACTTAAACCTTTTTCAACAATAGTCCGTGCATCTAAATTGGTATTATCTAATAATGCACGCGCAGCAGATTGTGCATAGGGACCACCTGAACCAATAGCAATTAAATTATTTTCTGGTTCAATGACATCACCATTACCAGTAATTATTAATGATGCCGTATGATCAGCAACCGCTAGTAATGCTTCTAGTCGACGCAACATACGATCGGTGCGCCAATCTTTAGCTAATTCAACCGCTGCTCGTGTAATATTTCCTTGATACATTTCTAATTTACGTTCAAATCGTTCAAATAATGTAAACGCATCTGCGGTACCACCTGCAAATCCAGCTAATATTTTATCTTGATATAAACGGCGTACTTTTCGTGCGTTACTTTTCATAACGATGTTATTGCCCATGGTAACTTGGCCATCGCCACCGATGACAACGCTATTGCCGCGACGTACTGATAATATTGTGGTGCCTCTGTATTGATCCAATGTAATTACCTCAAAAAATATAATTTATTCGATTTTTATAAAAAAACTACTGCATATCTGCTCTTAATAAAGTGCTTTTAATTTGATTTCCTGCTAATTGTCTTTGCACTGCTGCAGCAGCAGTTAAAGAAGGATAGGGGCCTAACCAAACTCTTTGCAATGTTCTACCATCTCGCTGAAAAGAAATAATTTTTGCCTCATAACCATAAAATGCTAATTGCGCTTTAAATTGATCTGCTTGCTGAAAATGTGAAAAAGCTGCCAGCTGAATAACATATTGGGATGCATTGAGAGAATTCAAGGTAGGCTTTGTATTTGTTTGATTATTATTAGCCGTTGCTGCATTGGCTCCATTAACATTTGCAGTATTTTTAGGCGAATTCATTACTTCGCCATTATCATTAACACTATTTGCTGTTAATGATTGTGTAGCATTTTGAGCACTTGCTCCATTTTGATTAACGTTATTCGCTTGATTTGTACTGTTATTTTGTGTGGCATTATTTGCCTGATTTGAATTATTTAATTGATTAGCAGTATTTGTATTATTTTGATTACTATTATTCGCTTGCCCAGCATTATTATTTTGATTTGCAGCCGCATTAGTTGCATTTGCAGAAGGCGGTGTTACGCCAGATAATATTGCATTGACTTTAGCTGGATTGGGTGGAGATGAATTCGGCGCAACACCATCCGTTGTTGTTTGCGTATTATTCGCTGTATTTGTTGCCGTTGTATTTTGTGGATTATTTGAGGAGGTATTATCAAAATCAAATTGTGGATTATTAGCATTAGTTTTTTGATTGGTATTTGCTGCATTATTTGTAGCTTGATTTAATGCCAATTGCTGCGAACTATTTAATTGTCCATTATTATTATGACTTTTTGATTGATTTAAATAAGCGACACCCGCAATACATAAACCAATTAATACCCCAATTAATAACCAAGTAATTACCGATGCTGATTGGGAAGAACCCCGTTGAGAATCTCGACGTTCAGATGATCGATCATTTCTGTTTCTTGAATAATCTCTAGGCATAATATTTCACATCGCATGGGGTGCAGATACACCCAGTAATTTTAAACCATTAGCAAACACTTGTTGTGTTGCCGCTATTAAACAAAGTCGTGCATTTCGTAATATTTCATCTTCAACTAAAAATTGTTCAGCATTGTAATAGGTATGAAATTGCTGTGCTAGATCACGTAAATAATGCGCTAAAATATGTGGCTCATATTGTAATGCTGCAATTTCAACCGTTTCAGTAAATCGATTTATTGTTGTTAATAACGCTTCTTCATGATGTGTATTTAATTTATCGAGCGCGGTTAAACCCAACGCTTTGTCCCAAGTTAAATGTTTTTCCGTTAACTGTCGCATCACACTTGAAATTCGTGCATGCGCATATTGTATATAATAAACAGGATTATCTTGTGATTGTGATTTAGCTAGATCCAAATCAAAATCCATATGCTGTTCCGCTTTGCGCAACACATAAAAAAAGCGCGCTGCATCTTTACCCACTTCTTCACGTAATTCACGTAATGTCACAAATTGTCCGCCGCGTGTTGACATAGGTACGCGTTCTTTTCCACGATATAGCGTGGCAAATTGTACCAATAAAGCAGTTAAAGATTCCGTGGAATAATTAAATGCTTTCATCGCAGCTATAACGCGCGGAATATAACCATGATGATCGCTGCCCACAATATCAATTATGTCAGTAAATCCGCGTTCATATTTATTCATATGATATGCAATATCTGCAGCAAAATAAGTGATATCACCATTCTTTCGCACTACTACGCGATCTTTTTCATCGCCAAATGCCGTTGCACGAAACCATAATGCACCTTCATTTTCATAAATATGTCCAGCAGAACGCAATTTTTCTAATGCGCGATCAACAGCACCTTCTGTTTTTAAACTCCGCTCTGAAAACCAATTTTGATAAACCACACCAAATTCTGCTAAATCTTCTTTGATATCTTGCAAAATGGTATTTAATCCCAAATTAAAAATGAATTGATAGTGTTCTTGTCCCAATAAATTTTTAGCATTAATGATTAAAGCATCAATATGCGCATCTGCTTTTCCTGTATCGGCAATATCTGTTGGCGAAGCATCTTCAGGCACATTTTTAAACACATTTTGCATGCTATGTTGCAATTTATTGTTCTGTTCTTTTTGTAAATGAGACGCAATATCTTTTATATATTCTCCTTTATAACCATTACTCGGAAAATTAAATTTCTCGCCACATAATTCCAAATAACGTAACCAAATACTGGCCGTTAAAATATCCATTTGTCGTCCAGCATCATTAACATAATATTCACGATGCACTGTACAACCAATTATTTCTAATAAATCAGCAACCGCTGCACCATAAGCAGCGCCTCGACCATGACCAACGTGTAATGGTCCAGTTGGATTTGACGATACAAATTCAATATGAATACGACGTCCAACACCTTTATTTGATCGACCGAATTCCGTTCCACTTTCTAATATTGTTTTAATGACATCAAAACGCACGGCGGGATTTAGATAAAAATTAATAAATCCAGGCCCAGCAATTTCAACTTTGGTAACGCTGTTTGATGGCGGTAAATGTTGTACTAAAAGTTCAGCGAGTTCGCGGGGTTTGCGTGCTGCAGCTTTAGCTAAAATTAATGCAATATTACTTGCCAAATCGCCATGCTGTTTATCACGGCTATGTTCGACAACTATAGATGGGGATATTTCTTTAGGAATCAAGCCCTGTGATTGTAAAGAATTGACCGCTTGCGTGAGTAATTGAATGATGGTGTCTTTCATATATATTGTTCATGTCATCTAAAACGGATAGTTTGCCATAAACATTAGGTGATGGGTATATTAAAATGACCCGGACATGTCGCTGCGCTCCTTTGTCCGGGCTACTTATTACTACAAACAAACGAATATATACGAATTATTTATTCACTTTAATGTACGAGATTTCACTGCCTAGTTGTTGTTCACAAATCACTTCCTCAGGCATAATTCTAGGATTTTTTGGATTCTGAGGCAAACCAGGCATAAAAATATGTCTATTTAGCCCCAAACTAAATTCTGCCGTTTTTTTACCTAAATCACTGGATAATTCACTCATGACATTGGATGAATTCGACAATTCATCGGCAGAATCTAATGGTGAGTCAAGAGATGCATCGGATTGATGTGTAAGATTATCCGCTGAAATATCATCAGAGCGATTCTGAGACGTTACCGAATTCAATATTAAGAACGCATTTTTAAATAATAATAAATTATTCTGATCTGACAAATAAAATGACAATTGTATATTCGGATAATAGGGCCGATTATATAACGACAACACAGAATACAAACATAATTTGTGGATATCCAATGCTTTGTTATCCGGATCACTCAAGCATTGCTTATACACAATCTCATTTATCTCAATGATATGTTCAGGTTTAAAATTTTGATTGGGATCTATTTTAAGCCCCCTAAAACATTCTCTCGCATAATTAGCTATCTTTACTTCATAACTATCTACTGCATAACACTGTAAAAATGATTGGTAAATTAACTTAAATCCTTTATAAATCGACTTAAAAAGCACATCCATATGATTTTCTTGCAGCTGACGATTTTTCAATAACTCAATTAATATGGTTATTCTAGCTATTTCAACATCTATCAACATGTCGATATTCTGCTTAACAGTATCTGCATTAAGATCAGAAGGTTCTTGTCGCCAATCATCATAAATCTTATTCAAAAATTTTATATCTTCTGTAGTAATATTATTAATTTTTGGAAAATGCTCAAAAACTAACAGCGCATAATCATAGTCTTTATCAGAATTCTTCATTTCACTCACTATCATAGCTGCTTTGTAATAACGAACTCTTAAGCGCCAATAATTATCATCACGCTCATTTTCAGACAGCGAATCTAAATATTCCAATCCCGTTAAACAACAATATTCTGCAACATCGGCAATTTCGTCTAGCTCTAAATCCTTATCATCAGATTGTTCATCATTATTATTAATAACATCATATTTTGCTATTAGGTAATTCAAGTAATCATGTAAAAAATCAGGAAATTTAATTTTTAAAGATGACATCCCTAGAATATTAATCGCTTTTACACTATCAAGTTTGTCACCAATCTTATAAATATAGTAAGCAGCTTCGGTTTCTTTAAAATACTTTTTGCTTATCTGAGAAGCTAAAGGTCCTTTACCAAAATAAATCAAAGCCAATCTAAAATTGATATCTGTATAATTAAAATGATCAGATTTATGTTTATTGTTTATTTTATTATACCAAAACAGAGCACGAGTATAGAGTTGAATTATTTTATCTGCTAATTCTACTGATTGAATAGTGTCATTATGAAATTCTATTATTGCAACTGCTAAGGTAAAACTAGTATGCGCTTTACTACGCATAGCCATATCAGATTTCATCTTTGCATCATCAAGATGTTCCAATAAGCTTTCATAAACTTGAATTGCATCAACCCACTTTCCTTGCAAGAAAAATTTTTTGGCTCTATTAAAATGATCTTTTACTATGCGTAAATAAAATGGCATAGGCATTCCTTAATTTGATTTAAGTTTTTGTGTTATAAGAGGTATTTATTAAACGAAAACAATTAGACTAACATACTAATCAACAACATGGGTAGACATGGGGTCATAAATTGTTAGGCAATTCTATGCCATGCAAAATAATATCATTGATAAAACCTTTTTGGTTAATCTCCTTAATTAACAATCCTATTTTGAAATGTTCGCCATGCTCATTATTTAATGACCAGGTCACACGCAATTCTGAATTTCCTACCGACCTGATTTCAGCATCACGAAATAACTGAAATAGTCCCCATTGACTATTCGCTTCGATAATAAATGGAATTGCATTATTCGTTGTAAGAACTTTTAATATGACATTATCTTGTGCTCGCCAATTTATTTGCTGCCATCGCTGTGGTTCATTTCTATATCGATATTCTTGACCATTAATAGTTAAACTGATTTCGTCAACACCAGGGGTTGGCTCTGGATATATATTTATTGCAAATCCCGGTTTGCCATCAACATTATTGAATAAATCATGACTAATATTTTGCAGGTTTGCTAATGTCATTAAAAATGCCGGGGATAATCCTAGGCCATAATCTAACCAGTCCTTTTCATGCCAACCATGTGCATCTTGAATTAAGAATGGTGCTAATTGATGATCAATAAATTGCACTAAAAGTCCATTGGTAGGATTTAAAAAATGCACGACATCATCAACAGATGCGTCATCATTTGTAGCTACAAAAGGCGCTTTATGCGCGAGAGTTTGTTGATAATTTGCCAGAATAATAGTTTGCCATTGATTTGTTAAACATTCTTTAGCTGATTGCAAAACGTTTCGCCAAGTTTCTTGTACTGGCAACAACAAAACATGCAAAAAGGATTGCTTTAATTGTGCATCGCTTATCATTTCCGCATTTTGCTCACTGATTAATGAAGCACGATAAATATCAGTATTGTTAGCTGCGCCAGACATAATTTGATTGGCAAGTTGTAATGCATCTCTTTGCGTGTCAGCACTAACTAACAATGGTTCTAATTCAGATTGCATTGCCGATAAAGACGCTAAATAATTATTACTCAGCATGGCATTCGGATCACGCACTTGATTAATGGCACTGAAGTTAGACACAATAATTGTAAATAATTGATCAGCAACACTGCCTCTTTCTGATATTGCTTGTAACATTTTAGCTGCGTCGTTTAATGAATTTACTTTTTGTATTTGAATATTATTTAAAAAACTGATCCATGCCTGTGCATAATCATTAAAATACAATTGTTTTAATTGCACAATTGTTTGTTGGTTGACATGCTGATTTGAATTTGATGGATTTTCATTATATTCGTTAGTGGCATCATCTAAAGGCATTACCATGACCCAATCGTCTTGCTGTATATCAGTCGTCGCCAATTTCATGATTTGTGGCAACATGTATTCCCGCCAGCCCATTTTGGTATAGAGTTTAGGCAATAGATTGTGGTTAATATATACAGCCTCATTATTGCCACCCAATAAATCCTGTAGAGAAACAAATCCCAATTGGGTAATACCATTGTCATGCAGTTGTGCATAGATATTAGTTAGTGCTGAAGAAGTATTAAGTTGGGATCGCGCTGTTTTAATTAAATTGATATTCATTTGCTTTATTAATAAGTTTACACTGGCATTATCTATCTGTTTTGATTGTGACAAATAATAATTAATCATAGCTTGTTTCATTAGATGGGTATCTAAACCATTTAATTGCTGGGGTAATTGTTCTCTTAATATTTGATCAAAATAATTGATATCCAGCTTTTGAGGAAAATGCAACATCAAATAGGCTTTTAATATTGCATAATACTGGCCTCGCAATTGTTGACTCCGCATTGCTGAGACGTGTTGCCACTGTTGCGCATCATTTTGCAATACTGACTCAAGTTGAGTATTGATGTGCCACATCCATAGTGAAGTGATTTCATTGAGCAAAAGTTGTTTTATATCACCGGCGATGATATCACCCTTATACAGCCCTAAACGCCGATACCAAGGTATTGAATGCTTATAATCATTTAAAGAATTATATAAATTAAAAGCCTGATTCAGAAATTCATATTGACCATTTTCATTCTTAACTAATTGCGATGAAAGCAATAATGCATTTTTTAATATAAAGACATTACTCGAATATGCCATGTTATATAAACTAAATACTGAAATAATGACAGCACATCCTACACAAATACTCAATGTACGAGACCATACTGTGTTATAAATATTTGTCCTTGTTTTATCAATGTGTGATTTACTTTTTATTAAAACACTCGACAATAATTCATTCACACCAAAGAAATTAATTGCGGAAGTTAAAAAAATCGCTTTACAATTTGGCGTAACTTGATAAGGATTATTTCTACACGCCAGAGAAATAAAAGAATTTAATTTAATAGCAAATTGTCTGAATTGTTCAATTAAGTTAAGCTGATCAATTTTATTCAAACAGTTCGATTGATGAGATAGTTTTTCATATACCGTATTTGCCAATTGTTGACAAAACAATGTGAGTTGTTTAGTAGTATTTTGCTCACTTTGATTGCTATTCAAACTAAAGCCCCAAACTGCTTGCTGTTGTTTTTCGCTACATGATTGTGAAAACCGCACCATTCCTGGCATGAAATCCATTTTATTGATGATAAAAAATAGGGGTATATGATATCCAAGACATTGTGAAACAGTTACAATTTCACGCCTTAAATGAGATATCTCTTTTTGCAAACTATTTTCATCGCTATCGAAAACATCATGCATATCGATTACATAAATTATGCCCTGTAATGCCGGACCTGTTCGAACCCTTTTCAGTTCTTTCAAAATATAAAACCACAATGAATTTTTTTGATCCTCGCCACATTCACAATATTGTGAATCAATAAATACCGCTTCATTAGCAAACCAAAATTCTATGGCAGGTATTTGGCTTAACTCATCATCTTTATTGGTTATCGAATCAGTTGCAAATGGAAAATGTATTTTTGAATTGCGTAATAGAGTGGTTTTTCCTGCGGATGATTTTCCTAATAATAAAAACCAAGGTAATTTTGGCTGTTCGGTGAGTTTAAATAAATAGAAATGCGCTTTGGAGGATCGCATTAACGACATTGCGTTCTTAATTTTTTGGTCGATATGCGACTTTGCTAATTTTTCTAGCGGGTCTATGTGTGATTGTTCAGCGCTGAGCAACTTATGTTCTTTATGATGCGACAACCACCAGATGAGACATATCAATAGAATACAGAAAATACATATGATGAAAATACACAATAACCGAGATTGAAAATGAGTCATTCCTAAATGATTACCGAAATTACAAATAGCTAATGTCAGTATTAATAGCATTGAGATAATGATGATACTTTGGAATCTGTAAGAGGATTTGAATAGAGATATTAATTTTATCATTTGAAAAATCGCTTTAATTTATAGATATTTTATATTATATTTTTTGGTGGATTACAGCCTGAGGCCTAATCCACCCTACGATTACGAGATACATGTATAACATTAGATTTATTCGATATATTGTTGCAGCTGATGCTCGGTTTTATCTGCCATATTATCTATATCTATTAAATAAGAAAAATAAATAATAAATATTATGAATAATAAGGTAAGAGGAATAATCCAATAAGGTAAATCAATTTCAATTTTTTTGTCATAGTGAATATCAAGGCTCTGTTCATTGAGCTCAGCATTTGTATCTTTTCGCATGTTAATTATTTGTTGATAAAGTCCGACCTGTAATGCTTGCAAAAACTCCTGACCACGCAGACGATAAATGCCGGCAAAACCGAGCTGTAAACAGATATAATAAATTTCGAGCAAATCGCAATATGCAGTACTATTTTGACGCAACAATTCTAATCTTGAAAAAAATCCTTCTCCTGCCAAATGTTCAGCAAAATATTCCAATTGCAATGGTTGTCCTTGCCATACAAATTTTCCTTGCCAATGAGAATGTAATATTGATTCATCGACCAGTGCAGACATTGCATATTTTAAATGTTGCATCTGTATATTATCTATTTGCATGGCAAAGGCGCGATTCTCCAATTCTATAAAATCACATTTAAATATCGCATGATAATCACTATTATCAATTTCACTATCATTTCCGTTTAAAAACGGTTTTAAGTGGTTAAGAATTGGGCTACAGCAGTACAATAATTTATTTGATGGTGGGATTGTTAACATAGCATTTACTTTTCAGCGATAGTAATTAATTCAACAATGGCATCCGTTAAAATATATGGAATAAATAATGCCAAACTGCGTTCTTTTTTGATGAGATCCCAGGCTTCTCCACTTTGATGGATATAAAAATATTCAAATCCCGGTTTTATAGAAAATGTCAGTGGTAGCCGTTGTGTATGGATCACTTTTACGCCTGAAACAGCTGATGCTGTAATTTGTTTGATCATTGAATAAGCACTTAATTTAATTTGATGTTGAATTTGTTCAGCCCAATATTTGTTATTACTATTCTGATCATCTATAGCATAGGAAAACGATTTATCAGTTATTTGATTATTTCTTTTAAGCGAATCATTAAGTACATTATTTATTTTTTGAGCTGTATTGATTTCTTGTTTAATAGCGAGATAAAAATTATATTGATTAAAATATTTAGGATCGATATTTTCAACAATGTATAAAGTATTTTCTATTTTTCGTAGCATAATTACGGACACAGACGATGGTATTGCCTTTTCAAGCAACACTTTAATATCTTGTTGCAATATATTGAAGACATCAAAGAGTTTAGTATGGCTATAACATGGAACCGCTGTAATATCATATTGATGATCAAAAAGACTGAGTGAACATACAAGGTTAGCGAAAATAATATACAATTGTTCTGGATGTACCGTCGAAATATCAACATAGTGCTGTAGTAAAATCCTTGCATTTCTTACAGCTTGTAACAATATGAGATGAGTAAATACCAGTTGATCATTTTCAGACATTTTATCGGTTAGTTGTTGATAATTTTCTCTCAATACTTGTTCATTTGAACGTAAATAAGCTAACCACTTCATACACCAATGACACAACAAATGTGACCCCTGCATGATAAACGCTGGTGGCATATAGTTTTCTGATAATTTATATTGTTCACGTCCACATTTAACTATTTCAGCTATTTTAATTGATTCAAAATGACTGAGATTATCTTCGTTGCTTAATAACATTAAATTTGGCTTAGCAAATAATACTTCATGCTCCCGACTATGATCATACAAATCCGAAATGATTTTATAATCGGCTAACCAAGTGTTAATTTGATCAGATTGATGATATCCAGTAATGTTTGATACTTTTTGACCTAATGGTAAACACAAATAAATCTCTTTATTTTGACTTTCAACAGCATTCAGGTGGTAACAAAGCGGAGCATCTATCGTTGCATCATATTTAATTAAAATACCACTTTGAAAAATGACTTTACATTTTTTGATCAATAATATGCCACTACTCAACATATCTTCATCTATCACTAATTCACACAAACCCCACGCATGTGATCGCAATGCATGTAATAAATATCTATTTTGTTGCTGATGATAAATTTCCCATTGTTGAAAATGTTGTTGTGATAATAAAATCCCTTCAGCCCAGATTATTTTATGTGTTTTTGACATTATTATTTATCCTGTTGAATTGGACTAAAAGTGATCATTTTGTCTGATAGTGCAATATGAATAGTACTCATTACTGCAGCAACTTTTCCAGGCATTACCTGAATCAAACGCCATTGACTGTGTTTAGGATTGCGATATAAAGCGATAATACCAATAAAATGTGCATTATTTTCCGGAACGATTTGCACAGTCTGCGTGCCACCAGGATTGACTATAATTTCTTGCCGTTTTACTAACGATGCACCTAATGTTTGATCATCATTTAGCCATAATTGATGGAATGTTGCGTTATTAAATGCATCGGCTTGAGACAATTGATAAATCCTGATGAGTACGGGTAAAGCACGATTTTTAATATCTGGATTGATTTGCGATGCGGCAGTCAGTTGCATTGTGATTGCTGGACTCGTGCAAGCATTTAACATGAACAGAGACAGAATAAGACATAGTATTTTTATTATTATTTTCATTATTTACTCAATAAATTATTTATATCACAATTTATCGTAGGGTGGATTAGGCCTCAGGCCGTAATTGACCATTGAGCTGTTTGGTGGATTATGGCCTGAGGCCTAATCCACCCTACGATAGGTAGTTACAAGAGATAAAATACTATAGAGAAAATAAGCATATTGTAAATTGGGTTAAATGCTGATCTTGTTAGTTAATTAATATGACAAAATGATCTTTTAGAGAAATTCAAATAAAAATCACGACCAGTTTTAAACCTGGTCGAATAGGGCAAATGAAAATAAATATTATTAACTGACTTTTTCTGCAGTGAATATTTTAGGTGGATTAATTAATGCATCCTGTGATTGTACCAACTGAATTTCACGCGTGCCCTCTTTCACTGTTTTTTCCAATACAGCATAGACACGTGAGGCACAGGCTTCGATTGCCGCTTTGATATCTTTTTTAGGCAAATAAAATGCAGTAAATAATGCGGCAGTTAAATCACCTGCACCATTCACTGATAAAGGTAATAATGGAGTTTTTACTAAATAGGCATCTTTTGCATTAACAACTAACATATGAATATATTCATTAGCATTATTTTCTAATATCAGACTAGTCACCAATACTGTTTTAGAACTACATAAAATTAATTTGCGACAGGCAGCAATTGCAGAAGCCAAATCAGTCACTTTGGTATCACTTAAATATTCTAATTCAAATTGGTTGGGTGTAATGATATGTGCTTTTGGTACTAATTGATCGCGAAAATATTCAGGAATGCCTGGTTGTACAAAAAATCCACGTCCCACATCGCCCATTACAGGATCACAACAATAAAGTACATTAGGGTTCACCACGATCAATTCTTTTAAAATGTCTTGCATGACATTGCCTAATTTAGCTGTGCCCATATAGCCTGTTAACATGGCATTACATTGTTCAATCACACCACGTTCTTTAATACCTGCAAAAACATCACTGATATGCTGTGGTTCAAAAATATCGCCTTTCCAAGCACCATAACCCGTGTGATTTGAAAATTGTACGGTATTAATCGGCCAAACATTAAATCCTAATCTTTGCAAAGGAAATACCACAGAGCTATTACCCACGTGGCCGTAACTGACAGATGATTGAATCGATAGAATAGTATTCATAGTGATTTATCCCAAAATACACCATATTGAAAAGAACATTTATTATACATTACTGATTAAACATTATAAGTATCATACTGTTAATAATTTCTTAAGGTAGAATTGTTATAATTTTTTCTTACCAATGAGCATTAATTGTAATGAGAAATTGAATAATGACTCCATCAGAAAATTTACCTATATCAACTCGGCTATTTCACAGTGAACAAACACAGAGCATTGTTCCTCCTCAAATAGAACCTATTGATCAACAGCCACAGTCTACTGAGCTAACAGATCGTTCCTCTACTTATTTACTCACTAATTTATATGATCCTGAAGTCGCAGCATTACGCAAAGAAGCAAATAAAGAAATTGTTGATGGATGGACCGCAGCACAAACTACCCACAGAACAACTGAAAATCACAGTATTAAAAAAGGGATTGATTTATTAAACGAGAGATATGCAAATGTCGAGAAACCAACCATCGATGATATAAAAGATTATATTAATAACAATAAGAATAATTTTACCGCAGAAGAATTTACTTTTTTAGAGAATTATCTCAATAAAGCAAATGGTTTATTTAATGGGAAAGACAGAGATCTTTTACAATTGTGCTGGCTAGCGTTAAGTGATGAAAATGCAATTTGTCATAACTGTGATCTTGATCAATTGCCACCGCCTGCAATGTGCACAAAACGTAAACAACTATTTCTACAAGGTCTTACTCAACGGTTAATGGCAAATAGTATTTGTGGTCATGGTTCGTATAATGCCATCTATGAGGCAATGCAATGTTTACATCCTGATACTAAACGAATTATGGATCTTGCAGCTATTCATGAGCTAATCACATTAACTGTGCAACAAGTTTTAGTAGATTATCTACTGGCTCATCCCACTCTTTCGGAACAATTAAAAATTATCAAATTATGGCTAGACAATACAGCCGATGGCCAATCTATTTTCGCGCAACAAGAAGAGCACTTACAACAACAATTAATGGATAAAATATGTGATCAATTTATAAAAAAAGGATACGAAGTTTCAGTAAAAGCAATATCCATGGTGCAAAAACAATTCTATGGTACTCCACTTTTCTTGCGGGATTTTGAGAATTTAGAAATTGAATTTCCACAGGAAATTTATCAAATACAATCTGGCATACATGGCTTAGAAGATCATATTAAATCTTTCAAAAGAAGAAGTTTAACCAAAAAATATAGAGAATATCGCGATTATTTACCACAACACCTCTTTGAATCACTTATTGAGAAATTACTCATAGAAAAAATAGATACTCATACACCGCAGCTAACTAGAAGAGTACTGGGGTATATCGTTGATCAATTAAAAAATCATTCTGATATACTTGATGGATTGTTATGCAAAATAATCAGCGATAGCAGAGAAAATCAGGATGTGCGATTTTCAGCCATGATAATACATTTAAGCAAAATGCTTAGCATTAAGCGCTCACCAGATGAAATCATTAAAGTCATGTCGCATTTATGTTCTGCTGAAGAATTAATGTGGTTGTTATGTCACTCTTATCATAAAGAAAAACTTGAAATCATGAGAGAATCACTAGGTAATTTAATTCTATTTCTACATAAACTTGGCGTAAACCCTGAAAACTGCATTTATTTAAATATAAGCGCAGCTAAATTATTAATGACAACAACTAATAGTCCAAAGCCAGAAATTTTAAATACTATTCCTTCAATAAGACAACAAAAACATATCTCAGAACAAATTGAATCGGATTTCATTAATTCCAGTGTTTATAGGTTTGGATCATACTTTTTTATGATAATTTATATCGTTGGAAGTGTGTATTTTACCGCATCAGTCGTTCCTATTTTAACCTTAATGGTAATGAATCTGCCACTGGTTCTCCGAAATGAGCTCTTGGATATAAGAAGTTATTTTACTAAAATAAAAACATTTATTTTGCAAACAAATAATTTCATTAGCCTAACTTCTGATCAAAAAAAATTATATAAAGAATTTTTTACGCCATCTCAAAATAGTATTGATAAAATATTTTCACCTTTTATTAAAATAACGAATATTTTCAATACCACCCATACCGCCTATTCACCTAAATTATTTAATCCTCAAGGGTACTACCAAGATCTTCTGCAACCTATGTTTGGGATAAAACATATTGTTAAAGGATTTTTTAAAATTGTGACTGCGCCAATTTGCATATTCGATTCTCGTAGCAGTCTTTCAGCTATACCCATTCAGGCTGCAAATGGTTTATCTACTATGATACGTGGTTTGGCAGAGATTATATCTACGCCATATACTTACTTCTTTAAAATTCCCTATCGCACAGTGCTTACAATCTTTCCAGAAGAATATCAACAAAGAAAGATGTTATCACTTGCATTAGATTTACAAAAAGAAATTACTGACAGCTCGAAACAGGATGAAACGGAAGTTGAAACAAATAATCAACCTATCAGCATTAATACGCCTTTACTTGATAAAACAAATGATTCATCTAAAAAAATTTACAACCAATTTTTCAACCAAGCCTCAAATATACATAAGGAATATAAACAATTCAAAAGATCACTCAGTACAAAAAAATCTCAATTTCAAGCAGAAGAAAAGGTAAAATGGAAAGAAGTTAAATCAGTCTTTTTTAAACAAATGACTCATAAAAAAGCAGATATGCAAGAGGCAGCGGAAAAAGCTTTAAGTGATTATTGCAGATTATTTACCACATAGCATTTGTTTAACATATGAAATCATGAGTAATGGGGCAAGTAATCAATGATTACATTAATTTCTATTGCATAATCTTAATTAATTCTCTTATTAAATGATCATCAGCGCCAATTGAAGATTCCAATAATGCTTCATTTTGCAAACGATATAATGAATGTTTAGTGTTAGCGCCTATACCACGGAAAACTTGTTGAGCAAACAATAAACATTGGTTAACCAGATGGATGCCCTTCGCGCGCACAACAGCAACTAATTGATCAGGTTTACGTGAAATAACGCTTTGTTCATAATTGGCAACTGATGCCATCAATACAGCATAAAAATCATAGATAAATGGTTCATTAATACGCGGTGATGTTGCTATCAAATCTAAAATAGCCAATGCTGTACCTGCGTGTATCGATTCTAAATTAAAACGCGTTAAACTATTCTGATAAAAAGTTCCCTTTGGTTTAATTATCACGATAGTGTCATGCGGAACGATTAAATTATTTAATTCAATACTAATTGTAAGTGTGGATTTTCCAGCAGGCAGATCTATCACTTCTTTTAATTTCATATTTGGGTTATTTTGAAATGGCACAATAGCTATTATTTCTTCACCGATTTCATTGACAAAACCAATCGCTAAATATTGAAAAATATTACATCCTGTCACAAAACGACAGATGCCATTAACAATGTATCCTTGTTGACTTAATTGACCACGCACCGGAGGATTATTCACTCCATTGCGCAGATGTGAATAAGATATTCCGATTCCAATTTCGCCACTCAACCCTTTCGCTAAATATTTATGTTGTACTATTTTATTATTGGATGTTGCAAGCGTTTTTAAAGCGGCTTGATGTTGTCTTTGTAATAAAGATAAAGCGCCAGAAGCACGCACTATATTTCGCATAAAATAATGTCTTTGTATTATATCTAAAGAAAGCCCACCTAATTGTATGGGTACATCGATACCTAATACATTAAATGATGCCATTTTGTTAACTATTTGAATTAATTGTTGTGTGTCTTTGTCGATTAAATCAGCATTTGGCTTTACTTCATTTTGTAAGAAATGATAAAAATTTTTTAAATTATCACTTATCTCAATGTTTTGTGGAATAAAAGGTAAAATAGATTTTGGTACAACACGCATTTAACATCCTTAATCACGAAAAAATAAATCAAAATGTAGCCTGGGTGTAGCATATGATAGTAATGAATAGTATTAAATATTTGACGAATACCAAAATAATTATTTTGTTCAACGGCGTAACCCAGGTGATTTTAATTTCCCGGGTTACGCAGTAGTTTCAAATTACAATCGTTGATAAACGTTTACTATGTGATATAAATATTATCTTCACTTGCTTCATATATGGACCCTGCCCAATTGCAATAGGTAACAGTCATTTTTTTAGCAAAATAAAAGTTGAGATGCAGTCATATATTCGGTCTTTAATTAAGTGATATACGTTCACTTGGACCCTGATA
>JAJYDF010000065.1 GCA_021777765.1 Pseudomonadota bacterium | reverse complement strand
AGAGTGGTTAGATAAAATAATTAATAGAGTTCTGCCAAAAAGCCCGCTTGGAAATGCTGTGAATTATGCATTAAAAAATTGGACAGCATTAATTGAGTATTTAGAGGATGGCATACTTGAGATAGATAATAATGCAGCAGAGAGATTAATTAAGCCTATCAAAATTGGTGTTAAAAATTATCTATTCGCTGGAAGTGATCAAGGAGGAATAAATGCGGCATTGTTTTATAGTTTAATTGAGACATGCAAACTCAACAAAATAAATCCTTATGATTATCTACGTGATGTATTAATAAGATTACCTACGCAGCTTAATAGTAAGCTCAATGAATTGTTACCGTGGAATTGGAAATCCTCTGAAATAAATAGTCAAGATATTAAAAATTAATCATTGTATAGATGGGTTAAGCGGATGCTTACTAATATTTTTGCTTTCGCTTAAAATATCCAGTGAACGATAAAGATGATTTAATCCAACATCAGGTAAGCAAGCATAGCGATGTTGAGCATGATAACTTCCTAATTTGCTGGCGGGTGATAATAGATGCTGTATTGCCATCAAGAAACAAGCATTATTTAAATTAAACTGTGTATTGCCAACACTAACTTGTAACGTTGATAGAATTTCATTTAATTTAAATTTGCTCCATAATTTTTTATATACCAGATAACCCCAATTAAATATTTGGGCTTCGGAGCATTCATTAATATTGAGTAAATTAGCTCCTGCTATATGGGCTAGTTTTGTGAATATTTTTTGAAACTCTGGATTATTTTGAAATTGATCCAGCCTGCCTAAATTAAACAGAGCTTCATGTTTGTTTTTACCATTGTCCCTATGTGAGCGAACTAACTGGACATATTTGAAGTTTTTAGAAGAGCTGATTTTGATAAACGCTGTAACATTTCTTGTTTAAGAAAAAAAGTTACATAAACTTACTATTTTAAAAGTAAAATATCAATTTATTTGCTGAATTATTTATAAATATTCATTAAAAAGTTGTCACTACATTTTTTGCATGAAATTATAACACCCCCGTGATTTCACGGGGGTTTTATGGGTAAAATTGATGAAAAATGGGGCGCAACTGATAAACTCAGGAAAAATTAGGAGAATTTCCTCAATTTATTCTGTTCTCGTCAATTTTTAATTTACTGTAACTGTTTCTTTGTAGTTTATTATAATATTGTTTATCAATGCTGTTAAAACAGTACCAACGCCAATTTCTTCAAATTGAGTTTGTCCTCTCGATAATAAATATTCGATCGTAGATTGCCATTGCACAGGTGATGACAATTGATTTATTAAATTAACTTTAATATCAGATATCAAATAAGGTCTAGCATTTACGTTAGCAATTACAGGAATTTTAGGTGGCATAAATTCAAATTTATCGATAAATTGTGCAAATTGTTGGCTTGCCAAAAACATATAAGGCGAGTGAAAAGCACCACTGACATTTAAAAGTCTAAATAAACCATTTTTTTCAACTAACGGTTGCAAACGTTCAATCTGATCTTTAGTACCTGTTAAAATAGTTTGTATGGGAGAATTGTAATTGGCGATTGTAATATTGGTTAATTGCAATTGTTGTAAAAGCGATTGAATATCTGACACAGATAAACCAATGATAGCCGCCATGCCTCCGCCTGTTGCCTGGCTCATTAATTCACCGCGCTTGATGACTAATTTGAGGCCAGTTTCAAAGTCAAATACTTCTGCTGCAAGTAAAGCATTATATTCACCTAAACTATGTCCGGCAACAAATGTAGGAGCTTGGTGAGTGTCATGTATTTTTTTATAATAGTGTAAGGCATTCACAACATATAATGCCGGTTGAGTAAATTGAGTTTGATTTAATTGCTGCTGAGGATCTTGTAAACAAAGTGTTTTAATAGAATATCCTAAAATATGATCAGCTTTTAGTGTTATATCAGGAAACCTATCAAATAAATTTTCGCCCATTCCTGGATGTTGCGATCCTTGTCCTGGAAAAACAAAAGTAGTCATAAATTATCCTCGTTCAAAATTAATATTGTTAAGATAAAAATTAATAGTGTAGAATAAAATATAAAAGTGTAACTTTAAATGAATAGAATGGCCAGGGCAATCGCGCTCAAAATCCAGCAGTAGATAGTACTTTTGTTAAATAATTATTATCCCAGCCTGCTTTATTGCGTTTTATTTTTAATCCCACCTTCGCTGTTTTTTCCATTTTCAGTAAATTAAATACTATATGTCGTATAACAGCAAAATTCTCTGGTGCATTGTCTTTGCGTACCCGGCAGTAATCCTCATTAAACGATACATCTAATGACCAGTGTAATTGATTTTCTATTTGCCAATGAGTTCTTACTGCTTTACTAAATGTTTCTGCGTTCCCTACGATGCTATTAATATAATAACGACGCTCTATACTTACTTCATTTCCTACCCGTCGTTTTGATTCTACTACACCAATACTTTTTTAGTTTTTCCACAATTTTTTATTGGGTAACCAATCAATATTTTTCCGTTATTAAATAACGTCGCTCTTCTATTCTACCATGATCTTTTTCTATAGTTTCTGTTGTTTGATGCGCAATATCTTTTAATTGTTTTTCCATGATTGAATCCAAATATAATTTGACATCATCATGCAATATCCCCTGATTTCCTTTTAATGCCAATACATAATCAGCTTCTTTCTCGATAATCTTTTGTGCAATTTCTTTCTGACATCCCATTGCATCTAGGGTGACTATACATCCTTTAATATCTAACATACCTAATAATTCTGGAATTGCTGTAATTTCATTGGATTTTTCGTCTGTTTTTAATTGCCCTAATACCACACCATTTGCGCTTGACCATGCGCTCACCATATGAATTGCTCCTCGACCATTTTTATTATCATATGACCTTTTTAATGTCTTTCCATCTATTGGTATTATCTGCCCATCACTAACTCTTACTATCGATTGTGTCCATGATAAAAAGCTTGCTTGCAATTGTTTGGGGCATATCCTCGAAAACAAATCTCCTATCGTATCGTGCGATGGTATTCCATTTGGCAATTGCAAAAATGTTTTTAACCATTCCTTTTTGGCTATTCCAAATTCTTCAACGTCTATCCATGTTTCTGCTCCACATAATACCGCTAAAATCGTTAATACTAATATGTCACTTAATTCATGGCGTTTGTTATGATTGTCTTTGCGTGGATCGACAATTATAGAAAAATGCAATATAAAATTATTTAATTGCTTCATTTGATTAAAGGTTCCATAAATATCCATAGATCCTTTATTTTGATTCGCTTCATTTCAATTAATTTTGATCGATTCGCTACACATCTTGTAATCTTTTCGCTATCTTTTCTACATCATTTTGATTATCAAAGGAAACTAGTATCTTATGAATTAAAATTGTATACTTGATTATTTATTTGTCTTATTTGCCTCCGCATTTATGATATCTCTCTGAATAATGAAATTACTCATTAAGAGTAAATTCATAATTTATATGTCATTGATAGTTTGTAAAAATTTGGAATTTCTATGTTACGGATACACCCCACCCAATTGGGAAATAATGATTTCAAAGCCGATTATCATCTCAGATATGCATATTTAGCTGGTGCAATGTATAAGGGCATTGCTTCAACTGATTTAGTCATAAGACTGGGTAAAGCAGGACTCAAAGGATATTTTGGTACCGGTGGATTAAAATTAGACCGTATAGATTCTGCAATACAAACGATTAAACAACATTTATCTGATCCCAACACCTATGGTATGAATCTTTTATGTAATCTCATTAAACCTTCTCTAGAAGAAGAGACGGTCAATCTATTTATTAAACATGGCGTTCGTTTTGTTGAAGCATCAGCATATATGCAAATAACACCGAGTTTAGTATTATATCGATTAAAAGAACTGCGTCGAAATTCACAAGGTAAAATAGAAATCCCTCATCATGTTTTAGCAAAAGTGTCCCGTCCCGAAGTTGCAGCAATGTTTATGAGTTCTGCTCCGAGAGAAATTATCAATCAATTAGTTGAAAGAGGATTATTAACTGCTGAAGAAGCCCTATTAGGTGAAAATATTCCGCTATCACATGATATATGTGTAGAAGCAGATTCAGGAGGGCATACCGATCAGGGAGTTGCTTATGCATTAATGCCAGCGATGCAGAAATTGCGTGATGAAATGATGCGGCAATATAAATATAAAAAAGAAATTCGTGTTGGAGCAGCGGGAGGAATAGGCACGCCAGAAGCAGCGGCAGCAGCATTTATTTTGGGCGCAGATTTTATAATGACGGGTTCTATTAATCAGTGTACGGTAGAAGCAGGTACCAGTAATTATGTAAAAGAAATGTTACAAAACCTGAATGTACAGGATACAACCTATGCACCTGCTGGCGATATGTTTGAATTAGGTGCAAAAGTGCAAGTAATGCGTAAAGGATTATTTTTTCCTGCACGTGCCAATAAATTGTATGATTTGTATAGGCAATTTAATTCGCTAGAAGAAATAGACGAAAAGACCCGCCAGCAAATTCAGGAAAAATATTTTAAAAAAAGTTTTGAAGAAGTATGGCAAGAAACACAAGCATTTTATTCAAAAGAAAAACCAGATGAAATAACAAAAGCGCAGCAAAACTCAAAACATAAAATGGCATTAATATTTCGTTGGTATTTTATTCATACTAGTCGCTTGGCTATTAAAGGAATAGAAGATCAGAAAGTGGATTATCAGATTCACTGCGGTCCCGCATTAGGTGCCTTTAATCAATGGGTGAAAGGAACAGAATTAGAAAATTGGCAATTTCGTCATGTTGATCAAATTGCTGAGAAATTAATGCAAGAAACTGCACAGCTATTAACAAAGCGTTTAAAACAATATGAATCGCTTTCGCAAAATCATATTGCAACAATAGAACGTTGATCAAATTGCTGAGAAATTAATGCAAGAAAGCAAAATTATTAATACCGCGTTTAAAATAATATCAATATTTTTCGCAATCTCATATTGCATCAACAATAAATTTAGGTAGCAATTTATTTAACCTATTGCTAATCTCGAGCAAGAAATTATTACTGCATAGAAACTTTGTAAATGATGTTATAGGACTGATAACCTCTGATCATTTATTTGATTTTCTGTGATTCTGTAATGTTTGTTTAATGGAGGAAAAAAGGAATGGGATTATTTTCACGGAAACAAAGAAAAAAGAGATATACCTCCAAAGTAAATAATAAAACAGATATAGCAATAATTGGTATGGCTTGCCGATTTCCTGGCGCAAAAGATTATCGAGAATTTTGGGAAAATCTCATTGAAGGTAAAAATAATATTCAGGAAATTCCACAAGAACGGTGGAACTGGAGAAATTATTATGGTGATCCACTAACAGAGAAAAATAAAACAAACAGCAAGTGGGCAGGTTTAATTCAAGATATAGATAAATTTGATGCTGAATTTTTTGGTATCTCACCTACTGAAGCTGAAAGTATCGATCCAGCACAACGCATTATGCTAGAACTGGCATGGAGTTGTATTGAAGATGCAGCTTATACAGCCACTTCCTTAAAGGGTAAAGATATAGGAGTTTATATTGGAGTTTGTAATTCAGATTTTAAAAAGAAAATGGATTGCCACCTATCTGAAGTACCCAGTCATTATGTAACTGGCATTGCAGATGCTTTAATAGCAAATCGTATTTCATACCATTTTGATTGGCATGGCCCAAGTCATGTTATTGATGCTGCTTGTTCTGGTTCACTCGTTGCTTTGCATCTCGCTACACAAAACCTTTACGAAAATGAATGTAGCCTTGCGTTAGTAGGTGGTGTCAATCTGCTAATTGATGGTGAACATTTTATTTCATTCAGTAATTTAGGCATGTTATCAGCAACAGGACAATGTATGGCATTTGATGAACGTGCAAATGGTTATGTTCGGGGAGAAGGTGCGGGATTCATTTTGTTAAAACCGATCAATGCTGCGATTGAAGATCAAGATCACATATATGGTGTCATTAAATCAAGCGCAATTAATCACGGTGGAAACGTACGCACGATAACCTCTCCGAATCCCTATGCACAATCAAAGGTTATTAGTAAGGCAATTCAAAATGCGAATATTAGCGCTGAAGATATCAGTTATATTGAAGCTCACGGTACAGGTACATTATTAGGCGATCCAATTGAAATACTGGGACTTCAAAGAGCATTTAACCAAGTCAGTAATAAGAAAGATAAAAAAACTGCTTATTGTGGAATTGGCTCAGTTAAGACAAATATTGGCCATTTGGAGGCTGCTTCTGGTATTGCTGGTATAATTAAAGTTTTGCTTAGCATGAAATATCAACAGTTACCGCGCTTGCAAAATTTTAAAATCATTAATCCAAAATTAAAACTCGAAAATAGTCAATTTTATTTGCTCACCGAAAATAAAAATTGGGAACCACATGATAGTAATAATAAAAAAATACCAAGGATCGCTGGAGTAAGTAGTTTTGGATTTGGTGGTGTTAATGTACATGTGATAATCGCGGAGACACCACTGAGCAAGATAAAATCGTCATATAATAAACCTTGCTATTTAATCACTCTTTCAGCCAAATCAGAACAAAGTTTAATTGAACAAATTAAAAATCTTTTGTTATTTTTAGAAACAACTAATCCAGTAAATCTACCCAATTTAGCCAATATCTCTTATACCTTAAATTGTGGTCGTGAACATTTTGTGTGGCGGTGTGCAATTGTGGTGAGTTCGTTAGAAGAGCTTATTGCCCAATTAAAATTCTTATGTGAAACAAATAAAGATAAACAATATTTTTATGGTAAATGTCAAAATAAAGCAAAAAACATATCGATGTATAACATTGTATGTGATTCGATAAAGAAGGACATATCTATAAACAAAAAAATAAGCAAAGAGTTGTGCAATAAACATTTACATGCCTTAGCTGATTTATTTATTAAAGGTTTTGACCTGGATTGGAATTTAATATATCAGGGAGAAACATATCAGAAAGTCAATTTGCCAACTTATTCATTCCAAAAAAATAACTATTGGCCAATTGTTACTTCCGAAATGCGATTAAGATCCTCATCTTCGATTGAAAAACTACATCCATTCATTGATAAAAATATATCAACAATAGAGAGCCAGGCATTTAAAGTATTATTCAGTAAAAATCAATTTTATTTGCGAGATCATCAAATTAAAAATGAAATTGTATTGCCAGGAGTTGTTTATTTAGAAATGGCACGTGCTGCTGGTAATTTGGCAAATCCAACACAAACAGTGTCAAGTATTGATCACGTTGTTTGGTCACAACCCATTATTTTATCAGAAGATATTGAAGCTGTAATTCAACTATATCTGCAACACGCTGAAAACAAATTGAGTTTTGAAATATCAACTGTCACAGACGGGAGGAATATAATTCATTGCCAGGGAGAAATTATTTTTGGAAATATAATATCAAAATTTATATTGCAATCAGAATTTAATGAGATTGAATCTAAGTTACAACAAAAGATTATCAAAGAAGATATATATTTAAAATTTAAAGAAAAAGGAGTGGAATATGGTAACACATTTCAAGCTTTGCAATGGATTAAAACAAATGGCAAAGATGCGATAGGTTATTTTAAATTGCCACAGGATATAAATGTACATAAGGAACAATTTGGTTTACATCCTGGTATTTTGGATGGCGCATTACAAACAGCAGCAGCGCTAAATATAAATCAAGATACTTTAGCAATTCCATTTAGTTTAGAAAGTTTGCGTTATTATCAAGCATTACCAGAATCGGGGTATGTATATGTTAAGCATCAAGAAACATTTAAAGAAGGGGTTTTTAAATATGATTTTCAAGTGATGAATGAAGTTCATGAAATTTGTGTAGAAATCGAAGGGTTTAGCGCAAGAGAATTTGAAACAAAACGAAATTTAGAAAATAAAGCAGAATTAAATTATTTAGAAACTTCTATGAACGAACAGCCTGTTTATTTAGAAGAGGTACAAAAAGCGAATGAAGTCCAAGAAGAAATCAAAACATTAGGCATGCAACAAATTGCATCTCAGATAGTTGTTGTTGCTGATAGGAATAATGCAAATTTATCCCGATCATTATTATCGCAGTCAGAGACATTTAATAAAATCGCACAAGAAGCAACTGTAGCATCAGATAGTGAACAAGGCAGCAAAATCAAAGAAAAATGTATTGTAGAAATAAAAGATACGATCACGGAAATTTTAAAAGTTTCTCAAGAGACATTAGATGAAGATGAAGAATTAACCAGCTATGGGTTTGATTCGATAACTTTAACAGAATTATCCAATCAATTAAAACAGAGCTATCGATTAAGTGCATTAACCCCTGCTTTATTTTTTGAATATTCTACGATTGCAAAATTCGCTGATTATTTATTTGAACATCATAGTGAAGTACTGTTAACAAAATATCAGTCGAATTCAAAGTATACAGAGAATAGGAGAGAAGACTCTCAGCCGATTGTTTCCTCGCCAAAAATGGCTCGTCGTATTTCTTCCCCACTCCAGCAAAAGCAGTATGGTTCTGCAAGCATTGAAATAGCGATAATAGGGATGTCAGGAATTTTCCCTGGTTCGAAAGATGTGGAAGATTTTTGGAAGCACATAGAGAAAGGAGCGGTGGCAATAAGTAAAATCCCGGAGGAAAGGTTTAATGCTGAA
>JAJYDF010000034.1 GCA_021777765.1 Pseudomonadota bacterium | reverse complement strand
CCTGATAGAAAACTCGCCGAAATGGAAGGTTAATTATTTTAGATCGTGAATTTATAAAGTGTTATAATTCCGCATGAATCAATCAACAATTTAGTTAATTTCCCCCATTTTTTCCTTCTCCCGCTTGCGGGAGAAGGTGCCGAAGGTGGATGTGGGCATGTAGCCTGGGTGAAGCAAACAAATTAATTATTTAATGTACCTTAATATATGTGTAGCGAGAATATTATTTAAAATGCTGCGTAACCCAGGGAATCAATTAACACCAACTAAAGTAATTTTATGAACTCAAACAATTATATTTCAAGAAAAGGTAAATTCGACGCCGGTCACCGTATCATGTATGAACGAGTCCAATGTGCCAATATTCACGGCCATGAATTTCGTTATCAAATGAAATTTAAATATCGCTCTGCTCTAGAAATAGGATATCCCATCGATTTTAAAGAACTCAAACGTATCGCCTGCCGTTGGATAGAAGATACTTTTGACCATACTTTTATTGCAAATCCTCATGATAAAGTGATGATCGATACTTGTCATAAATTGCAATCAAAAATTTATATTATGAATTTGCAAGATAAAAAAGGTTTTTGTAATCCATCCGCTGAAAATATTGCAAAAGAAATATTTTATGCGGTGAGTATTTTAATGAATAATGACAATTTGAAATTGGTTGAAATAATATTACATGAAACATCTGAATGCCATGTGCTTTGTGAAGGATTAACCCCCGAAGAATATGATTTACTTAATCAATCTCATTTATTAGATTCTTTGCTAGAATATAAAAAACAAAAAGGTGTAATTGAATACGATGAACGTAAATTGGAATTTGCATCTAATTTATGTCATTTGAAATAAAATTTAACGCGGTACTATTTTTTTTCTTCTCCCGCTTGCGGGAGAAGGTGCCGAAGGCGGATGAGGGTGCGTTAAATATAAAACTTCATAAATTATTTTAATTCATATACCCCAAATTATTTTTCTTAATTACTAGAGTTTTATTATTATGAAAATAGTCACCATCGATCAAACCGATCACAAAGTATTACGTGTTCCCGCCCAATTAGTTTCATTTCCCATTTCTGATCAAGACAAACAATTCGCGTTAGATTTACAACAACAAATGTTAGATCTAGGTAATGCCGTAGGACTCGCCGCAACACAAGTCGGCAAATCATTACAAATTATTTCATTCCATATCACCGCAGATATGGTCAGTTATCGTAAAAATATTACTTCTCTTGTTCAACCAACTATCTTTATTAATCCGAAATATGAGCCTATAGCAGAAGAAGGCAGTTACATCGATTGGGAAGGCTGTTTTTCTATACCTGGATATATGGGAGAAGTCCCGAGATACAATGTAATTCATTATGAAGCTTATTTATTATCCGGTGAAAAAGTTTCTGGTATCGCGCGAGGATTTTTAGCGCGTGTATTGCAACACGAAATTGGTCATTTAAATGGACAATTATATAAAGATCTATTAACTGATCAGTGTCGTTATGGCACATCAGATGAAATGTTTAAAATACGATCGGAAGAATTAGCAAAACTTCGATCTGAAAAATGACCCCTTTCTAACTATTTGTTCCTCTATCCATTAACAAAATTTATTACTATTTATTTTAATAAAAAATAGTCATTCTCCATAGCCAATTCAAGGAACAAGTCATCAATAAAAACCCTCTATTTTTTTATCCCCTCTCCCTTTAGGGAGAGGGCTAGGGTGAGGGAGATCCGTACGTCCAGCAAGAATAAAATTCACTGCTATATTTAATATATACATCTGTTTTTTAAGTGAATATTTTGTTATGAAAACTGAACTACAAAATGCACAGGTTGCTTTACAAATGATGCCTTTGGTCCTTGAACAATTGGAGGGACATTTAAACGCGCCATCTACAATAGGGCGAAATCAAACCATCGAAGGATCCTTTGGTGTAATGATAGTATTGGAGAGATTAATCGAAGATCAAATTACTTATTTACAGAAAGATAAAAATGACTCCAAAGAAGGTAAAAATATCCGAGAGGCTGAAAGAACATTAACTTATTATTGTCAAAAATTTAATGAATTGATTAAAAACACTCATATGCAAAACATTAAATTGCCTGATCCCAATTATGACATTGGTCCAAACACAATATTTAATAAAGAAGAAAATAGAGCATTTCTTAATAGAATTGCAAAATTAGCAATTGATGCTACCAATCTGATAAATACTACAAGCGATTCCAAAATGGCCTGGTTGCATCAAATGACCGCATTTTTTAAAAAGAACAACCTGCCGCAAGAATTTATTAATCAAGCCGAACAATTAATTGAAATTCATTTAAAAGTCCTTCAATCAGAAGTGAAATTAGCTGAAGATATGGATGCAATTATGAATTCGATTCACAAAAAGGCATCTGTAAAAATTGCTGAAATTAATAAGTTAATATCGGATACTATAAAACAACTACCACCTGGATATCCTGCTACTTATTTTGATCAATATCAACAGAAAGCCCAATCTCTCGATTTGATGTTACAAATCGAAAAGAAAAATGACATTGTTAGTGATTTGAATGAAAAACTGCAAAAGATATTAGTTGCCACCAATATTAAGCCATCACAGAAATTGATAGAAATAAATGCTTTATTAACCAATGAAAATCGTCTAGATGCAAATTCGCTTGAAGTTGAATACTTTAATAAATCATTAAGTGTAATTAAAAATGATAAAGTTAGAAAAGATATTCAAAACTTTATTCAAAATCAAGCAGAGAGAAATAATATCATATCATCTACAGAGCTACGTGAAATAAAAGTAAATAAAGGTGTGCAAGCGGTGCTCAATTCTGAATTAGGTGGTCAACAACAGATCAATAAAATTGAGCATATTTTGAATAGAAATCGAAACAGAGTTGTTGCTGAATTAATGGGGGAGGATAGATTAAGATTAATTGTTGGCGATAATAATTATATAAAATTGAAAAACGACGACGGAAACCTTAGATTTCAACATGATGTAAATAAAACAGTAGAAAAGCTGACAAAAGATAATCAACCTATCTCAGAATTAATATCTATCTATGAAAGATATGGTAATGATAATTTTAATAAAGAATCAAAAGAATTATTTGAACAAACATTAATAAGTTTTGTGGCTAAAAGGCTTAGTGATGATAGAACATCGATCAGTGCTAACATGAGGTTTGTTTATGGAGAATTAGGCGATCACCCCGCACAATTAAATTATGTTGGCGATTGGATAAAAGAAACAGTTAAGCAATATGAAGAAAAAATAATCACAAAAATAAACAAAGAGTTTGACGTAATTGGGGCTGATGATTTCATTTCAAAATTAAACGCTCTCGAGTTATCTCGCGAGCATCACATGAATGATATAGCGCAAGATATTGGGGCAAGAATGTTGCCCATGTGTTCTAATTATTTTTATGAAAAAAATAAAGAGTTTTGTCAGGGCTTAATCAAAAAATTAAATGAAGGAAATATTGTAGATAAGTTAAAGATAGTTTCAGATATTAATAAAGGATTGTTAAAGGTGGTGCCACCAGAAGTTTCAGCGATATGTGAACAAGTAAAACAAAATATGACATCACAAAATTATATTGATCTTATTAAGAACATTTCTCAAAATTCAGAAATTCTTTATCATACACGGCTAAAAGATTGCGAATTCTTAATAGAGCTCGGAAATTTAAGCAACAATGAAGAAGCCAAGTCGATGCTCTCGAATTTAAAATCATCATTGTCTCTGAATGATGTTAATTTAATTCAATCAAATAAAAATTTGAATTTATTTGATAAAATGAATGCGCTTGAATTATTAAGTGCTTCTACTGATGATGTAAAGATTATTCAAAAATGTGCAGATCTCAATAAATTGAATACTAAATCAGCTGCGAATGAAATTATTGCTGCAAGCCGCGCAACATTTCAGCAATTTTCAATGGATACCTATGTTAATGCAACTGAAAAGAATAAATATTCTTCACCCATATTTCACCAAAATGAAAAACTCGTTAAAATGATCGTAAATGATATTCTTAAATGTAGTGATCCAAATCAGCGAGTCAATGCTATCGCTAGATGGATTGACATTAGTGAGGTTTGTTTAAAACAACGTGATTTCAATAGTGCATTCGCTATTGGTCTTGCTCTGGTTAATGAAAATATTACGAAATTAAGTACCTCTTTTGCAGGATTGTCACCAGAATCAAAGGAAAAATTAAAAATTTTAAATGTTTTTAGTAGTTTTGAGTATTCTGATTTTTCAAAACGGTTTAGACAGGATTCAAATTTACCAACCGTACCTTATCAAGCGCCGCTAGATAAATGGAAAACAATGTTTGCTGAGACACGTCGTGTCACTAATGAAAAAGATGAACATTTGTCTTCGCAACAAGAAAGCTGGATGAACAGCGAATTTGCAAATGATGTTATTCCTTCTTTAATCAAATCTCATTCATTAATTAGAGATCAAAATATTTCAGAACAATCATTTAATAATTTTAGTGCATTTATGCAATCTGGACAGATGGACAATCATCAGCAAGAACATCTAAGAAAAACCTATGAATCACCACCATTAGTCAGTCTGGAAGATAAAGCACTTGCTAGAGAAGAAGTTAAACAGATGGAAAAAGATTATGAAGTTCTCTTAAGAGCTAATCAAAAACAAAATGCCATAGATGATAAAGCACGCAAAGAAAATAAAGTAAAACCAGTCAAAGCGAAGGATTTACAGAAATTATACAGTTCTTATGTGAGCAGTGCTTTACAATTAAAAGAGCGCATCGATGCTATTGAACTTTCTCAAGAATTGAAGGATAAATTGAATAAACAAATCTTTAATTTAATTGAAAAAGGTGTTGATTTAGAATTACAAAAAGAAGCTCCTCAAAAGGCTATTATTGAAACCACATTATATATTCTCAAAGAGAGGGTAACATTAATAAAAAATGAAATAGGCAATTCATCATTAGATGAGCAAGTTAAAAAGAATTTAATTGGAGAATTGGATGCATTACTTAGTAAAAGAAATGTCATTAATTCATCTCTAGTGTCATCGAAAAGTCTAAAGGTGGAAGATAACATGCAATCTACGCTCTCATTAACTACAAAAGTTGAGAAAAAAAATGAACAGCAAAGCGAATATTCACGATATCTTGATTTAAAAGAAAAATATAACGAATATCTTAATTCAAATATGGAGCCCATTAAACAAGATGATGCATTAAAAGTACAAGAGCTTAAAGCGCTATATAAAAAATTTTCTGAAAAACCACTTAATGCTCAAATCTCCAGTAAATCATTCGTATCTACACATCAAGATATGAATTTCTCTCAGACAACAACACCAAATTTAAATGTATCACATGAACCTAGACAATTACGGGCTGTGACGAACGGAATTTTACCTGGTGTGCGTAATGATGATCCGAATAAAAAAGGGAAAGAAAGAGATGATGCTCATGAATATCAAAAGCAAAGGCCGAAGTAAGCAATATAATTATCTATTCAAGAAATAATACAACCATTTTTCTTATTATGATCTTGAGGGCTGGTTGATAAATGGTCGCTGTTAAGTTGTAGCTTTTTCTCTCGCCAACTAGCAGCACATTTTTCCATTTCTTTACTGTAAGACTCTTGTAAAATGCGATTGTTTGAATTCGCGCCGAAAGCGGGATTTTTTTTAAAATCTGCGATAACAGCAAGTGCATTTTCTATTATTGCAAGTTGATTTTCTGGACTTTTTAAACTGAGATAGATTTGCTCATATCTTTCTTTTAAGAAATTGAGATGATAACCCAATCGGGAATTATTAATTAACGGTAAAGGTCGAAGATTAATTAATTTAAGTTCTCTAGTAAGAGCAGTTAAATGCATTTCAATTTCAGCAGCTTCATCCCAAGGCGCCTCACCTAATTGTTTACATTTAATAATCAATTTCGATTTTAAGATAGAAAGACGATCAATGTAGTCTTCATTTTTAACGTAATGAGCAAGCATAAGTGCTTGTTTAATGCGCATCAATAAACGATGATATGCTGAGAACACTTGATTTGAATCTTTATTATGTGAGGATTTTTCTTCATTTTTAGCTGAATTATTTGTAGATAATTCTTCATATGTTCTCATGACATAATTAAATAATTCATTTGTTGTTCGAGAAGCAAGTTTAATCGCTCCAGGCCTAAATAATTCTTGAAAGAAATATTTTTTAAATTGATTCATTTTTGTAGAAGCTGCTGCGGCTCTAGACATGCTAACATAGCCAATAAAGCTAGCGATGTTTAATAGAATTTCTATGGGAGGATCTTTCTTGAACGTAGGAAATAAAGAAGGCATTTCTTTAGAAACGGGGGCAATAGACTTCTGACCAGCTTCAATTATTAACTCGTTTGGATCTCGCATTTCATGGGCACTCTTTATAAATAAGTGAATATTATACGCAATATTACTTAAGACAGTCTTAAGTTACATCCTTCAACTTTTTTTATTCAATAAAAGTTGTAACACCGGCCACACATTCTCTAATAATTTCAATTGCGCTTCTGCACGTGGATGTATGCCATCATCTTGCATTAATTGTGGATTAGCATCGACACCGTTTAAAAATAAAGGCACCACAGCTGTTTTATATTGTTTCGCTAAATTAGGATATAGAGAGCGAAATTCTTGTGTATAAACAGGTCCTAAATTTGGCGCTAATCTTAACCCTAATAATAAAACTTTTGCTTTGCTTTTTTGCGACAGTGTGATGAGTTGCGTCAGATTATCGCGCGTTGTGTCTAGTGGAATGCCACGTAAAGCGTCATTGCCGCCCAATTCAATAATGACTATGTTGGGTTGATGTGCTTTTAAATCGTCAGGTAGGGTGGCTAATCCATCGCTTGTAGTGTCGCCACTGATACTATCATTAATAACTTGGTAGGAATAACCTTCGCTTTGCAAACGATTGCGTAATAAAGCTACCCATCCTTGTTGTATATCGATACCATAACCGGCGCTGAGACTGTCTCCAACAATAAGAATTGTTGAGTCTGCAAAACATGATATTGAGATGAATAAACAAATCATTGCTAAAAGGAATTTTTTCAACATGCTTGAACCTACCTCCACGACTATTGTGCAAGCAGAACAATTAAATAAGCAAGTACAAAGTGGTGATATTCAATTACAAATTTTAATGGACATTAATTTATCGATTAAATCTGCTGAAACAATCGCAATTATGGGCGCTTCAGGATCGGGTAAAACTACTTTACTCAGTTTATTAGCAGGATTAGATGTGCCTTCCAGCGGCAATGTAATATTAAAAGATCACAATCTTGCATTACTCGATGAAGATGGTCGTGCAAAATTACGCTTAGGTTCTGTTGGATTTGTTTTTCAATCGTTTCAATTATTACCCCATTTAACAGCATTAGAAAATGTGATGTTACCGTTAGAATTAATTAATGATCCTGCAGCAAAACAAAAAGCAAAATCATTATTAACGCAAGTTGGATTATCTGCGCGTGGTCATCATTATCCTTTACAATTATCCGGCGGTGAACAACAACGCATTGCTATTGCACGTGCTTATATTACACAACCCACTATTTTATTTGCTGATGAACCCACTGGAAATTTAGATCAACACACAGGTGCGCAAATTATTGAATTATTATTTTCATTAAATGCTAAAAATAAAACAACATTAGTTATTGTGACGCATGATGAACAATTAGCTGAGCGTTGTCAGCGACGGATAAAATTAGTTGAAGGAAGAATTGTTGAATAATCGCATTTTTTTTCCTTCTCCCGCGAGCGGGAGAAGGAAGATCAAAAAAAGGTGAACAAAATGGAAATTTCATTTTAGGGAATTAATAAAACAAATGCACAATATCAAACTTGCTTGTAAATTCTTATTCCGCGAATGGCGCTCTGGCGAATTATATATTTTAATCGCAGCCTTAATTATCGCAGTCGCTGCACTAAGCTCAATTAGTTTTTACACCGATCGCGTCGCACGCGCATTAGACGAACAAGCAACTGAATTATTAGGCGGCAATTTGGTTGTTAATAGCGCAATAAATATACCATCACCATGGATCGCTCAAGCACAATTAAATCACCTTAAATATTCCAAAATAATATATTTTCCAACCGTAGTAGTAGCAGGACAACAATTACAATTGGTCGACGTAAAAGCAGTAACTAATTCTTATCCATTAGTAGGTAATATACATACTAAAAATAATATGAATCTACCGGAACAAATTAATTATGGCATTCCAAGCGTAGGGACAATTTGGGTCGATTCACGATTAATCTCATTATTAAATGCTACCATTGGTGAAAAAATTTCTATCGGTGAACAATCATTTGTCATAGATAAAATATTATCTTATGAACCTGATATCGAAAGTAATGTTTTTACCATCGCACCACGCGTATTAATGAACCAAGCGGATATTGCGAAAACGCAAATAATACAACCTGGTAGCCGCGTCACTTATGCGTTATTGCTCACCGGAAAAGATGCTGATATGCAAAATTATAAAAAATGGTTATCGCCACAATTAACATCACATCAAAGATTGCTGGGCATAAAAGAAGGCCGTCCACAAATTCAAAATACCTTACAACGTGCCGAAAATTTTATGCATTTAGCCGTGGTAATTTGCGTGGTTTTCGCCGGCATTGCAATCGGAGTTACTGCGAGACGATACGCACAACGTCATGCACATACTGTCGCACTATTGCGTTGCTTAGGATTAAATCAACGACAAATTGTAAATATTTATTTAATACAATTTATTTTAATTGGCATTTTGGGATCAATTATTGGTTGTGTCATTGGCTATATCGCACAATTATTATTGGCAAATATTTTTGTGGGTTGGTTTAATATTCATTTACCTGCCATCGTTTGGAGTTCCATTTTAATTGCTATTATTACCGGACTTTGTATTTTATTAGGATTTACATTAGCTCCTTTAATGCAATTAAAAGAAATTACACCATTACGGATATTTAGTCGTGAACTTTATCCGATGCCACCTAGCACAGTATTAACTTATGCTGGTGCAATTGCTGTGATTGGTGGATTTTTATTATTTCACACTGCGAATTGGCAATTTACTATGTTATTACTCTATGGCATTGCCTTTACGGTATTAGTATTATATTGGGTTGGTTACGGTTTTATTCGTTTAACACAATTATTATCTCCAACAGTCGGCATAACATGGCGTTATGGCATTACTAATTTAGCCAGACGTTCAACAGCAAATATTATTCAATTAATTGCATTTGGATTAGTCATCATGACCGCATTATTATTAATTATTTTACGAAATGATTTAATTCAAACCTGGCAACAACAAATACCTGCAAATTCACCTAATTATTTCGCAATTAATATTCAACCTAACCAAGTTTCAGCAATAGATCAATTATTGTCACAACAACATGTAGTGACATCTGGCATATATCCCATGGTTCGTGGCCGAATCATTACACTAAATGGTAAACCCATTAAACAAGCTGTTCCGCCAGAACAAGTCAATAATGAAGCATTAAATCGCGAATTAAATCTTTCATGGACGATGCAATTACCCAGCGATAATCATATTGTGCAAGGCAGTTGGTGGACTAAAAATGAAATCAATAAATCGTTAGTATCAATGGAAGTGAATTTAGCGAATGAATTAGCAATCAAAAAAGGCGATAAATTAGGATTCCAAGTTGGCGATCAACAATTTCAAGCCACTGTATTTAGTTTGCGTAGTCTGCGTTGGGATTCATTTCATCCTAATTTTTATATTATTTTCCCGCCCGGTGTAATTAATAATTTACCTGCAACTTATATTACCAGTTTTTATTTATCACCCTCACAAAAAACCATCTTAACAACATTAGTAAAACAATATCCCAGCATTACTATTATTGATGTCGCTCAATTATTAGCGCAAACACAACAAATAATTGCCGGCATCACCAAAGCCATCGAATATATATTGCTATTTACCTTAATGGCCGGCTTAGCCATTTTATACGCCAGTTTACAAGTCAGCTTAGATGAACGATTACATGAAAGCGCATTAATGCGCGCCTTAGGTGCAAGCAGTACACAATTGCGCATGATATTAGCCACAGAATTTATTGTATTAGGATTATTAGCCGGATTATTAGGCGCAATGTGCGCATCATTAATTGCATGGTTAATCGCTTATCGCTTTTTAGATATCGTTTATACAGTCAATTATATTTATTGGTTTTACAGTTTAATTATCGGCGGCTGTTTAATTGGATTCGCTGGATTATTAGGTACAAGATCAGCAGTAAAACAATCACCATTAATTATTTTGCGTGAGAATCAGTAAAGTGACTTGTGTTATTTCCTTTAAATTCGCTAAATTAATACTCTTTATATTGCGATAGACACTTTTAATTATATGAAATCTAACTTAAGAATATTAGACTATAATTAGATTAATAATCGTTTATAAAATAAGGAGTTATATATGAGCGATATTAACCCAAAGCCACAGACCGTTTCTCCACCAAAGAAACCAAAAACACTCACAGAACTAGCCACTGTATACGGACAAGACCTCATCCGAGGAGATAAAAAGGGAGATGAATTGGATAAGCTAATTAAGGATCTGTATGAAGAGCCTTCAACTCCTGATTTAAGAGAATTTATCAAATTAATGAAAGTCCATATGGACCCTCAAAAATTTTATGATTTCACACAAAAATTAGTTTTATTAAAAGATGGTGATCCTAAAACTCAAACAATTAAAGATTACACGACTTTTTTAAGAGCAGAGGGAATATCTCGGGTTGCATTTCTATCTGCTACAGATGAAACTAAATTTAGAGATAATATTAAACAATTTTTAAATCAAGATGTTGAATGTGTTTCAAATATTACCAGTAAAATTCCAGATGAAGTATTTCAACAATATTTAGATATGAAAGTACCAGTCGATCAAGCTTATAATAATATCTTATTTAATTTTGTATTACGTCCCTTTGCGCGTGAGGTTTCTGACAATATCACAGATAAAAATGAGAGGAATGTAATTATTTTATCACAAATGATGTTACAAGGCGTTTCTCCTCATGATGAAGTGAAAATACTCGATGGAAAAGAAGTGCCACAAACAAATAAATTTAAAGAAAAGGTAAAAGCACTTGAAATGGAGGTAGAAACAGATCCAATTAAATTAGAAGAGCTTAAAAATAAAGTCAAAGAGGCCAAACATGATCCTGAAAAATTAATAAAACTTGCGGGCGGTAATCAAGAAGAAGAAGCCAAACTAAAGAGACTAGATAAAATAAGTAAAGGTGAAGAATTTGCTAAATCACTCTATGATAAAATTCAAACGGAAAAAAAGTATATTGAAGAAAAATATAAGGAATTTATGCCAAGTGATGAAGAAAAAGATAAGTCTGAGAAAACAGAATCTCTTGATACGACACGATCAGAGAATAAAGAAAAAACAGTAAAAACAGGAAGGCCACAAGGGGTGGAACAAAAGGATAGAGATGCTAATTTAGAAAATTTTAATAAATTAATTGAAGAAAGAAAATTATCACAACAAGTAATCGTTTCAGGTCAAAAAGGGCCTCAACAAGTTGCACGAGTTTCTGAGAAAATAGAAAAGAAATCTTTGTTTGTTAGATTTAAAGAAGCTGCCGGATGGATAGGGAATGCGTTCAAATCATTATTTAGTAATAATCAAGTGGGCTTATATAGTGGGATGGCAAGAACTGCTGTTAAATCAACAACCCAGATCCCTAACAATTCAACTGGCGTTTTAAACGAAGAAAAAGACAAAGTAATAGATACTGCAAAAAAAATTGACCAAGTAGTCCTAGGTAAACTCACTGGTACAACCGAAGATGTTAAACAAGTCACTATGGAGAATCCGCAATCCACTACAACTGTTAAATCAGTAAAAAAGAACGCATTTCGTGGTGAAGGATTTACTCAATATAATTCACAGCAGCTTAGTCAAGATCAAATAAGTGATGTCTATGGAGAGCTCAGAAAAAATATTGTGCTCACTCAAAATGAGATCAGAAAGTCACCGAAAGATAATTCATCTCTAAAAGAAAAATTATTTCAAGATTTTATAAATTTAAATGCATTAAGAGATCAAGCCATAACATGTAAATCAAAACAACCTGATCTAGATGGTCCATGGAGAGAAAATATCAATCATTTGATAGATGAATTACAAAAGAATATAACTAAAACGATAAATGACCTATCTGTTGAACAAAAATCAAAATTTGGACATTCAAAATTTAAAATAGATACAACAGATTTGATATCTCCAACGCTAATAACTCAGCAGCAGAAGGTTCAAAATCTCATGGGTGAGCTAAAAGAAAAAATTAGTAAAAAATCATTAACTGTAGTTCCAAAAGACACACAGGTTGACACAACTAAGCAAGAAGAACAAAAAAACACAGCAGGTTTGAAAAAATAAAATCAGTATAGGGGTCAAGTATTATTTATTAACTTAACCATAATTAAGTTGATAAAGGATACTTGACCCCTTTTATTTTTAGCTCCCGATTATCATTCATAGCTGTACTATACTTATCATAACTAGATGAAGAAAAGGATGGTATGAGCTATGAGTACACCAAAGGAATCGGTTCAAGGAAAGAACCAAACTGTCTTTGAATTAGCTACAAAATATGGTCCAAAATTTATTGCACAAACCAATTTAGATGATAAAGATTTTGAGAAAGAGTTAAAGGAATTAATGGATGCATGTGGTATTGACAATAACAAGTGCAATGAGTTTTTGAAGTTGGTTGGGCCCTATATGGATGACCAATATTTTTACAATCTTACACAAAAATTAATTCAACTTAAATATCCCCAAGAACTATCAACAGATGGTAAAGTAAACGAAGGCGCGCCAATTTTACGCACTAGTGAACTTGCTCGTGCATTTTATCTGTATGACAAAAATGATACCTATTTTAAAGATCAAATTGAGCAATTACTCAATTTTGATCCAAAATTTGTTGACGATATTGGTAACTCAGTTCCAACTAATTTAATTCAGCATTTACTCGATTATTATCAAGATACGCCCATATCGGAGAAAAATCTTAACAGTGTATTATTTTTCAATACGGCTACTACGAAAATGGCTCAAGCTGTGCGAGAACGTACTGAAGGTGATAAACTCGCTTTTTTGATGATTATTACAGAAGCGCTCAAATCAGAGAATAAAAATATTGCTAGGCTTACCATTTCACAAAAAGTTGAGGATTTATATCAAAGACGGTTAAAAACTGCTCAAGAATTAGGATATGATGAGAAGCAAATACAAGAATTAAATAGTATTGTTGAAAGTGCAAGAAAACTTGCAAAAATGCTGGATGAAAAATTACCAGAAATACGCAAAAAAAATGAAGAGGAGATAGTAAAAAAATATAAAGAGCAACAAAAACAAGAATCCCAAGCCATGGAAAAAAATGATGGAAAAGAAACAGTAAAAACAGATGAAAAAGCTACTCTATCATTATTTAATAATAATTTGAATAAACAACAAACAATTGCTCAACATCTTGAAGAAGTAAAGAACAAACTCGGTGATGGTAGGAAAGGTGATGTAACAAAACCTGTAGTGGATCAAATACAATCATCAGGTGATTTTTTATCCTCTGTTGAGCGTTTTGAGAGTGTTGAAGAGAAATTAGCTGCGCTAGAACGCATTTTCAAAATAATTAACAATAGAGATCCGAAAATTGAACCGCTGTACAAATATACTGGAAAAATGACTCAACAAGAAAGAGGAACTCGTTTTGTTACAGATATACAACAAAAACACATAGATTTATTAAGAGATGCATATCGAACAATTCAACAACAAGCTATTCAAGAAAATCCTACGATACAGTCTGAATTAGAAGCTAAAGCAAGACAAAGTGAATTGTTGAATTTTGCATATAAAGCAGAAACAAAAAAACCTGGTTTATGGTCAACATTTATCTCATCATTGACAGGTTCTAAAACTGAAAAATTAACACAAAAAGATTCACAATCAATTACGCCACCTAAAGAAAGTAAAGGATTTTGGGCAGCATTTAAAGATGGCGCAAAAGCTGCGTTGCAATCATTTACCAGTAGTTTACCGAAATTGAGCGGTAAATCATCAAGCTCAACGCCTGTTCAAACTGTACAAACAAATGTTACTTCAACTGGCAATGACAATATTAATGTTAAGCCAAGTGTATGGAGCAGATTTGTAGATACAATGAAAAGTATTGTTGCTTCAGTTAGTAAAATAGGTACAAAACCAGAAATGGAAATAGTTAAACCAGAGGAGAGTGCGGAAGTAAAACAATCTAGAAAAACTTTAATGGATTTAAAGAGCAAAATTAGCTTTGCTACTGAAGCGTTACATTCCCTTGACCAACAATATAAAGATAATAAAAATAATGATTTCTATAAAACAAAGCGTGACTTATATGTATCTTCTTTTGAATTTAATCGCAAGGAGTTACTCTCTGTTATTGCAAATCTTAAGAAAGAAAACAAAGACGAAAATAGATCACTGATTAATGAAGGCATGCAATTTTTAGAACAATCTAATTTACATGTACAATTATTACACTTAGAGCAAGTAAAATTAGTGACTGATGCAAAAAGAAGTTTATTTGTTGGAAATAAAACAGAATATAATTCTGTTACTATGAATGAAGATATATTTCAAAAGATAATGCAATCTCTCGAAAATGATCATCAAAATTTATTGAAATGGAATAATTCTGTTTATACTGGCGACAATGCAAAGCAGTTTAAATCTAATATGAATCAATTCTTAGTTAATATGGCGGCGTTGAAAGAACATGTTAATTCTTTTACATCATCACCAGCATTTGATGAAATCAAACAGAGCTACAACACCAGGTTCACAGAGCTGGCTAAATCATGTAATGAACAAATGGCGAACTTAGAATCAATTAAAAAAAGTACATCAAAATTTGAGCGATTCCAAAATGAAGCAAAAGGAAAATGGAGTGAAATAGATGGAAAACTTAGTATCAGTAGAAGTTTGGATTCACTTTCACAGCTTACTAAAAAAGATAGTCAACAGTCGCATTCGAAATCTGAGGAACTAAAACCAATTAAAGCTGGTGTAAATTCTTCTAATCCTACAATTAACCCTACAATGGATACGCCAACAACGGATTCACCAAGAACATCTATGGATTCACCAAGGCGTATTTAATAAAACCAACTGAATATGTGATGATTAATTCTTTATTGTTTTTTTTGATGGCTTAGATTTATGGGTATTAAGCTATCATTATTATTTCATCTTCGGCACTACCCGTTTTTTTCCAGGCGTAGAAACAGCAACGTAAACATATTTTGCTTCCGACACTTTCACTGTTTCAAATAATGCACGTGCGCGTTGCGCATAGACTTCAATATTTACTGTGATAGATGTTCTTCCCACATGAATAATATCTGCGTAAAAGCTCACTAAATCGTAAACAAATAAGGGTTTAATGAATTGTAACTGGGTGACTGCAACAGTGGCTACTGGACCATTAGCGCGTTGTACGGCTGCAATTGCGCCGGCGATGTCTATTTTGGACATGAGCCAGCCGCCGAAAATATCGCCATTTAAATTGGCGTCGTTGGGTAAGGTGGTGAGGCGTAATGTAGGTTGTTTATTTTTTGGTAAATGATCTTGAGATTTTTTTACCGGGAGTTTTGATTTTGGCATGGTGAATTCCTGAAATAAATGAATACATAAATATTATTGTAGCCTGGGTGGAAGCAAATGGGATAATAATAAAATGTTGAGAAGTAAATAAGTATTTTTTAACTAATTTATATAAAGGCTGGAACCCGGGAATTTTGATGTCCCGGGTTACGCCCGATAATTTAATTAAATTTGTTTGTATCCTTAATTCTCAACATTTAATTATTAATTTATTTGGCTTCACCCAGGCTACATTTTTAAAGCACATTCACCCGCATTTTTAAAACACCCTCTTCCGTCTTCGGCACTTTCTCCCGCAAGCGGAAGAAGGGAAAAAATATAAAATTATTCCTCGTGCACCATCCACCCTTCATCGGGTGTAAATCTTTCGCCAAACTGTTGCTGTAATTTTTGTAATTGCTGCACAATTTTTTGATAACCTTCCACGCGCGTGTAATGCATTGGGCCACCGCGGAATGGGGCGAAGCCAGTACCGAATATCATGCCGGCATCTAACAGATCACCATTTGCCACGACTTTTTCGCGTTTACAGGCCATCGCTTCATTAATCATGCGTAATATTAATCTTTGTCCAATCACTGGATCGATTTCATGATTATTCGCGAGTTGTTTTTTAATGATTTTACCTTTTTTATATTTATAAAATCCTTGATTGGTTTTTCTGCCTAATTGTCCTGCGTTAACCATGTTTCGTATTTTTTCTAATAAATGACTCGGTACTGGTTGTGGTAAATGTTCTGCAACGGATAAACAAATATCTATTCCTACAGTATCTGCTAATTCAATGGGTCCCATCGGCATACCAAATAATAATGCTGCTTGATCAATATCTTCAGCCGAATGATTTTCATTTAATAACATCATCGCTTCAATTAAATAAGGCATTAATACGCGATTCACTAAAAATCCGGGTGTGCTTTTAACGGGTAATGGTAAGCGATCAATTTTACGTACAAAAGCAATCGCTTTATTCACAAAACTTTGATTAGTATTTGCATCTTGCGCAATTTCTACCAATAACATTTTCGCAACAGGATTAAAGAAATGAATGCCAACTAATCTTTCTGGTCTGCGTAATACAGCACTGATATTACTTAATGGAATGCTCGACGTATTTGTCGCTAAAATTGCATCTGCCTTACATTTCGTTTCAACATCTTTAAATAAATTTTGTTTTGCGACGACATTTTCAGAAATAGCTTCAATAATAATATCTGCATTAGCAATACCATCACCTGCTAAATCAGGAATTAATCGATCCATTGCTTCTTCAATTAATCGGGGATTTTTTAATATTTTTTTAAATAAATCCGCAGCACGTTTAATCGCAGGCGCAATAAATTTTGGTTCACGATCTTGCAATGTTACTTTCATGCCACGCAAACAACACCACGCAGCAATATCACCGCCCATCACACCGGCACCGACTACATGGATATGTTGTGGTTCAAAATTAATATTTTTCCCTAAGCTTTTTAATAATTCTTGTAAGAAAAATACGCGCACTAAATTACGCGACGTGTCTGTCAAAATTAATTTACCAATAGAATTCGCTTCATTAATAAATGCTTCTGTACCTTTTGCGCCATCACGTACCCAATTATCAATAACCGCATAAGGGGCAGGATAATGATCAGGCCGTGCTTTTTGTGCCACTTTTTTGCGTAATAACATCGCAATTAAATATCTTAATAAACGGGTATTAGTTAATTGTTGTAAAAATGTTGCATGATGGGGTTTCGGTGTATCTAAAATAAATTGACGTGCAGCGCGTTGTAAGTGACGTTTTGCAACAGCATCATCAACAATTCCCATAGCCTTTGCTGCTTTTGCATTGACAGTGCGTCCCGTTAAAATTAAATCCATCGCTTGTAATGCGCCAATTAATCGTGGCAGCCTCACAGTGCCACCCCAGCCTGGATGTATCCCTAATTGAATTTCTGGCAGCCCTAAGCGTGTTTTTTTGCCATCCTCTGCAACACGATATCGGCAAGCCAACGTTAATTCCAATCCACCGCCTAAACAAAATCCTTCAATCATTGCGACAGTCGGTAAAGGAAAATTCGCTAAAAGATCAAAAATTTCTTGGCCTTTGCGAATTAATGCTGTGGCTTCTTCAGCACTACTTAATTGTGAAAATTGTTCGATATCTGCACCAGCAATAAATCCATTGGATTTTGCTGAGCCAATAATTAATCCGCGAATGGTTGTGCTTGAAGTTAATAATTCAATAATGGCACGTAATTCTTCTAATACCGATTTATTTAATGTATTGGTAGTTGCATCATATTTATCTAACCATAACCACACTATTTGATCATTATCTGTAGCTACTCGCCAATTTTGATATGCTTGCTGTACACTCATTCTTGCACCTCTGAAATATTTTCAATGAGCATCGCTCCTCCTTGTCCACCACCAATACATAATGTTGCAATTCCTAATCGCGCTTGTTGACGTTTTAATACATTTAATAAATGTAAAACACATCGCGTGCCACTGGCGCCAATGGGATGTCCCATTGCAATTGCACCACCATCAATATTTAATCGTGATTGATCTATTGTTCCTAGCGCATGATCCAGTCCTAAATTTTGTCGGCAATAATCTGTGTTTTGCCACGCTGCTAAACAACCTAATACTTGTCCTGCAAATGCTTCATTAATTTCCCAATAATCAATATCATTTAATGATAAATTATGACGTAATAAAATGGGTGTTGATGCATGAATAGGCCCAAATCCCATTACACTGGGATCAACACCAGCCCATTGCACATCAACGATTTTTCCTAATACAGGTAATTGATAATGTTTAACCGCTTCGCTGCTCGCTAATATTAACCATGCAGCACCATCACTCACTTGTGAACTATTTCCTGCCGTCACTGATCCATATTTTTTATCAAAAAATGGCTTTAATTTAATTAATTTTTCTATAGTGGTATCGCGACGTAATCCATCATCGGCTTCATAAACATTTCCTTTATTGTCATATAAGGGAACTATTTCAGAAAGAAAATGATTATCTTGTGCATCGGCTAATCGTTGATGACTGCGCACAGCAAATTCATCCATTTGTAATCGGGAAATATTAAATTGATAAGCAATATTTTCTGCGGTTTGTCCCATCGATAATCCGACAATACAATCGGTTAATCCATTCATTAATGAAATGACTGGTTTTAAATAGCGTGGTTTAAATCGTGTAAATAGTGCAATTTTTTGCGAGATTTTACGTGCGCTTTGTAAATCGCCTAACCAATTGACCATTTCATCAGAATATAAAATAGGAGAATGGCTCATCGCGTCAACACCACCCGCTAATACAATATGGTGTCTTCCGCTAGCAATTAATTGTGCAGCATTATCAAGTGATTGCAATCCTGATGCGCAATTTCTTTGTACGGTAAATGCAGGCACTAATTTTCCGCATCCCAATCTTAATGAAATAACACGCGCAATATTGGCTTCCGTAGAAGCAGGAATCATACAACCTACTATCACTTCATCAATATCAGTCGGTGAAAAGGGTTGACGTAATAATAAATCACGGCCACAGGCAACGGCTAAATCCGATGCAGAAAAAGGACCTGGTTTGCTACGTGCTTTTAGAAAAGGTGTGCGACTACCATCGACAATATAAACAGTTCGACCTGTTAAATGTGTATTACTGACACTTTTTTTTGGCATAGATTTATTCCCTGTGACACAATTTTTCTATTGTTTGCTTTATTTGCTTTTTCGTCAAGGAGAATGGTTGAAGTTTGATTATCAAGCGAAGTGGAATTTATTTAACTTGATGAGAACCGCTCACAACAGTGAGCGGTTATTAAAGATTTTTTACACGCGTCTTAAATTATTCTGCGATTGCGGGTTATTATTGGGAATAATTTTCTCTGCAAAATCTTTAAGCAGATCCTCATAAAAATGCTGAGTAGTGAAATGTCTTTCTGAATTACTAGATATAATTGCATCAATTAATCTGAAGAAAAACTTTTTGCATTTTTTCTGACAATCGCGTAATGGATCTTTAATATCTGATATCAGTAGATGTACATGTGTTGGCACGTTTGCAACAGTATCTTCAGAAGTTTGTATAGTGACACCACCGAATGTTCCTAAATTATATGGATTGGTGCGATCATTATTTGCGCCTCGAAGTAATTTGTTATAAAGGTATTGCAAAAATTCATCAGTTTTATCAAATGAAGAACTCGTCAATTTATCGTAAACTGCTTTATTTTGAGGGAATACCATAAGCTCAATAAATTTACATAATGTTTTGTTATAAAATTGTTGTGTGCTACGGGAACGTACAATTGAATCATTCTCTGCAGCATCAAGACATCTTTGATAGATCCTTTTTAATTTGCTTTTTGCAGGGATTTCAAGTTGGATCTCGCTTATCATTTCATATACGTTATCAGGCATAAAAAAAGTAGTGCCATTAAAGAATGAGCCTATACTCCCTGGTATTAACACTACATCAGTACTATTAACATGAAATTTTTTATCACCGAATGGTGTTATATTTCCGCGTAAATTGAACGCACCAACATACGGTTCAACACTGTCATTAAGAGGGCCTTTTCTAAGATACATTCGCAATTTTATGAGAATTTTTACAATATAATCGTCGGGTAATTGATCAATCTGACTATTGGTTGTATTGATTTTATAAGTTGCTACCTGTGATGCTATATTTTGTTCCATAAGTACCCCTTATTTGTTAATTATAAAAGTAAATATTATATGTTTGGCAAAGTTGACATATAATATTAAAAAAGGCAATAAGCTTTCCAATCAACGATAATTGAGCGATATCTAAAAAGGTTAACAATGTCAAATTTAATAACATTAGAAAATATTTATTTATCATTTGGTGCAGAACCATTATTAGATCATATTAAATTACAAATTGCAGCAGAAGAACGTGTTTGTTTAATCGGGCGTAATGGCGCGGGCAAATCTTCATTATTAAAAATAATTGATGGATCCATTTTACCTGATAGCGGTGAAATTCGACGAAAACCTGAATTAAGAATGGCACGACTTGAACAAGAATTACCGCAACATGCTATCGGCACAGTTTATGAATTTGTTGCGCAAGGTTTAGCAGAAACTGGCCAATTATTAACCCAATATCACGCACTTACTCATCGCATTGCCAATTCACATAACGCGAATGATTTATTGCAATTAGAACGATTGCAACAACAAATTGATGCAAAAAATGGTTGGCATTTTGAGCAATCTATTAAAATGATACTTGAGCGCTTAGAGCTTGATGCAGATAAATTAGTGCAAGATTTATCCGGTGGCTGGCAGCGACGAGTCGCGCTAGCAAAAGCATTAGTTGTTGATCCCGAATTATTATTATTAGATGAGCCCACCAATCATTTAGATATTGAAGCTATTCAATGGTTAGAAGATCAATTAATGAATTGCAAAATTGGCTTATTATTTATTACCCATGATCGTGCTTTATTACAACGTTTAGCAACAAGAATTATTGAATTAGATCGCGGACAATTAACCTCATGGCCAGGTGATTATGCGAATTTTTTACGACGTAAAGAAGAAATGTTACATGCTGAAGAAAAATTAAACAGCGAGTTTGATAAAAAATTAGCACAAGAAGAAAAATGGATTAGGCAAGGTATTAAAGCGAGGCGAACTCGAAATGAGGGTAGGGTGCGAGCATTAAAAGCAATGCGTATAGAGCGATCACAACGCCGTGAATTATTAGGCAAAGTGAACTTCGATGTGAATGAAGCAGAAAAATCAGGAAAATTAGTGATTAATGCAGAACATATTTCTCATGGTTTTAACGATAGAATCATCATTAAAGATTTTTCAATTCGTATCATGCGTGGCGATCGCATTGGATTAATTGGCCCTAATGGCGTTGGTAAAAGTACTTTATTAAATATTCTATTAGGCGAATTAATGCCACAAAATGGCAATGTGAAGCATGGTACTAAATTACAAATTGCTTATTTCGATCAATTAAGACAATCCCTCGATTTAGAAAAAACCGTGTTTGATAATGTAGCGCATGGTAGTGATTACGTTGAAATCAATGGCAAAAAACGTCATATGATGAGTTATTTAAATGATTTTCTTTTCGCTCCACAGCGAGTGATGTCTCCTGTGAAAGCATTATCGGGTGGTGAATGTAATCGATTAGTTTTGGCACGTTTATTTTCTCAACCCAGTAATTTATTGGTGCTTGATGAACCGACTAATGATTTAGATATTGAAACATTGGAATTATTAGAAGAATTATTAAGTAATTATCAAGGCACCTTATTGTTGGTAAGCCATGATCGTGCATTTATCGATAATGTAGTGACTAGTACATTAGTTTTTGAAGGAAATGGAAAAATTCAGGAATATGTGGGTGGCTATAACGATTGGTTGCAACAATCAAAAAATCAATTAAAAGTGGCAACCAAAGAGCCAACAAAAAATAGTGTTAAAGAAAATGCCGATCAACAAAAATCTACCGAAAAGAAAAAATTAAGTTTTAAAGAACAACAAGAATTAAAGGAATTACCGAAAAAAATAGAAAATATGGAAGATGAACAAAATCAATTGCAAAATTTAGTAGCCACCTCCGAATTTTATCAGCAAACACCTGAGAAAATTAATTCTACATTGTCTCGGTTAAAGGAGTTAGAAAATCAATTGTTATTGATGTATCAACGTTGGGAAGAGTTGGAACAAATAATCCAAAAAAATAATTAAATATAATGTAGCCTGGGTGAAGTCAAATGATGTAATTTTAAAATGTGAAAAAATAATAAATTAAGAGAGATCAAATTAAGAATGCTGACGGAACCCGGGATTATAAATCTCAATTCCCGGGTTTCGCCAGCAAAATTAATGAATATTTATTGAGAAATGAATTTGTATAATATGAATATGATCTTCATATGGCTGCACCCAGGCTACATGTGTTGTTGCGCCACCAATAGCATTTCTATTGGTGGCGCAACAACACATAGTCGTAATTAAAATTTAATTTTTCCTGTCACAACATCTTTTAACATCACAAAATCACCCATTAAGCTAAATAATGGATATTGAAATGTCGCTGGTTTGTTTTTTTCAAAGAAAGCATGGCCAATCCAGGCAAACCCATATCCACATAATGGTATGAGAATTAAAAACTTAATTTTAAAAGTATGTATAAAACACAGCGCAAAAAAGATGACCAGTATACTGCCTATGACATGTAAACGACGGCAGGTTTGATTGCTGTGTTGAGTAAGATAAAAAGGGTAAAATTCCTTGAAGTTTTGGTATTGCATAGTCAAATTCTCTATAGCTCCTTATTTAAAGATAGCAGAAAATAAGTTACATCTGCCTTCGGCACCTTCTCCCGCAAGCGGGAGAAGGAAAAAAATAGAAGGCATAAAATGCTTATTTAAAATAATCAGCTGTGAAACTATCAACCTTAATCGCTTCAATACGCAATTGATTATATTCCCGCAACATTTGCGCTTCTGGTTCAGCAATAACGCCAGCTTTTAATGCGATGGTTATTTGGTCATCGTAATTATCGAGCATTTCCAATTTACCCAAACGAATAGCACCTTGCACACGTTTGTCATATTCAATGACTTGCATTAATTTTTGCAAAGCCATTTCCATACGACCAGTGGGGTCACTTTCATTTTTACCGATGTAACAATGTTGCATAATACGGCTACGCATTTCATTGGGTTCCATCATTTGTTTAACCATCTGTTGACCGATTTTATCTCTGGGTTGATGGTAAGCGCGGCCGAAAGGAAATATCATTTTACGCAATAAAAATGCGCTTATTCTGAATGGGAAATTTAATAATAATTCTTCAATAGCATTTTGCATTTGAAATAAACAATATTGCAAAGTCCAACGTAAATAAGGTAAATCATTTTTATTACGTTGCTGGTCTTCGAAATATTTCAACAATGCAGAAGACAAATAAAGATAACTTAAAATATCACCTAACCGGGCAGAAATTGTTTCTTTACGTTTTAATTGTCCACCTAAACGTAACATCGCAAAATCAGCTAATACAGCAAGTGCGGCACTCATGCGTGATATTTGTCGATAATAACTTTTTAATGGATGTTTTTTCAGTGGAATTTTTATGAAATGTGCGCCACTTAATCCATAAATAAATACACGCAATGTATTCGAAATCGTATAACCAATATGTGATTTTAATAATTTGTCAAATTGATTAAGTCCTGCTTTATTATCTTCATCCGATGCTGCTGCAATTTCTGCTAATAAAAATGGATGACAACGGATTGCGCCTTGACCAAAAACAATTAAACAGCGTGTGAGAATATTGGCGCCTTCCACCGTAATGCTCAATGGGTTTGCTTGAAAAACATTACCTAAATAATTACGTGGGCCTAATTGCACCGCACGACCTGCATGGACATCCATCGCTGAATCAACCACTTTTCTGCCCAATTCCGTCATGTGATATTTTGCGATAGCTGATGCAATTGCTGGCTTAATATGTTGATCAATTGCTGAAGTAGTAAATACACGTGTTGCTTCTAATATATACGTATATCCTGCAATGCGTGCCATCGCTTCAGCAACGCCTTCAAATTGTCCAATAGGTACTTTAAATTGTTTACGAATATGCGCATAAGCCCCTGTCATACAGTAGCTTAATTTGCATGATGCAGTGGCTAGAGCAGGTAATGAAATACCGCGGCCTATAGATAAACATTCCATTAACATACGCCAACCTTGGCCAATCATTTCTTTGCCACCAATTATCCAATCGAGTGGAATAAAAACATCTTTACCTTGGGTTGGGCCATTCATAAAAGCCATATTCATAGGAATATGTCTATCACCGACAGTGACACCAGGATGTGATGAAGGAATTAATGCGAGCGTAATACCAATATCTTTTGTTTCGCCTAATAATTGATCGGGATCGTATAATTTAAAAGCTAATCCTAATATGGTTGCTACGGGTGCAAGCGTTATATAACGTTTATCCCAATTTAATTTAATACCAATAATTTCTTCGCCATTAAATTGAGCTTTGCAAACAATTCCTTTATCTGGCATACCACTGGCATCGCTACCTATTTCAGTACCCGTTAATCCGAAACAGGGAATTTCTAAACCATCAGCAAGACGCGGCAAGAAATGTTTTTTTTGCGCATCTGTGCCATAACGATAAATTAATTCACCGGGGCCTAAGGAATTAGGTACCATGACTGTAATTGCGACAGTGGCACTGCGTGATGCAATTTTAGTAATAATGGTTGAATGCGCATGTGCAGAAAATCCAAGCCCACCATATTCAGGTTCAATGACTAATCCCCAAAATTTTTCTTTTTTAATATAATTCCAAAGTTCTTGTGGTAAATCGTATTGTTCGCGCACTATTTTCCAATCATTTATCATGCTGCATAGCGTTTCAACTTGATTATCAATAAATGATTGTTCTGCAGCAGTTAATGCAGGTTTTTGATACGCATGTAATTTCTTCCAATTGGGTTTACCGCAAAATAATTCACCTTCCCACCATACATCTCCCGCTTCAATTGCAATGCGTTCTGTGACGCTCATGGGGGGTAAACTTTTGCGTACAAATTTGAGCATGGGTTTGGAAAGGGTGAATTTTCGTACGGGTTTTATACCAAAGAAAATGACACTGATGATTAAAATTGACCATAATGGAATTAATATAAAATAAGAAACGTCGCCGATCATTGTCAGGGCTGCAAGTAAAATGGCGAGGATTGGCGTCCATATAAAAAATGACAATCGGAATAATGCAAAACTAGAAAGGGCAATTAATAATAATATTATTTGTAAAAAGGCAAACATTAAGCGATCTCCGTCCTTGAATCAAAATTAACGCGTGATAGTAACTGATTTGTGAAAATAAGCATATTTTTTTCCTTCTCCCGCTTGCGGGAGAAGGAAAATAAAGAGATTCTAGGCACCGTCTCCAGCAAACGGGAGAATGAAAAAAATCTTGAAGTGCTATAATATTGCAAGAAGTATCTGACGCTACAAATATCGTTATGATATAATTTCACACTTTAATTAATATTAATTAAGACAAATGAATATGAACATAACACCTCAACCAGCAACAAAAATACGTGCAATGCAAATGAGTGATTTGCCCAATGTGATGAAAGTGGAAACAACTGGGCATGAATTTCCATGGACTGAATCAATTATCCATGACTGTATTTTGGTAGGTTATTCTTGTTGGGTTATTGAAACGGATCAAGGGATACAAGGTCATGGCATAATGTCTCTGTCAGGTGATGAATGCCATATATTAAATATTTGTATCAAACCTTCGGAACAACGCAAAGGATTTGGGCGTGCAATAATGCAGCATTTAATCAAAGTGGGTAAAGAAAACGGCGCAAAAAGTGCATTTTTAGAAGTGCGTGCATCAAATACGCCAGCAATAACGCTTTATCAACAATTAGGATTTAATCAAATCCACATGCGCGAAGGATATTATCCTGCTCCCAATGATACGCGTGAAGATGCCATCGTTTTGGCATTGGAATTAAATAAATAGAAATCTCTTATGACTACACATAATCTCGAAACAGCTCGCCGTCGCACGTTCGCAATAATTTCTCACCCAGATGCTGGTAAAACAACATTAACCGAAAAATTATTATTATTCGGCGGCGCGATTCAATTAGCAGGTACTGTAAAAGGACGTAAAGCCGATCGTCATGCGACATCGGATTGGATGGAATTAGAAAAACAACGAGGTATTTCTGTTACCACGTCGGTCATGCAATTTTTATATCGTGATCGCATTGTGAATTTATTGGATACACCAGGTCACGAAGATTTCTCTGAAGATACTTATCGAACTTTAACAGCAGTTGATTCTGCATTAATGGTTATTGATGCAGTAAAGGGCGTTGAAGCACGTACTATTAAATTATTAGAAATTTGTCGGTTAAGACAAACACCGATATTAACTTTTATTAATAAATTGGATCGCGAAAGTCGCCCCCCTATTGAGTTATTAGATGAAATAGAAAAAATATTACAAATTAAATGTGCACCAGTTACTTGGCCTATTGGTATGGGTAAACAATTTAAAGGTATTTATCATATTGCGCAGGATTGTATTTATTTATATCAACCAGGAAAAAATGCGCGTGTGCAAGACGCTGAAAAAATTGAAGGATTAAATAATCCAAAATGTGATGAAATATTAGGGCCATTAGCACAAGAGTTTCGTGATGAAATGGAATTAGTGTCGGGCGCCAGTCACACCTTTAATCTAGATGAATATTTAGCAGGGAAATTAACACCGGTATTTTTTGGATCAGCAATGAATAATTTCGGTGTCCGTGAATTATTAGATGCATTTGTTGAATATGCACCAGCCCCCTTATCTCGCACAACAGAAACGCGTGAAGTGAATGCAGCTGAAGAAAATTTCAGTGGTTTTGTATTCAAAATTCAAGCCAATATGGATCCTGCACACCGTGATCGTATTGCTTTTTTACGTATTTGTTCTGGCCATTATGAAAAAGGCATGAAAATGCGTCATGTGCGAATTGAACGAGATATTTTAATTAATAATGCATTGACATTTATGGCCGGTGAACGTGAACAAGTACAACAAGCTTGGCCTGGTGATATTATTGGTTTGCATAATCATGGCACCATTCAAATTGGTGACACATTTACTTTAGGTGAAAAATTAAAATTCACCGGTATTCCTTATTTTGCTCCTGAATTATTTAGACGTGTGCGTCTTAAAGATCCATTAAAAATGAAAGCACTGTTAAAAGGATTAATACAATTATCGGAAGAAGGCGCGACACAAGTTTTTCGTCCATTATATAGTAATGAATTAATATTAGGTGCTGTGGGTATTTTGCAATTTGATGTTGTCGCTTATCGCTTAAAAAATGAATATAACGTTGAATGTGCTTATGAAGAAGTCGGGGTGTATACCGCACGATGGATTCATTGCGCTGATAAAAAAATTTTAGAAGAATTTAAAAATAAAGCGTCAGCGAATTTAGCGTTGGATAATGGTGATAATTTAACGTATTTAGCGCCAACCAGAGTGAATTTAAATTTGACGATGGAAAGATGGCCGCAGGTTGAGTTTAGGGAAACTAGGGAGATGTAATGAATTGTCATTCCCGCCCGGAAAAGCTTTATAAAGAATATTGAACTTGCAAGCGGGAATCTATTGCAGATTTAATTTAATGTAAACCACATAAAAATCAATACAAGTTAGATATTCAGATATGGATTCCCGCTTGATAATTCAAACACTTCGCTCATTTATGTGCCGGCGGGAATGACACCCGATTTAAATACTACACACCTACGATGCCCCAATTTCTGAATAAATAATATTTTTAATCGATTTTTAATTTCCTGTGATAAATTATCAAAATCACTTTCCTTAGCAATAAATAAAGCCGGTTTCTGATACTGTAACAATTCCTGCCCCGAATTAATAAATTTCGGCAAAATCGGTTTATCCATCGCAACCATAAATTTAATATCTTCCTGATCCGGCCCAATTTGATAAAAAACAATATCCTCATTGGGTTGATAGTATTCTTCAAATTGATTGACAAAAATTTTGGCACTATTAAATTGAATATCAACCGGTTGAATCACGCCTATATATAACATGACAAAAGTTGCTGTAGCGCACGTGCATAGCCCCAATTGACGTGTCGATGGTTGAATATTTTTTCGTAACAAAAGAATTGTTAATACACAGGTTAAAAGCAATAAAGAACTTAAGAAAATATAATGAATATTTAAATCGAACTGTTTTATAGTGCTAAATATTTTACATCCCATTACTGCCACTAAACCAATAAAAGGAAAAAGTGCACTTAACACTAATAATAATTTTCTTAAGCGATTTAAAAAAGGATTAGCATTATTACTGGTGAAAATATAACTTGCTACTAATGCTGCTGCAGGACACATAGGCATGATATAGCGATCTTTGGCGGTACTGGTTAAACTCATGCCGATTAATATAATCAACATCCAAAAAAACAAATAACGTAAAAATTTCACATCTTCACTGATATCATTGCTAAATATATTTTTAATAGTCGCGAAAAAAACCAGCAATGCTATTGGGAAACTGATCCAATAATCTTGAAAGCCCAATAATAAATATGAAATATGAGAATGTTTTTCGGTGTTAATGACACGGCCTACAGCTTCCATTCTGATCACATCGTGCACAAAGCTCATTCCACCTTGATGCCAGGCTGCAAATAAGAGCCCAGCAATGCCTATCGTCAGCAAGGTTAAGGAACTGATGGCAATAATAAAAAAAATACGCCATTGACGATTTAATAAATAAAATCCTGCAGTTACGCTGGCGGGGATAATTAATCCAATAGGACCGCGCATGACAAAACCGAATATCCAAAATAGCGGTAATAACCATAAACGCTGTTTATTGTTCAATATTTGTGCGGAATAAATAATATAAAAGCAAGCCACTGTTGCTGTGGTGGTAAATTGGTCAAGCGTAATTGATCGCGCTGGGCCAAAAAAATTATAAGTAAATAATAAAAATAATACTGAATAAATTCCCCACAACCGTGATCGCAGAGAACCTGTCGCATAAGTGAATGCTAATGTAGCTGCTGAGGTGATTGCTGTGGGTAAAATTGCTGTTATTAACGTTATTTTGCCAATTAATAATGATAATAAATAAGTCAAAATAGTTTGTGTTGCTGGATAGTCTGGATACAGTTGGTTATATGTCGTTGGAAAAAAACTGATGCCATTACGCCACATTTCTTGGGCGAACATGCCAAATCGTGATTCGAATTGTACAAATTCGTGATTGAATTGGGCGGTGGTGAATAAGAAAAGGCCAATAAAGAAGATAGAAAAAGGAACGATTAATGTGTTATTTGTAAAATATTTGAAAGTTTGATTGTGCATTGATTGACGATATTCAATAGCTGTTAAAAAAATAAGGGCACATTAATGATTATTTAATGCGCCCTTAGATTACATAAATTAAATTATGAATTTACTGCTTCTTTTAATGCTTTTAAAGCAGATACTTTAACAACAGTACGAGCAGGTTTTGCAGCGATCATGATTTGTTCGCCGGTAGCAGGATTTCTGCCTAAACGTTTTTTGGTAGCTGGTTTCATAATACGTTTTACTTTAATGCTGGTTTCAGGAATAACGATAATGCCTGAACCTCTTTTCGTCATGTGACGATGAATGTGTGAAGCTAAGGACTGGAAAATGGCATTCACTTCTTTTTTGGTAATGCCTGTTTCTTCAGAGATAGAAGAAATTATCTGATTTTTGGTTTGTTTGTCAGTGATGGGTTTGTTGGTTGTAGCCATCAATGATTTTGTTGCTTTAACGGTTTTACCCTTTTTAGCAACTTTAACTTTTTTCACAGCTTTAGCTGATTTTTTGCCACGCATGATATGAGTTCCTCATAAAATTAAAAACGAAAAAAAAGCCAATAAATAAATACGATTGGCTACCAATAATTATGTAGGCGCGATTGAACTATAATTAAACAGTTTTTGCAAGTGTTTCTGACGAAAAATATGCTTTTTTACTGGAAATTTGCATTTGGCGGAGCGCAAGCCGTATTTTTCGGGATTTTTCATGAATTATTATTACCGTGTGTGAACTATGTTAATGCAGTCATTGCTGCAGCATAATTTGGTTCATTCACAATCTCAGGGACTTGTTCTGTATAAATTACCTGCATTTTTGAATCGAGCACAACAATCGCTCTCGCTAATAATCCTGCTAAAGGACCATCTATAATACGCACACCATATTGTTCCGCAAATTCTGGGTGACGAAATACTGATAATGGCACTACATTTTTTAATCCTTCCGCACCACAAAATCGTGCTTGAGCAAAAGGTAAATCAGTAGAAATACAAAGAATGACAGTATTATTAAGTTGATTTGCTTGTTCATTAAATTTACGAACTGACATTGCACAGGTGGCAGTGTCAAGGCTAGGAAAAATGTTCAATATAATGGATTTGCCCGCAAAATCTTTTAGTCGTATATCCATTAATTCATTATTAGTCAATTGTGCATCAGGTGCTTGTGAATTGATTGCAGGTAATTGACCATTAGTATGTATGGGATTTCCTTTCAATGTAATTTGTGCCATTGCATTATGCTCCTTGTGATGTGTGAAAATTAAAGGGGTCAAGTACCGACTTGCAAGTTAACAATAATAAATCATTTACATCATCAATGTATGTATTAACTTGCAAGACGGTACTTGACCCCTTTATTGTGGATGTATTTTAAGACACTCATTTATATTATTACTTAATAGTGATGTTTTGTCTGTTTTATCTACAATACAAAATGGTATAGGCCATAAATGCTCTAAAAAATTCAACGTATTTTTATTGGTAGTGACCACATAAACGTTATGATTTCTGGCGATATTTTTGAAGTTGTTGCTATTGATAAACCAGTGATTGGCTTCTGGGCTATGCGATCCAAAATAAAGATCTTCGCTATCACTATCTATAATAGTTAATCGTTGATGCAGAAAATAAACGATAGAAGAAATATCTTCGTAATTTTTGTATAAATAAACTGGGCGTACATTGTCATGTGCATGGATATATTGCGCTAATACAATTTCTGTGTAATTGATTTCTATGGATTGTTTCACAGTGATATAAAAAAGAATTAAAGGAAAAATTAAGCTGGCTGTATATAAAAAAATGATGATGGGTTTTGAGCTGGGACGGATTAAAAATAAGCCCACAATAAAATAGATTAATAAGTAGGTGAGAAATAATAATAAAAATGGATTAATAGTCGATGGTGTGAAATGAAAATAATAAGCAGTAACACCGACCCCGGCTAAAATTACACAACAAATTAACCAGAGACTATAAAGAAAATGACCATTTTCAAACCGCGCTATTTTTAATCCGATTAATAAAGCTAAAGCAGGTGCGGCGACTAACATATAATAATCGCCCTTTGACCCAGAAACGGAGAAAAAAACAAAAGCAAATATAAACCATATCCATAATAAAACTTTTAACGGATCTTGCTGTGCTATTTTGCCGCGAATAGGGCCAATTACAGTAGGCAATAATAAACACCACGGGAATAAATACACGAATATTCTTGGGAAATAATAATAAAACGGCCCAGTATGATAATCATGTGGAATACGGTCATTTAAAAAACGATACCATTGTTCATTAACAAAATAATCCCAAGCAAAAGAAGGTAATTGTATGGTTGCTGCGATATGCCAAGGTAATGCAATTAATAAAAATAGTAATATAGCCATCGGGTCAAAAAATTGTTTTATTTTGGCCGAGGGCGTTGCCATAAGAAACATAAAAATGAACGCTGTACTTCCACAAATAATCAGTCCAATAAGTCCTTTGGCCATTACAGCTATTGCAACAGCAGCATAAGCGCATAGCAAATACCGCTTTTTATCAAAGCAGTACCATAAATAAAAAAATAATATTCCTATTGTTATTGCGGCAATTAACAACATATCAAACTGAATAGTATGTGCTAATAAATTGAAACCAATACTGGTTGATAAAACAATACCTGCATACCATCCTGCTTTTGCTTTATTTATTTTATTACACACATAAAAAAGCGTTAAGCAAGCAATAGTGGCACTTAAGGCTGGTATCAAACGCGCTGATAAAGTGGTTATTCCAAATATTTTATCACTCAGTGCAATAAGCCAATATAAAAGCGGTGGTTTTTCAAGATAAGGAACATAATTAAGATGAGGAATAATGTAATTATGTGTCGTTAACATTTCACGGGCTATTTCAACGTAGAGCCCTTCGTTTAAGTCAGCAATGACATAGCTAGAAATGCCATAAAAAAAAGCAAAGAGGATAAATAATGCAAATAATAAATAATGAACGAATGTTAACGTTTCCGTTTGCGTTGTTATTTTCGTATTGGTAAATGTATTGTCCATGCGCTGCTCATTTAAAAAACTGAGGAATCATATCGATTAGCGCTGCATTAGGCAAAATATTTAGGATGGCTCCCCGGGGGACGGGCTCGAACCGCCGATTCAGTGATTAACAGTCACAAAAATCCCGTATACCCTGTGATTACTCAATGTTAACAAACCTTTACAAAACCTAGTGTTGTGGCTATTCTGTGTTTTCTGGTGCTATGTCAAATTTAACCAAATTTTCTCTAAAACATAGCACCAGCATAGCACCAGATTCTAATTTGAATACTAAAATTTCAGGATAATAAAAGGCATGGATAAAGTTGATAACAAAATAAATTTTACCAAGGCAACTTTAGATGCATTATCTCCTCCTCATCTCCATAGTCAACGAGTTTATTATTACGATACAAAAGCCCGCGGTTTAGCTATAAGCATAACGAGTAGGGGTGTTAAATCGTTTATTGTTTATCGTTGGGTCAACGGTAAACCTGAACGTGTGACGATCGGTCGGTATCCTGATTTATCAATTGAGCAAGCTCGCCGTAAAGCTGCTGATATTAATGCTGCAATTGCTAACGGCGAAAATCCCAATGATAAACGGCGGGCACATCGTGCGGAAATTACTTTAGGCCAATTAAAAGATGAATATTTAGAGCGTCATGCTAAAGCCCATAAAATTTCCTGGAGAGTAGATGACGCGCAATTTAAACGCTACTTGAGCCATTGGGAAAAAAGTAAACTTTCTGCTATTCAAAAAAATGATATACAAAAATTGCACAAAGAAATTGGCGCAAAAAAAGGAACATACGCAGCTAATAGATTATTAACATTTCTTACTACGCTTTTTAATAAGGCGATAGAATTTAGTTTGTGGGATAAACCAAATCCAGCAGCGGGTATAAAAAAATTTAAAGAGATATCACGTGATCGGTTCTTGCAAGCGGATGAGTTGCCGCGTTTTTTTGAGGCTTTAGTTAACGATCCCAATGAATTAATACGTGATTATATTTTAATAAGCTTATTAACGGGTGCGCGACGATCAAATGTTCTAGCGATGCGATGGGATGAGATTGATTTTATACGGCGTGAGTGGCGCATTCCAAATACCAAAAATCAAACACCTCAGACGATTACATTAACCGATGAAGCAATTACTGTTTTAAAAAATCGCCATTCATCAGCAAAAAGTCATTATGTTTTTCCTGGCACAGGTAAATCAGGACATTTGACCGAACCAAAAAAAGTTTGGCGTCGTATATTAGCAAATGCAAAAATTCAAAATCTCCGCATACATGATTTACGTCGTACACTCGGAAGTTGGCAAGCACGCACCGGATCGTCTTTGACTATTATTGGTAAATCACTCAATCATAAATCTCCGCAAGCCACGGCAATTTATGCTCGACTCGATCTCGATCCAGTTCGATTATCTGTTGAGAAAGCCACAGAAGCTATGTTAAATGCGGCTAAAATTATTTCTGTAGATAAGAAAGAAGTATCATAATTTTTAGACAACCCATTGTGATTGAGGTGGGAATTTATCAGCATTGAAACATTTCACTGAATTTGTCAATGAACGTAGGCAAATTGTAATCTTTCGCTAACAGCTGTTGGCGAAAGTTAGGCATCATCAATAATCAAGATGAAATTGCTCCTCTTTGATTATTGAGATATACTTTAATTGTCCATGTTTGGCGTAAGAGTCAACGCTATGAAAGTTAAATATCAAGATAGCATTACTTATAAAATGCTAGAGAGGCTAGCCAAAATGCCTGCCAAGGTGATTCTGCGTGCTGATTTTGATGGGCTAGGCGATATTAGGCAAATTACACGCGGCCTTACAGCACTGATTAAACAAAACCGTCTAGTAAGAATAGGCTCTGGGGTTTATGCCAAGGCTTATCGTTCAACAATTGATCCTAAGCGTACCCTGATCGAAGGTGGTGCTGACATCGCCTTTCGTGAAACATTAGATAGACTTGGAGTGAATTGGGAACCGGGCTCATCAGAGCAGATGTACAACGCCAGACAAACAACTCAAATACCCGCACGCAATATTGTGAGATTAAAAAGTAGATTTCGTCGCAAAATCAGTTATCAAAAAAAGCAACTCATCTATGAGGATAAAATAAATGCAAGATGAATATCTTAAGGAATTAATTGAACTTACCAGCGACGAATTAGATTTAACCTATTCGATAATTGAAAAAGATTATTATGTCACAAAAGCTATTCATGCTTTTGCAAATATTGAAACAGAATATTTCAGATTAATTTTTCAAGGCGGTACGTGTCTCGCTAAAGCACATGGTATTATTAAACGAATGTCTGAAGATTGTGATTTTAGAATTGAAACCAAACCGAGTGCGCTTGAATTAAGTAAACAAAAATTAAGAAATAAATTGAAGGAATTTCGTGATGAAATTTTAGTCAATCTTAAAGAGGTTGGCTTTATTATCAATGAAACTAATATTAAAGTTCGAGATACCGGAAATTTTATGCGTATCTTTGCACCTTACAACTCAATCTATTTAAAAGACAATACAATACGTCCAGATATATTATTAGAATTCATTGCAATTAATACAAAAACGCCAACCATCGATCTTTCCATTACTACTTTAATTAGAAATACTCTCGGTAAAAAAATTAATCATCATGAAAAAATAGTACACTGCGTTTCAATAGAAGAAACAGCGGCGGAAAAATGGGTGGCACTTACCCGGAGAATTGCTAATATTTCTCATCGTGGTTATCATCCAAAAGATGCACAGTTAATTCGACACATTTATGATCTCCATTCAATTAATGAGGCAAAGCCTCTTGATAATGATTTTTATTCTCTTATTGAACAAATTGTTTCTGAAGATCAGATACGCTATAAAAGTCACAATGTAAATTATTATCAAAATCCAATAAATGAAATTGAGCAAGCAATTCAAACATTAATAAATGATAAAATTTGGCAAGAAAATTGGAACAAATTTATTAAAAACTTAGTGTTTGATGATAAGCTAACTGCATATGAAATAGCGCTGGAAACATTTGTGGAAAAAAGTAAAGATATTCTCGAGGTTTTAAAATCCTAGCTAAAGTTGAATAACCGTTAAACATGATATCATTAGGTCTAATAAACACCTGTTTTATCTTTGAGTACGCATGAGATAGATCAATTTTATTCATTGGATTATTTTTTATTTCTAATTCATCCTACACCAGCCATGGTACCCTTAAAATAAATTCCAGCTCTTCTAAACTGGCGTTTTTTCTGTCTCGTAAATAGTCTCCTAAATAAGGTTTTATATACTCATTAAAAACCGCTGATACTTTAAAAGCATTTTTAAAAATATCATGCGATATGAAAGTAAAATTAATAAAATGCTGAATAGAAATTTGTGTTGGTCACTTTTTATCTATGTTTGTTCACTGACGTTTACTGGTGTTCACTGATGTTCACTGAAGCATACTGAGCGTCATTTGAAATAAAATAATAAAAAATTTCAGAAATATTTTAATGCAAAATTATTTCACTTATTTTTCAATCACATGTATTGCAAAAATTAATAATTCAAATTTTCGTTCTTGCATATTTTATTTATATTAATTTAAATTGTTGATCTTTCCGGAGTTGATCCGGTTATTAATGAGGAAAATAATATGCAAAAAAATAATCACCCATTATCATTAAATGAATTACTTAATCGACATTCGGATCTATTCACAAGAGAACAAGCAGCTGATTATCTCGGTGTAACGTCACGCACACTTGCAGTATGGGCTTGTGTAAAACGTTACAATTTGCCTTATGTAAAAGTAGGTCGTTTAGTGAAATATCGCCGTACTGATTTAGATGAATTTATTGCACGTCGCACGATCTCTCAGCAGGAAATATAGGAAAATAATTATGAGAAAAATAAATAATTCCCTGCTCGAAGATATCATCGATCCATTAATTGAAGTTAATGATCGATCAATTAATAAACACCAATCAACATCTGTAAACAAATCTACACCCGCTCATTTTAAAATAACTGATCACGGAGTGTATTACGATCCACCAGAAGGAGATTCTTTACCAATTTGTTCTAAGCTAGAAATAAAAGCGTTAGCGCGTGATTCAGCCTCTGAAAATTGGGGGAGATTATTAGTATTTCGTGATGCTGATAATCAAGAGCATACCTGGGCTATGCCAATGCAAATGCTCAAAGGAAACGGCGAAGAATTACGTAGTGAATTATTTCGGATGGGATTAGATATTTCAGCGAATAAACGTGCGCGTAATTTATTAATTGAATATACTTCTAACATTAAGGTTTTCGGTATTTTATCAAACAGAAATAATTTGAAAATTTTCCGTCATTAATGTTCGTAATTCATCTTTATGTCGCCATAAATCATTAAAGAATTGTCGGCTCTTTGTTTTGAACTTGTCATAACTATCATAATAACGATTATTTAACACCTTTTTCTTATAATAATTCCATAGTCGCTCGATTATATTTAAATTAGGGGAATACGGCGGTAAATATAACAATGTTATTCCCAGGGCTTTTGCATATGCCTTTACTCGCACTGTTTGATAATACCCCGCATTATCCAACACTATATAAATTTCACCTTCTGGTTGACGTTTTCTTAATGATTCCAACATATCTAATGCCGTTTCTTCGTCTAATCGCTTTTCAAATCGTGCATGTACTTGTAATGTATCTATATTAAGTGCTCCGTGTATATTCAATCGGCGATATATTGTATTACTTAATATTTGTTTCTCTTCTCCTTTCTTTATCCATCCATAGCCCGCAACACTATTATGCTGGGGATGGCATCCATCTATAAAATATAATCCATCTTCTTTTTGCATATTTTCCCTGATTTTATAGTATTTCTTTAAGAACTCTTTCTGCTTTTGTTCATCTGCTTTACCAGGCACTTTTTTGGGTTTCTTATAACTGTAATTTAATCTATGTAATAATGCTGTTACCCCCGAGATTGTATAACTGATACCATAAGTCTTCTCGATATAATTTACAATTTGTTCTGCTCCTTGATAGACATATTCTGATAAATGTTCATCTAATTCCATTAATTCTGGTTCACTTAATCTTCCTTCATTACCCTGATAATGATCTGTCAGTAATTCTTTTAGACCTCCTTTATTATATTTCCAAACATAATTCCTTAGAGTATCTTCATCTATAAGTAATGCTTCTGCTACTTGTACATATGTCCAGCCTTGTGCTAATAAAATAATAGCATTGATTCGATAGGCTAATCGTTTATCTTTGCAACGACGATGCTCTATTCGCAATCTTGATATTTCTGATTTAGTTAAATGTATTGTATCCATTTTTACATAATATCATTTAATTTTATTTAATCTTGTGGTCATTTTGCTACATTACTCGTGATCGATTTGCTACAATATTTTCCGAAAACCTTAGTAAGAGTGGTATATAACATTTTATTAGTACAAAATAACTTATAACTTGTATTGCTACATGCTGAAATTAATTTATATACAATAAATTTTGGTTAGTAATTTCATCTAGAATATTCTCTTTCACTTACTTATCCTAAAAATGTTACGTATCCCCTCAATAATCCCATCTTGATATAGATAAATGGTTAAGAATTTACCAAGCGCTTACTGGAATTATAAATAGCTTGCGCATTATTAAATTCACTTTCAGCGAATT
>JAJYDF010000064.1 GCA_021777765.1 Pseudomonadota bacterium | reverse complement strand
CTTTCTTCAATATTTTTATCTGCTATTCTTTCTGATTTTAATATCCTTATTTCGTTATCCATCCTTTTCATACCCTAATAATAATAAGAGCTTGATTTTATATCAAAAATTGTGGGTAATTAAAAGGATGGCCGGACGCTTACTAATAATACAAGATATTGATAGTTTTAATTATTCGGTATCAAGAGATTAATAATTCATAATCATTTATTATCGCCATCATTTATCAAGACGTGACACTTTCCACCAAGCGGGGGAAGGAAAACTTATAGCGCATTAGCTAACACTAGTACTAGTAGATACCCAAAAATTTTTATCAAAAAATAATTATCCACATGCATCAATATGAACTCAATTTAAACTCTGATTATTGAATCTTTGGCGGGTTAGAAAGCAAATTAAAGAGTGGGCGATTTATATAATAATTATTTCGACCGATTTTATGTTTTTCAAGAATACCCTTTTCCGCCATCTCATCCAAATATTTAGTCGCTGTCAATCGTGTAACCTGAAGATCGCGCTCTAAAAATTCAATTTTCGTATAAGGATGGCGAAATAAATTATTGAGTAAATCTTGGCTGTAAAATTTGAACTTTGTTCTTATTTCTTGTTTGTATTTCTGCATTATTTCTTTGATCTTTTGAATAATTAAAATTGTTTGACGTGACGTAATTTCCACACCTTTTAATATATATAGCACCCATTCTTCCCAATTATTCGTCTCTCGTACTGACTGAATAAGTCGATAATATTCAGGTTTTGTTTCTATGATATATCTACTGAGATAAAGCACCGGAATGTCTAACATTTCTTTAAGCACCAAATAGAGAATATTAATTATTCTTCCAGTACGACCATTACCATCATAAAAAGGATGAATCGATTCAAATTGATAATGAATTACAGCCATTTTCACCAATGAATCTATATTTGAAATTTCATCATTATTTATATACTCAGCGAGGTTGGCCATCAGTTTCACAATTGTTTCATAATCTTGAGGTGGAACATAAACGATTTCACCAGTAGCTAAATTCTTTAATCCTGTTCCAGGCAGCTTTCTGAATCCAGCTGTATTTCCTTCCAATATTTCTTGAATCGCTAGAATATGTTTTGAGGTCAATATCTGATCTTTTTTTACAAGTTCGAATCCTTCTTTGAGCGCCTCTACATATCGTTGAACTTCTTTTGCAGCAGAAGAACTTGTAAGGCTAGAATCTAATTCAGCTTTATACATTTCATCATGCGTCGTAATAATATTTTCTATCGCAGAGCTATCTTTTGCTTCCTGTAAAGCAAGACAATTAATCAGAATAGCTTCATTTGGGATCGTACCTGAAATTCCTTTTAGCTCAGCAAGATAACGATGGGCTGTTGCCGCCTGTTTTAGAACAAGCTTTGTCTCTAATTCAATAGCGGGTGGCAATTCTTTTACTAAATTTGTCATTTTTAGCTCCATATATATAGAAAAACCGTTTTTTTATACATGATACTATTAATATGTATAAATTTCTCTAATTTTTATACATATCGAAAGAAATATGTATAAATTATTAACTTTTCTATACATATTGAGTTCATGACACAATTACACAGGAATTACACAGAACAGATTGTTCGGCCTTTTGAAAAAAAGCGTAAGCTGTTGATTTTATTGGTGGGCCCACTAGGACTTGAACCTAGGACCAACGGATTATGAGACTTGGTGGGAATTTTTTCAAGAATCATAACTTATTGATTTATATTAACCTAAAATTGGGGATACCTGCTAGATTATCCTGGTTGAGCATGAGAAAGCGCATGTGATTACCACAAAATTACCACAGTGAATCGGCCAATGAAGAATAAGCGCGAATGTCATGGGACAAATTTATGGTTACTTTTCAGCAGTGAAACTTAGTAACCACAAAGTATATTTAATATGATGTGTTAGTGCTCTACTTATCCATTAATAATAAATAGAGCACTAACACAAACCTGAGAAGCGGTTAATTTAAAATGCATTGAACTGGAGAGAATTAACGGATAACCTGTGCGCCCATTATATAGTTGATAATTGCATATACATTCACGTGATTATGAATTAAACATTAACAAAAATATAAGTCAACTTTCATCTTGAAATCTTCAAATGGTTTTTCTGTTTTGGCAATATCCTCACCGTTCAAAATACCTTCATCACATGAATTACACCATAAAGCAGATTGCTCAAGAGTAATAGTCTTGCCTTTAAAGTTGTATGCCTGAGATTTTGTCTTGTGATGTAATGTTCCTCTGGAACAATTGTAACATTGCATTGTTTATTTCTCCTTAAAGAAAAATAACAAAATATATTAATTTATCAATCAAATCTAATAACATTATCCTTACCAATACCAAGCACATGGTTTATGATCATCAGAGAATATATAGTCATCATCCATAAAAAACTCATCCAATTTTGCATTATGCACTTTTTTAATCATCTGACATAAAGCTTTATCATGTCTTTTTTTAGGAACATTATTAATTATGTGGTTATACCATGATGGATTTTTATTGTAGTTGACAATGGTTTTTTGTTGATCGGGGCTAAGGTTATCGTAATATGATAAATATTCATTAATATTATTCTTTATCCTTGCTGCGCGCCGTAGTTTTCCTCGAATTTTATCTTTGTGAGTGTTGCTCATGTTATGTAGACCTCATTTTGAAATACTAACAAGTATAATCTGATAAATTAATTGATACTTAGATCATTAATTAAAATTGAAGATATTTTGTATACTACTGTTCACATGCAAATAAAGCGGGATTCATTCAAAAAAATTTGTGAAGTAAATTAAAAACCCCAAGATATGCCTGGGGTGTCTCTCATACTTGCTAACAAGGCCATGAGTGATGCAATTCTACCAGCACCATTTTACATATATAATAATTAATTTGGCATTACTCATCTACACAGATCCAAAATCTTACAATTAGTTTGTCCTTACACATCCTACTACAAATCATCGTTTTGCTATTTGTAGTTGAAAATCATAAAACAAAACAGAGATTCAAACAATATATTGAATCAATTCATGAAGGATTAAATTGAAATTATGAACCTACCAGAGTACTTTGTTAAAAAACCAATAAAATATTCAACTGTTTAGATTCCATATATTTTTTTCAACTCGATTTGGAATATTAATTCACGTGCCGTCTCTTTTTGATATTTTTATGTCATCAACAGCACAAGAAGTATCAACAGAGGTGCTATTAACATTTTTCTCATAGCAGTATCTTTTAGATAAGGATTTGTTTCAATCAATGTTTTAGTATTCATAATTTAATTGTAGCGATGCTGAATTGTTTGAAAAAACAAGAAAAATGCGTACGCAACTTGAAAATCTCTCAATTAAATTAGGCAATGTTTATAAACAGGTTGATAAATGTATTGCTGTATAGGAAATAAACTAAGCACTCAAATCGGCCGAGCAGGAATAAGTGCGAATTGCTACTAAATGCAAATATTTAATAATCTTCAAAAAAATCATCTAAAGTAACAACGCCATTAATCATATCTTCAGCATAATAGTTATTTTTTATTCCATTTACTGATATAAAAGTGAGAAACAATTGTTTTTTAGTTCTGGTTTGTTCTTTGAAAACTTCTATCTTTCTATTTAAATTGTCTACATAGTCTTTTGTGATAACAAATGGTTCATCATTATATTTAATTTCACAAAGCGTAATAGAATCGTCATTTCGATCAAACAATAAATCTATCTGTGCTCCACGTATTTTTGAACCTTTGCGCGGAACAAAACGCCATGAATTAGCAATTGCATCTGGACTGATTGAAAGTGCTTTACGGATTGCTGAAATATGTTTATAACATACCGCTTCAAATGCATAGCCTAACCAACCATGCCATTCAGGTGATTTTTGCATTGCTTGCCAATTACCCTTTTCCAATGATTTTTTTTGCAATGATCTCTTAACTGGCGCAATCCATTTCAAATAAAAATAAGAATATTCATCAATTAGACGATAATAAATTCCCTGTCGCTTATGTTTATACGGCATAAAACTCATTATGAACCCTGTTTCTTCTAAATTCTGTAATGCTTTAATTCCAACACCTCCCATTGCTGCAATTCCAACAGTTTTTAGTAACTTTCGTTGACCAATACCATAGCGACGACCAGCTATTGTCTTTACTAAATTAATATATATATCTGAATGATCAAATAATGAAGAAAATAGGTTATCGAATTCATCGAATAAAATCCCTTTTTCTGTAAATGCAAGTTTCTCTATAATTTGTATTGCTGATAACCCTTTTTCGATGTGAGATAAATAGTAGGGAATTCCACCTGTAACCATATATATCATCAAAATTTGTTGATTTTTAAGATTAATGCCTTGTTTATCTAAAAAAAGTTTTGTTTCTGAAAGAGAAAAAGGCTCTAAATAAATTTTTCGTGTAATACGATTATGAAGTCCGCCTTTATTTTTTATAATTTTATGGATTATCCAAGAAGCACTTGAACCACATACAATAAGTTTTATTCTTTTATCATTAGACCAATACTGATTCCAGTAATAGTCCAGTTCTTGCAAAAGCATAGATTTTTTTGTTGCCATCCAAGGTAATTCATCAAAGAATAATATTATTTTTTTATTTTCCGCTTGTTTATTAATGGCTTCAGTTAAAATTTTAAAAGCTTCATCCCACTTTTTGGGTACAATGAGCGACGCGCCACCATAAAATACTTTTCCAATTTGTTGTATAAAATGGGTTAATTGTTTCGCTCGTGAACCATTTTTTAATCCTGTGACATTAAAGAATACAATATCTTTATCTTCAAAATACACACGAATTAAGTAAGTTTTACCAACTCGCCGCCGTCCATACAGAGCCAAAAATTCTGGCCTATCAGAATCAAATAGTTGTTGTAATAACTTAACCTCTTCAAATCGACCGACTAGTTTTGGATGCATACTCGCCACCTTTGTGTTAGTGCTCTTTATATCAATATATTATAAGTAGAGCACTAAATCAATATAACTAGTTAGTGCTCTACTTATCAGAAACGTATAAATAGAGCACTAACACAAACTTGATTGAAAAAAATGATCATGAGAATTTAATGTTGGTGTCTGAAATAGTAATTATGCTTAATATGAAACCGAACTTTTGAGGCTAAACAGTTCTCAAATAACAGGCACCTATTCTGTTAGCGCGATTTGCATTAAAGGTAACTGCTCAATAAGTCCGGGAGACTTAACCCAATGAGGCATTTAAGATAAGTTGTGGTAACGGCAAAATAATTTCACTATTACTCACCCGATCAACCAAATAATCCCAAAATCTAATCCCTAATTTACGTGCTGTTTTTTTAAGGCTCGTAAATGTATCACGACATCGCCTTCCTTCGTCGCTTCGAGTTGAACCACTCACTTTTCTCTTTTTTACATATTCGCGAATATCACGTTCACTTTGATTATTGTGTAAAGGTATTTCTGGTCGCTCTAATACCAACAGCAATTCAGATCTGTTTTTATATAATCTTTTTAACTCTAGATTTAATGTTTGATAATTCGTTTTCTTATTGCAAAACGAATCAAATCGTTTTTCAATTTCCATTTTTATTTCGTTATCAGGATTTTTCTTATAATTTAATAGCGCCTGATAAATTTCCCAAATTTCATTACGCGCCCATTCAACCGCTTCTTGTTGTACTCCATTACCGCCAATTAATGCTTTAATTCCACGCTCGGCATGAATCCAACATAAGGCATGCAAAAATACATTAAATTGACCAGCATCATCACTTAATATCTCCAGTTCCTTTGGAAAGCCATGATTTAAAATACTACCTATTAACGCAGCTTCCGTAACAAGACGAACGTAATATTTATTAGTAATTTCATGTTCTCGAAGATGTTCTTCCCACAATAATTTGTCAGTAAATGTTTTTTTCATCGCTTTTTTTAATTTATTTCGGATCCATGGAGTGACTTTATAGCGTTCTAGATAGGCAAATGATTCGTTATTTAATTGATAATCGCTATATTCGCCACGCAATAATTCAAGAAGATTAATACGACTTTTATTACTAGTACTCGCAAACCAACTAAATATTTTATTCCCTAAAAATGTACAATAACCATTTATCCCTTTGTGTCTTGCTCCCGTATCGTCCACTTGAATATAATCTGCTACTGATAATCCCGCTGGCAATATCGCTGCTTTTTCTTCATGGAATTTATCTTTATCTTCTATTAATAAGCGATTTAATTGTCCTCTTGAGATATCAATATTCCATTCTAATAATTGCTCATACAATAATGGTTGCGTCACACCTTGATGATGATACTGATGCAGAATATAAGCACGAAGCGTTGCTCCAAAATGGTGACCGTTTATTTCTTGGGGAAGCTTTGCAATAACATAACTGCCATCCGCTAATTGCCAACGCTCCAATCGATATTTAATCACCACCGATTTAATCATTAAATCTTGTACAACGTAATCTTGATATCCTTTATGTACTGCACCTTCGGGAATATTTTCTACACTAATAATTTCTTCTTTATCAATTTCCAATTCCTTATTTTTACTGCGTTTATTCGAACCTGCGCGTTTATCAGAACCAGTTGCTCCTGAAGTATTATCTTTGTCATCATTATCATCTGGCTATTTTGGTAATTTGCTCGCTTTTAATTTTGGTTTGCCGCTTATTTTTTTAAGACGCCGAATTTCCTCTATCAGCATATCTATTTTTTCTGATTGGCTAATCAATTGGGCTTGTAAAGTTTCGATAATTGACAGAAGTGACACCACAACTGGACTGCGTTCATCTGGAGGAATTTTAAAATCAAGGTCATGTTTTTTCATATCGCCAATGATGACTTATTTTACGATTTGATTGTGTAAGACATTTGACAATAATTATTTGATCTATCAGATAGTTTTCTTTTGATCTATTAGCTATTCCACTTTCCCGGACTTATTGAGCAGTTACTTACAAGAATCATAACTTATTGATTTATATTAATGTAAAATTGGGGATGCCTGCTAGATTATCCCGGTTGAGCATGGAAAAGCATGGGTGATTACCACAAAATTACCACAATATAACATCATTCATTGTAAACGATATGAAACAATGACTCTATTAGCCTCTTTTAGAATTCACATTTTTACGAAAAAAGAGCGTCAACACATATCATCGTGAAAATATTTAAAAAAAGAGAAGATATAGTGTGACAATTGACTATAGACCAGTTATATATGCTATAATTTAAACCAGTCTTCAACCAGTCATAAGTGAATCATTATGAATACAATTGGCGCATTTGCAGCAAAAACACATTTTTCGGCACTCATCGAACAAGTTGAACGTGGTGAACAAGTTGTTATTACTAAGCATGGTAGACCTGTTGCGAAGCTTGTTCCTGCTACTGAAATCAAAAGTCACGAACGAGCAAAATTAGCAGTAGAACGTATCCGTGAATTTAGTAAAAATTTAACTTTAGGTGGTATCGATTGGAAAACACTTAGAGATGAAGGTCGCAAATAATGAGTTTTATACTAGATAGTTCAATTACTCTAAGCTGGTGTTTCTCTGATGAAGCAACACCTTTGACAAATTCTTTACTTACAAAAGTAGAAAAAGACAAAGCATATGTACCGAATTTATGGCCACTTGAAGTCAGCAATGTTTTAGTGATGGCTGAAAGAAAAAAAAGAATAAATTATGCCCAAATAATAGAATTTATTGCGCTGTTAAATGATTTAAATATAGAAATAGATCATCACACTTCTAATATTGCATTTCATGAAATTTTATCTCTTGCTCATTCAGAGCGATTAACTACATATGATGCTGCGTATCTCGAATTGGCAATGCGTATGGGGCTACCTTTAGCAACCAAGGATAAACAACTCCAAGACATAGCATCTCGATCAGGCGTGGTGATATTAAGTTAATCATAAAAATAAAGCTTAAGTATTTTAAAGTATTAATTAGTATAAAATAACGCAATATTTGCTTTAAAATCTTTAAAAGCTTTTTCAGTTTTGGCAATATCTTCACTTTTCAAAATAACATTGCTTAAGATATAACACTGACTGCAGCCATGTTAGATCGTTTGTTACATCATTCTCATTTAATTCAAATACAAGGAGAAAGTTTTAGATTAAAAGAAAAACGCAAAGCTGGAATAATGTATGTTATTAATTCACAACAACAAGAGGTAGATCATTTGGCGGTGGTGTAAACCTACTAGAGGGTCACGCAAAACTCACGCAAATAATTTTGAGGAGTTTTTGAAAAAAAGCGTAAGCTGTAGTGTGTTGTATGTACCGACACAAAAATCACGCAAATAATATATTTAATTTTTTTGCCAATCTACCTTGACCAATATTCGTTCATAATAAATGCTACATTAAGTCTCTTCGGTATAATTTGTAACCTATGTCTTCAGTAAATACCGTTTGATTGATACCCATTACACCAAAAGCTGCTAGTGCACGACATGTAAGCATTCTTGCTATTTCTAAAGCACTATACATCTTCGCGGTAGAAATAGTTTGTATTTGCATTTCATATTACGCTACTTGCAATAACTAATTACAAAGCGAAACAATTAACATTCACTTATTGTTATTAATTAACATTAAAGCTTTCTCTTTTTGAGAGGATAATTATCTGTGACACCCAGATAATTGTTTCCATTTATAAAAAATATTTCTGAGACAGCACGCCCATTGACAGCAGCTTAATTTTTCATGGTCATTACTTTTTGATCTTTGTCATTCATCTGTCCAATATCAATTATCAGATAAATTGCTCGTGTTGTTTCTTCAGCTGCTTTATAGGCTTCGAGTAATATTAACTAAATGATTTCTTTGAATAAGGGTAAGCGTCCGGCCATCCTTTCAATTACCCACAATTTTTGATATAAAATCAATCCCTTAAATATTTTTAAGATACAAA
>JAJYDF010000006.1 GCA_021777765.1 Pseudomonadota bacterium | reverse complement strand
TTATTTTCTATTTTAATTAAACAAAATCGCTGCGGTTTACAAAAACATTTGCAACAATTTGGCATTCAAAGCGCAGTTCATTATCCTTTTTTAATTACAGAACAATCGGCATTATTAGATCAAGCAATTCCATTCACCATTGCTACACCATTAACAAAAGCGAAATATTTTGTAGATCATGAATTATCATTACCGATCCATCCCTTTTTATTAGATAATGACATTGAGCGTGTCGTTTCTGCATGTAATTCTTGGCAAGGTGATTAATGTATTCTCTAATTGTTCCCATCTATAACAATTTCGATTCTCTACCTGATTTATTAAAAATAATCACTCAACTTAATCAAGATTTAAATAAGCAATTGGAAGCAATATTTGTTGTCGATGGTAGCCCTGACAATTCTTATCATTTTTTACGCACCCACCTTCCGCAATGTAATTTTCCTGCAAAAACCTTATTATTAGCCCGTAATTTTGGTTCTTTTGCTGCAATCCGCGCAGGACTGCAAGCCGCCTCAGGACAGTATTTCGCGGTCATGGCTGCCGATTTACAGGAACCACCGCATTTAATTTTGGATTTTTTTCAAGCGCTAAAAAATAACGAAGCAGACATTACTCTGGGCATTCGCACACAACGTGATGATCCGCTTTTAAGCCGGATAAGTGCTGAACTTTATTGGTATTTTTATCGACATTTTGTACAAAAAGACATGCCAGCGGGCGGTGTTGATGTCTTTGCTTGCAATCGTACTGTGCGTGATTGGATATTAAATTTAGAAGAATCACACAGTAGCTTAATTGGCTTATTATTTTGGATTGGATTTAGGCGTAAATTTGTTCCCTATCACCGCCTTAAACGCATTCATGGTAAAAGCGCTTGGTCTTTTCGCAAAAAATTACGTTATCTCAATGACAGTGTATTTAGTTTCACCGATCTACCCATTCGCCTCTTAATTAATATCGGTGTTATTGGTATGATAGTGTCAATTATCTATGCATTATTTTTGCTTACCGCAAGAGTTTTTCATCTGATACAATTACCTGGTTATACAACGACATTATTAGTAATATTGTTCTTTACCGCGTTGAATACCCTCAGCTTAGGCATTATCGGATCTTATGTGTGGCGCGCTTTTGAGAATTCAAAAAAACGACCACAAGTTATCGTGATGACTACTGATACATTTGAAAATGAGAGTTAATATGGCAGCTTTTATTCATCCACAAGCATTATGTGAATCGAAAAATATTGGTGACGAAACTCGTGTTTGGGCATTTGCTCATATTTTGCCAAATGTGACTATAGGCAAAAATTGTAATATTTGTGACCATGTATTTATTGAAAATGGTGTTACTGTTGGTGATCGCGTCACCATAAAATGTGGTGTGCAATTATGGGATGGCATCACTATCCAAGATGATGTTTTCATTGGTCCCAATGCGACATTTTGTAATGACAAATTTCCCCGCAGCAAAGTCTATTTAGATCAACCCGTGCGCACTATTATTGAAAAAAATGCTTCTATAGGTGCTAATGCGACTATTCTGCCAGGCATTACTATTTGTGAAAATGCGATGGTTGGTGCTGGTGCGGTAGTGACGAAATCAATACCTGCTAATGCCATTGTAGCGGGTAACCCTGCGAAAATCATTGGTTACGTGGATGATACTGCAAACACCAATAATGCAGTTCAGGATATTCATATTCAACAACAACAAACGCGCGTTAAAAATGTCACCTTACATACTTTTCCCATTATTGATGATTTGCGTGGCAGCCTTTCAGTGGGTGAATTTGAAAAACATATCCCATTTACACCCAAGCGATATTTCTTAGTATTTGATGTGGGTAGCGCGGAAATACGTGGCGAACATGCCCATAAATCATGCCATCAATTCTTAATTTGCATCCGTGGCGCTTGTTCTGTGGTGGTGGATGATGGACAACAACGTGAAGAGTTTCGATTAGCATCCCCTAATGTAGGGCTGTATTTGCCGCCAATGATTTGGGGCATTCAATATGATTACACTCCGGATGCGATGTTATTGGTATTTGCTTCTGATTATTATGATGCCGCGGATTACATTCGGGATTATAGTGAATATCAAGAATTAACAAAGCACGCGGTGTTTTAATTTTTTTCCTTCTCCCACTTGTGGGAGAAGGTGCCGAAGGCGGATGAGGGTAATTAAAAAATTTCGTTGTATTCGTCATATTCCGATAAATTAATTAATTGCCCTCACCCGGCCTATCGGCCACCCTCTCCCACATTCGTGGGAGAGGGAAAACAAAAGTCGAGGTTTTATTTACCATCATGTCAAAATTCACCTGGTTACTAGTCTTCATCGGCGTAGGCCTCAGCGCCATTGGCGGTTTATTATTAAAAGTAGGCTCGGTAGAAATGGACTACGGCCAAACAATTTTGGAATTATTTTTGCAATTACTCAAAAATTGGAAAATTGGATTGGGCATTATCTTTTATACCGTACCCGTATTCATCTGGATTTATCTGCTTAAAAAACTCCCGTTAAGCACCATGCAACCGCTCTTCGCGCTCATTTATGTGGTCACCCCGTTTTTAGCCATGATATTTTTAAAAGAACAGGTATCAATCATCCGTTGGTGCGGCATAGGTATCATTATTTTTGGCATCACCGTTTTCGCGCATGGATAGCCCGCTTTGTGCACGAACACTCAAAAAGGGGATGAGCTAATGATGCATATTTACCCCTCAAGTCAGAATTAAAATAAAAATCAATAAATTATCTTCTAATCCCCGCGCTGTCATCTTATGAGAAATTAATTGTAAGAAAATGGCTTGTTTTACTAGCCAAAACGTCTCAATTAAGGTATCTTTACACACCAATATTTGAATTAGCTACAAATAATTTATCCATAAGGTTATGCAAGAAAATTAAAATTGATGATCAATAATTAAATCAACACTACATATTAAAATAATAAATAAATTATCTCTTTAACTTTACATAAATAAGAAATAAATCCAAAAGTAATTAAATCAATTGATATATACTAAATATTTGATAATGTTAAACAAAAGGTATTATTAGCAAAACAATAATACCGAGGTAACAACGATGCAAAGTCAGGACGATGTAGTAAATAATTTGCATATCCATAATGTAACTGGTGCAATTCATATTCCAGGCGTTACATATTATCCGTACGAAAACCCATTAACCAAATGGTTCGATTACAAATCCCTCATTTATATCAACAATGATTTATTTTCTAAAGGGCTTGTTGCTTTCACAGATCATGAAAATGATAATTGGCGCTCAACGATTGATAGGAACAATATTCATTTTTGTGGGCCTCAAAATAAATCACAAGACGCAGAGAAAGATAAAGATACAGCTGCTCAAATAGAAGCTACTTCATCTGACCCTGATGTAGCAAAGCCCCTTAATTCTAGAGTGCTTTCTTTTTTACCCGCTGGCACAATTGCGAGCCAAACATCTGACGCTGCCAATAACAATCAATCTTCTCTCAGTAAAGCCTGGCGTCAAGAGCTTAAGACCATGCAAAATCTTTTAAGTAAATTGGCTGCTTTTGCAAATTCAAAACAAAAAGATTCGATGAAAATATGCGAAAACGATCAATCCCAGTTCCTGATTTACAACCCGCTGAGAAGAAAAGAAATTTTTTTACCCACTCACTTAGGTGACACTGCATTATATTTTTGTCCCTGGCTATCAAAACAGAATGCTAAATGGCAATTCACTGGTTTTAATCATTTTGTTACTGCCAGTTGTTTATTTGGCACCAGCCTCAAAGCTCGTAATAATAAAAAAAGAAAATTCCCAATGATTAAACATTTTATGGATTTTTATGATGGCGAACAGATAGTAAATATTGCTTATAATAATTCTCTACCTAATGCTTATGAACTCAGTTTTTTAATTGAGCTTCAAAAAATGTTTGCTCTGATTAAAAAATTATCTGTCACTACCCATAACCCTGAATTAACAATTCACATACCTGGTTATGATTACATTTTATTTGGCATAGAGCTTTATCTACAGGGAAGAATAACTAAAACCGCATTAGAAAATTTCATTACCATCATTTTTGATAAAATCACTGTATACAAAAAGCATATTCGAGCAGCATGTGATGAGCATAATATAAAAGTCGCTTTTATTTCTCCTTTTGATAATTTGTTTGGTGATATTGATAATACTCAAGCTATGCTAGTTGAAATCAATAAATTATTAGGGCTCGCTGATGCAACAACTTTTTCCTATAATAAAGAAAATGAAGAAAAGTTTGTTTGGAAATGCCTTTTTAAATTAGTTAATAATAATTATTATGATGTTCATCAGTTCGTTTGGAAAGATTTTTTAAACTCATCAGTACATGAAAATAATCTCATAAAGACGATGGAAGATCTTTTCAAAATAGCCAATGCCGTCATTATTGGCATTACAGCATGGAAAACCGAGCCATATAGCACCTGCTCTCTATTACCACTTGATGAAAAAGAAATTCAAAGAAGATATAGCGACTACAGCAATAAAATTGCAAAAGACATATACCCCCCTGTTTTTATGGGTACCATCTTACCAACGCTCTTAAGTTACTCTGAAGACACCAATGGGCAATTATTTTATTTTGATTTAGATGGTGGAGACGCGCCAATCTGTGAATTAATTAAAGAGAATATCATTGAATCTGCTTCTAGCAACATTATCCGATTAATGAATGACGCGTCCCCTAAACAGATTACAGACTTCATTGTTATGCAATCATCCCCTCGTTCTCCCTCTCCTGAACCTGTTAATAGCTCTCCAGATGATACTCCGCCAATGTCTGCACTCTCAACATCAGCTGTAATTATTCAAAATTTAAAATCAAAAGAATTAGCTTATAGCTCATGCCAATCACCAGACCAAAGTCAAAGGACATCCATTCAAAAAAACACGACTACACCATTGTCAACATCACCGCCAACTGATCAGTCATTGATAACAAATATGCATAGATTTAGCTTATCAGGAAATAAAACAACTATAACTAAACAACAAAACACACAAAACGCTGAATCACCGATCGTACGCACTAATACTCCCTAAATAATATTTTATAAATTATAATGATTTATTTATTATGCTTTGCTATGGATAACTAACATGCATTCTGAAGAACTCCAAAATCTGATACGAACTATTTCAAAAAAATATCAATATCTCTCAAGTGCCGAGCATGATGAATATTTGAGTTTTGAATCTCTCATCGAAAATATTATTAATTATTATGAAGACATCATTAACTGTATGCCTGGCAATGTGTATTGGCTAGATGTTAAAGGCGATGCAGTTGGATGCAATAAAAACGTATTAAATATGTTTGGCTTTTCATCTATTAATGACTTTAGAGGATTAACCTTTGATGAAATGGGGCAAATTGGCCAATGGACCGAAGAAGCAACCCATAAATTTAAAACAGATACTCTGTCAGTAATTTATTCTGGTAAACCTATTTTAAATACCGAAGAACCACCTATCCCCCATAGTAATGGCCATTTTATTTACTTTCTTACCAGCAGAGTCCCTTTATTTGATAGAAGAGGAAAAGTTAACGGTGTAGTCGGTATTTCAATAGACATTACTGAACGTAAACTCATTGAACAAGCATTAGTCGCTGCAAAAGAATCTGCGGAAATAGCGAGCAATGCCAAAAGCGAATTTATTTCTAATATGAGCCATGACATTAGAACACCTTTGAGTGGCGTGATTGGTGTAGCTGAACTCCTAAAAGAAATGGGATCATCTAACCTCGATCGTGAATATGGCCAAATGATTTATTTAGCCAGTAGACAGTTACTCGAATTATTAAACAGTGTGCTTGATGTCGTCTCAGTGGATCAAATTAAAGAAGACGATATTTATCTTGAAACTATCAACCTCAAAGAATTGCTCAATCAATTATTTCATTTAATGGAAGTCAGTACTAAAGCTAAAAATATTCAACTATTATTTGAAATAGATCCCACCATACCCGAATATGTTAAAACTGATAAATTAAAAATCAAACGTATATTACAAAATTTATTAGGGAACGCTATTAAATTTACTCAAAGTGGTTATGTCAAATTAAAAGTGAATTCATATTTACTTGATCAACAAACAGCGAATATTAAATTTACTATTATCGATACGGGTATCGGAATTCCCAAATCGCAACATGAACAAATTTTTGAACGATTTTATCGTGCTTCACCTTCACATGAAGGAAAATATACGGGCCATGGTGTAGGATTGTTTATCGTTAAAAAATTTGTGAATTTGCTGGGTGGTGAAATTCAAATTGAAAGCGAAGTGAATAAGGGTTCGACATTTTCTTTTACACTGAACATGAATATTGGTAATGAAAGAGAAGCGAACATCGAGAAAGATCGATTTGAATTAGATACGAGAGAAATTCAACCTTATAATAACACCAAGATCCAACAATTAATTTCAGAGAAAGCTCCTTTAAAACCATTACTTAATATTCTATTTATCGAAGATAATGTTATAGCAAGGCACGCTGGACAGATTCTTTTACAAGATGCGGGATGTAAAGTAGAAGCAGTTGAGAATGGTGAAATGGCATTATCCATAATGAAACAGCAATCATTTGATGTCATTATCACTGATTTAGGTTTACCCGGAATTCAGGGCGATGAAATGGTCAGCATATTACGCTATCGAGAAAAGAAATCAGGTAAAACTGCTATTCCGATTTTTGCATTAACTGCGCATGCAGACAAACAAATAAAAAAAGATTGTTTAAATGCGGGGATTAATGATGTTTTTTTAAAACCCTTGGATAAAAATTTATTACAATCGATTATGCAACATGCTCATTCGTGTATTAATTCACTGGCGAATGAGTCAACATCTCTACAGACAAAAGAATTTAATAATAAGCTTCCAACCGAAGAAGAAACTAAATTCCTCAAATTGGATCATTTTCCTTTATTTAATATAGATGATGCGATTCAAAAAACGGGCAATAAAATTTTATTAAAAGAAATATTAATAACTACCCAATTACAAATAATCCCCGAAGAATTGCTTAAATTACGAAATGCTTATCAAGTAAAAAATTGGCATGAAATACTGACCATTGCCCATAAATTAAAAGGTGGCGCCCTTTATTGCGGGACGATTAGAATGATTCGCGCTTGCGAATTTATTGAACAATATATTAAAACGGGCGAAACCAATTTATGTGACAAACTATATCAACAATTAATTACTGTTATTGAACAAACTCAAAATGAAATCAATCATTGGTTAACACAAGGAACAGCGCAAGACAATTAGTTTATCAGGTGGTCATTCATTGCTTGTTAATAAAAATATCATACTCTTCCATATTGTTCGCACTGACCTAACCAGCGTCTCACTAAAGATTCAATAATATGAGGATATTTTTGCATAATAATCTCTCCCGCTTTTTGAATTTCCGGTAACAAATAATTATCACGAATAATATTTGCAATGCGCATTTGTAATAATCCAGTTTGTTTAGTACCTAACACTTCTCCTGGTCCACGAATTTCTAAATCTTTTCTCGCAATTTCAAAACCATCATTACTGTCACGCATTACTGCTAATCGTAATCGCGCTTGTTGTGATAAAGGTGATTGAAAAAATAACACACAATAACTTTCAGCAGCACCTCTTCCTACTCTGCCACGTAATTGATGTAATTGCGCTAAACCCAAACGCTCAGCATTTTCTATCACCATTAAACTGGCATTCGGAACATCAACTCCTACTTCAATAACCGTTGTTGCCACCAAAACATTTATTTTTCCTGATTTAAATGCAGACATGATTTGTTCTTTTTCTTGCATTTTCAATCGACCATGAATTAAACCAATTTGTAATTCAGTTAATTCTTGTTGTAATTGTGCATGTGCAACTTCTGCAGCTTGGCATTGTAATACTTCAGATTCTTCAATTAAGGTACAAACCCAATAGACTTGTTTATTTTCCTGACATACTGAACGAATCCACTGCAATATTTCAGTGCGCCGTTGATTAGGCACCACCAATGTTTTGATAGGTGTACGACCCGGAGGTAATTCATCAATAATAGAAAGATCTAAATCAGCATAAACAGTCATGGCCAACGTACGTGGTATTGGGGTTGCTGTCATAATTAATTGATGTGGTACTAATTGATTATGATTTCCTTTATCGCGCAATGCTAATCGTTGATGCACACCAAATCGGTGTTGTTCATCGATAATAATTAATCCCAATTTGGCAAATTGCACCGATTCTTGAAACAAGGCATGCGTGCCTACAATAATTTGCGCCGAACCATTCATTAATTCTTGCAAAACAAGTTCTCGCGTTTTTCCTTTTAATTTTCCTGAAATCCAGTGCACAGAAATATTGAAAGACGATAACCAATTACATAAATTTTGATAATGTTGTTCAGCTAATATTTCTGTTGGCGCCATCAATGCTGCTTGATAACCATTCGCTACGGCTTGTAATAAAGCCAATACCGCAACAATAGTTTTTCCCGACCCCACATCACCTTGCACTAAACGTAACATGGGTGATGCTTTTGCTAAATCAGCACTTATTTCTGCAGTAACACGCTGTTGCGCGCCAGTTAGCTTAAACGGTAAAGATTGAAGTAATTGTTGGGACAGTGTGTTTTCCGCACTTAATACAGGCGCATTTTGCTGCTGAACTTGGCTACGTAACCGTCGTAAACTTAAATAATGGGCCAATAATTCTTCAAAAACTAATCTTCGTTGGGCAGGATGTTGGCCGTTCAATAACAGAGCGATATTGGCATTGGGTGGCGGCCTATGCACATAAATTAATGCTTTTGCTAAATTAGGTAATTTAAATTGTTGCAAAATTTCAGCAGGCAAATATTCATTAAGTAAAGAATCATCCTCTAATAACGCAATGGCTTGGTCTGTTAATTGAGAAAATGTCCGCTGCTGCAATCCTTCTGTGGTGGGATAAATGGGTGTTAAGGATTCTTCCATGTGCGTTACCTCACCTGGATTTACCCTTCTACATTCAGGGTGGATAATTACTAACTGTCTTTTGCCATACCTGACTTCACCAAAACAACGGATATGGGTACCAATAGCCAATGCATTTTTTTGAGCCATTGAAAAATGAAAAAATCGAATACTGATAATGCCTGTCATGTCTTGAATTTCACACACTAAACTTCTACGGGTGCCCATGACTATTTGATTTTGTATGATTTCACCTTCAATTACTGCCGTATCGCCCACTCGCAATTGACGAATAGCCGTAATATGAGTGCGATCTTGATAACGAAATGGTAAATGAAATAGTAAATCCTGCACCGTTAAAATATTGCATTTTTGCAATAATTCACTGATGCGCGACCCAACACCTTTTAAAGCCGTGCAAGATAACTTAGCCAGTTGAGTTTTATGAGAAATTGTTTGCATAATAGCCAGTTTTGTCTCGTGCCAAAATTCGAATTATATTCCTTCTCCCCCTCGGGGAGAAGGAAAACAAAGTAACAGGATTATCCTTTTAAATGCTCACTAAAAAAACCCTACATTTTAGTATCTTTTTATTAATGCTCTACAGCATTGGATATTATTTTTTAGGCGAACGCATCGCGCTTAATAATGGCTTTGGCTGGGATGGCGTTATTTATGGCGCTTATGCACAAAATTTCTGGGCTTTATTACATCACACTAACGATATTTATCATATCAACCGCATTCTCCCCAGCTTTATTATTTATTGCTTATTAAAATTATTTCATTTTAATACACAATCCCCCATGATCATTGTTGGCGCATTTATACTATTTAACAGCTTTTTATTTATTTTATGTGCTATTTTATGGTTTAAAATTTGTGATTATAAAAAATGGACAACAAATATATATTGGTTTGGTTTCATTTCACTATTTATAAACTATATGTATTTAAAACATAACTTTTATGATCCTGTATTAACCGATACCGCTGCATTATTTTTAGGCATGTTATCTCTCTTTGTTTATATTCAAAAAAAATATTTACTATTAGCCATCACTTTAATTCCTGCTTATTTTACATGGCCAATCAGTCTTGTATTGTTAGCGCCATTATTATTGTTTACTCACCCAGTCATTATTAATAAACCTATAAATCGCACTGAAATCATCTCCTCTTTGCTTGTTTCTATGATATTTATTTTTGTATGTATTTATCTGACTTACATACTGGATAACACTAAAATTGTCAGCAATAGTGTTAATATCTATTACCCACTTTTACCATTGAGCATATTATTAGCTAGTTTATTTATTTATATTGTCAGCGTTAATAGCCGATTATTTATTTCATTAAAACAATTTCTCAATATTAATAAACGTAATCTCCTGTACTTTATATGCAGCAGCATCATAAGTCTTTTAATTTATACTTGGCTTAAATTCCATCTCCCTCATTACACCACGGATAAATCCATTTTTACCATTCGCGATTTATTATCAGTGTGTATTTTAGGCGCCATCGCCAAACCTGGATTATTTTTCATTTCTCATTTAGCTTTTTGGGGCCCGGTCGTTATTTTAATTATTTATTATCTGAAAAAAATAATGCAAATCTCGTTACAGGAAGGATTTGGGGTCATGTTATTTATGATGGCCACCGCTGTCTTAGCGCTCAATTCACAAACAAGACAAATTGATTTTAATTTTCCTTTTATTGTGTACCTATTATGCTTAACTATTCCACCACGCATTTTAACGCAACGATCATTATTAATTTATTTATTCACCAGTTTAATTATTTCTAAAGTGTATTATCTGATCAATGTTGAACCACTCAGCGGTAGTATTTTAACGTTTCCCTACCAGCGCTTCATGATGAATTCAGGCACCTATATGAATTGGGGCGGCTATTTTGTCAATATGGGATTATTTATTATTTCGATTATTTTAATTAAAGTGGGATTTTTCTCCTCCCCCCAAAGGCAAACACAGAGACTTGATAATGCACATTAATAACGCAAAACATCCCTTTAGTTTATTTCCAACGACATTGAATTATTTCATTCTGTTTATTAGCTTGTTGTTTTTAACAATTTATAGCGTTGTTTATTATTTTTGGGGTGAGCGAATACCGGTAGGAAATGGCTATGGTTGGGATGGTTTAGTCTATGCTGCGTATGTGCAGCATTTTTGGTTATATATCAGTCAAACACACGACATTTATCATGTTAACCGCATATTACCGAGCTTTATTATTTATTTAGCATTAAAAATACTACATCTCAGCATGGACTCATCGGTCATAGTGGTAAACGCATTTATCATTTTCAACAGTGTGTTATTTATATTATCTGCGTATTTATGGTTTGGCATATGCCGTGTAAAACAATTCAAAGTTACAACATATTGGCTTGGCTATATATCGCTGTTTATTAATTTTTTATATTTAAAACATAATTTCTATGATCCTGTACTTACAGACACTGCAGCAATATTTTTAGGTATGTTGTCATTGTATTTTTATGTAAAGAAAAATTATTTATTGTTGGCGTTAACTATTGTCCCATCTTATTTTACCTGGCCCATTTCGATATTGTTATTATGCCCCCTGATATTATTTCCTCAGAAATTAAATCCCTCTTCAGCAATTACTTTGTTTGAACGAAGTTTTGCTTTCAGCATGACTCTCATTTTTGTAAGCATTTGTGTTTATTTGACTTATATTGTTGGTAACGAACGCATTATTAGCAATGGTGTAAAAATATATTACCCGCTATTGCCATTCAGCATCTTTATCGCCGCTTATTTTATTTATAGCGTCTTAATCAATAGCCGCTGTGCAAATAATATTCACACACTTTTTAAATTAAATTACCGCAATGCTGGCTATCTTATCTTCAGCTGCGCTATCACTTATATTTTGTTTCATTGGTTGGCACATCATTTACCGAACTATGCAACAGCACAACCGCTCTTTACAGTGCAAGATTTATTAACTGTGAGTGTTTTAGGCGCTATCGCAAAACCCGGATTATTCTTTATTTCTCATCTCGCATTCTGGGGCCCCGTGGTTGTTTTAATGATGTGGTATCTCAAAGATATGGCACAACAAGTAGGTCAAAATAGTGTTGGATTAATGCTATTCATGTTATTGACTCTTGTTCTAGCGTTAAATTCGCAAACCAGACAATGTGATTTTAATTTCCCTTTTATCATTTATTTATTATGTTGTGTCATGAATAATAAAATAATTACCAGACAATCTATAGGTTATTTTTTAATAGCAGGATTAATTGTGTCTAAAGTATATTATCATATTAATAACACACCACTGACTGGTAGCATTTTAGATTTCCCTTATCAACGATTCATGATGAATTCCGGTACTTATATGAATTGGGGCGGCTATTTTGTAAATATCAGCCTATTTATTATCGCAATACTTTTATGCTATAAGGCAAAACTTCTCCCGCAACCTCAGGCAAAGGATCGAATCATATATGCTCAACAATAAAGTATTATTTTATAGCCTGTTAATTTTAATACTTTACAGTGTTGGATATTATTTTTTCGGTGAGCGCATTCAAGTCGAAAATGGGTTTGGTTGGGATGGCACAACTTACGCCGCATACGCGCAAAATTTCTGGCATGAATTGCAATATACCCAAGATTTATATCATATTAACCGCACCTTACCGAGCTTTGTGATTTATTATGCTTTAAATTTTTTCCACTTAAATGCACAATCGCCACGTGTTATTGTTAACGCATTCACTATTTTAAATAGCTTCTGTTTTATTGGCGCAGGATATTTATGGTTCAAAATAGCGCAATTTAAAAAATTCGACATATCAGTGTATGCCATAGGTTTTATGTCGCTTTTTATTAATTATTTATATTTAAAACATAATTATTATGACCCCGTGTTAACGGATAGTACTGCCGTATTTTTAGGCATGCTTTCACTCTCTTTATATGTACGCAAACAATATTTTTTGTTAGCGCTCAGCATGATTCCCGCTTATTTTACATGGCCAATTAGCATTGTATTACTTTGTCCATTATTACTTTTCACCGAACCCCTAGAGATATCATCGGAGATAAATCGAACAGAGCGTTACAGCAACATCTTTTTAATGATTATTTTTATTTATATCTGTATTAAATTGACTTATAAAATGGGCAATGCACAGATCGTGGGCAATAGTATTGATATCTCTTATCCTTTATTACCTTATAGTATCTTGATCGCCAGCCTATTTATTTATTGGGTATTACTGAATAGCCGAGTATTAGTCACATTTAAACAGATATTAAAAATAAATTATAAAACTGCCATTTATTTCTTATTCGCATTCTCAATTTGTACAACACTTTATCAATGGCTGGAATCACAAATCATCAATTTCGCATCAGTGAAAATGTATTTCACAATATTTGATTTATTCACTATCAGTGTACTAGGTGCCATCGCAAGACCAGGATTATTTATTGTGGCGCATCTTGCATTTTGGGGCCCAGCATTAGTCTTAATTGCATTGTTACTCAAAAATATTTTAAAAGAATCATTACACGAAAGTTACGGCATGATGTTATTTGTCGTCGCAACCGCATTTTTAGCGTTAAATTCTCAAACCAGACAATTAGATTTTAATTTTCCTTTTATGGTTTATTTATTATGTTTAACGCTGAGAAAAATACCCATTTCTAAAACAGCATTGTTTTATTATTTCTCAACTGGATTAGTCGTTTCTAAAGTGTATTATTACATCAATCAAACACCATTAGTCGGTGATATTTTAAAGTTCCCCTATCAACGCTTTATGATGAATTCAGGTACATATATGTGTTGGCGCGGATATATTATTAATAGCGGATTATTAATTATTGCAACGATAATGGTGTATTTAGGATTCTTTAATAAAGCAAAAATTGCGAAGAAAGTAGATTCAATAGAAGTGGGACAATTGTCTTAATTCTCTTAATTAGCATACGCTTACCTTTTTAAATATCGGCGCAATTATTTCATTATTTGCAGTTCATAAATTTCTTCTTTAATTATTTATTTCATAAAAATTCATCTTGTCATCATTTATAGGTATCACTACACCGGAATCTTGTCTTTTGCCACGTATCTCTTGAACAATATAACTGTTCATAAAAAAATTAATAATTATCATCAACTTGCACTTCCGCCATGATTGGCTATATTTAATTTATACGAACTTAACCATGACCAATGTAAGCGTATCGCCAGCGTGCTGGGTTCAGGAGTTTTCCTATTAAGCGGTGTGATGATATAGAGCCTGTGCGCCCCAAGAAATCGTCAATTGAATTACAAACGGAAAACATTCGTTTGATTGATTGATTACAAATAATTTGATGTAACCATTAACATATGGGAGCAAAATCTCAATGAACATTAAAAGAATTATCCTTATAGCAATGATTACCTTTTTTGGAAGCGCTACTGTATTGGCCGCAAATGTGGATCCGGATGATTTTCCAATCATCAAAGAACCACTATCAATTCATGGAGTACACATTTCTGCTATTGCCGTCCCAAACCAATCTAATGTCGTTCTTCCAACCCCTTCACAATGCGAAGCACAATTTGGAATAGCCTGTTATTCACCTCCTGAGATCCGTAAGGCCTATGATGTTCCCGATTACTTATCTGGAGCTGGACAAACTATTGTGCTCGTTGAGGCATTCGGCAGTCCGACTATTTTGAATGATATAAAAGTATTTGATCAACAATTTGGATTACCTGATCCTGACATACATATCTTCTACCCAGAAGGACAACCCGTGTTTGATAATACTGATCCCAATCAACTTGGGTGGGCTGGTGAGACAACGCTTGATGTGTCGTGGGCACATGCTATTGCACCAGGTGCAAAGATTGATATCGTGGTAGGTAAAGATAATATGCTAAGCACGTTTACGAATTCAGAACAGTATGTGTTTGCCAATCATCTAGGGAATATAATGTCGATGAGCTTTGGAAACCCTGAAAGCTTTTTTATCTACTTTACCCCTAGTGGGATACACAATAGATTTTTAGAACAACAACACCAGACATTTCAAAACATGAGTAGGGCTGGAATGACTCTATTTGCTGCAAGTGGAGATAATGGAGACTTCGATTACCTCATTAATGGCCCAGGCTTCAGCTTCTTCTATCCTATCGGGGCGCCTAATCAACCGCAAGCTAGCGTCCCAGCTGATAATCCTTATATTACTGCTGTAGGCGGCACAGATCTGTTTGCAAGCGATGATGGTACCTACCAATCTGAAACCGTCTGGAATGACACTGATCCTGCCACATGTGCCTTTGGACCTTGCACTTTTGCTGGAGTAACAGGTGGCGCACCTAGCTTAATTTATGCTAGTCCATCGTATCAAACAGGCATCAGTGGGCAAACAGCACGTACTACTTCCGATGTTAGCTACAATGCTGGAGAATTTTATTTTATATATACTAGTTATGATCCTACTTCCATTGGATGGATCGGTGGGGTCGGCACAAGTTTTGGATCACCGCAATGGGCGGGTATAGCAGCTCTTATCAATCAGGCCTTAGGACATCCCATTGGATTTTTAAATCCTAAACTCTATAGCATTTTAAATAACTCTAATGATTATGCTAGCGCATTTCATGATATTACTGTCGGCAATAATACCGCTTTTTTTGGTCAATTTGGCTCCCCGTTTATTGATGGTCCTGGGTTTCCTGCAATAGTAGGATATGACCTGCCAACGGGATTAGGTACGCCTGATGTCGCAAATCTCATTAGTGTATTAGTGAAAGATAATGCTTCGCACTGAAAAACGATAATTAAAATCTACTACGGTTGACATATAGGTGATAGTAGCAACTTAATTAACCTTTCTAGAGAGTTAGCTTTCGCGATATCTCTTATATCACAGTATTTAAACAAAGGGATTTCCGAATGGAAATCCCTTTTGGTTTGAGAGAAATTGACCCTTATATTGACACTTGCATATTAATTGGTCTCAGGCCCGTTTAATCTAATGAACCGCTAGAATTTTAAATAATCACGTGATATCATTTAAATATTAAATATGATATCACTTAAGCGGAGAGAAATAGTATGATTAGAGTTGTCATTAGCCTTGAACCCAATGATAAAACTTGGTTACAGCATGTTGCAGAAGACGAGCATGTCTCGATGGCGGAAGTTATTCGCCATGCCATTAATTTTTATCGACATCAAAAACAAACAACATCTCCCCCTTCATTGAAAAAACTTTTATCCCAAACAAAAGGTATTTGGGAGCACGGCGATGGTCTTGAGTACCAACGTAAAGTTCGATCAGAATGGAATAATAAATAATGAAAATTCTTCTGGATTCTGTCATCTTGATTGATCATTTCAATGGAATAAATAAAGCCACACACTACATTGAAGAACACCAGAAAAATATATTAATTTCGGTTATAACAAGATCAGAGGTTCTAGTGGGATTTGATAATGATTCTGCAGTAACAGCAAAACAACTATTAGATTATTTCCCAGTAATACCATTCACAAAAGATGATGCCGATGTAGCTGCTGAATTAAGGCGAAATTACCGTTGGAAATTGCCTGACGCAATTCAAATAGCAATTTCAATGAACCATAAACTCAAATTTGCAACACGAAATACCAAAGACTTCGATTCTAGGCAGCATAGTTTTATTGTAATACCTTATCAGTACTAATTCAGTGTTAAGCTTGCTCAAATTGTATGACGCCTAACTATGGTCACGTTTCTTATTTATCAATACACCGTTTTACAAGCAATCCAATACCGTTCGTAATCATTTCATAATAAAAAACGGTTCTTCTGAACCGTTTTTTATTATATTTAACTAAAAAAATTAATATTCGCGTTGATTTAATCAATTCAATATTAATGTCCATACAGAAAAGGTATGGGAAACTTTACCCACCATTTCTCAATAAATAACATTATTTTTTTTCGGAAATTTATCCGCAAATCAAAATGCCGAAATTAAAGTGTTTGACGACTTGTTTGCATAGGTAATTGAACACCTTTAACGGACAGTTTAGACATGTTTTCATCTCATTATTTATGAACGGATGATCGAGCAACCATATCACAAACATATCTTGGCAGATTAAAATCAATAATCACAATATATTAACTGCTCAATAAATCCGGGGGAATTAACCCAACGAAGCAATTAATATACGATGTGGTAATGGCAGAAAAGCTTCCTTGCAACTTACTCGTTCAATTAAATAATCCCAAAATCTAATTCCCAATTTACGCGCACCACGAATGGTGTGCCTGTTAAAGTGTTATCATCAAATGTATTACATATTCTAAGAAACCCAGATAAAATATATCGTTGTGATGAACATACATTTAGGAAAAGGCATCAAGAAAATACTGTGGCAATTGAGGGTGATTTAAAAGCATGATAACGAAAGACATGATACTCAACAAAAAGATTTTATGTATAAGCTTACTTTTGCTAACCATTTACAATATCGCCTATTTTTATTTTGGAGAGCGGATACCACTCAATAATGGCTTTGGTTGGGATGGTAATATCTATGCAGGTTATGTACAAAATTTTTGGTCGCATATTAGTCATACCGATGATCTCTATCACATTAATCGTTTATTACCCAGTTTTATCATTTATTGTTTATTAAAATTAGTGCATTTAGACACCTATTCACCACGCAATATTGTCAACGGTTTTATGATATTGAATAGTATATCGTTTATCTTAACGGGATATTTTTGGTACAAAATATGTGATGCAAAACGATTTTCTCTTAACACTTATTGGATAGGATTTATCTCACTGTTCATTAATTTTCTTGCTTTAAAACACAATTTATACGATGCAGTGCTCACAGATACAGCTGCAATATTTTTAGGCATGCTGACACTTTATTTTTATGTGAAAAAAAATTATGTGTTATTGGCTGCCTGTTTGATACCTGCATATTTTACTTGGCCTATTAGTATTGTATTAATTGTGCCTTTATTATTATTTACAAAACCTCACTATATTAATAAACCTCTAACACGAACAGAACAAAACTGGTCTTATCTGTTAACAACTATTTTCATATTCATTTGTATTTATCTTACTTACATAATGGGAAACACAAAGATTGTTAGCAATAGCATTGATATTTTCTATCCCGCTTTACCATTGAGCATTCTCATTACTGCATTATTTATTTATTTTGTTTTGCTTTACAGCCGATTGTTAATGTCATTGAAAAATCTAATAGCCATCAATTATTACAACGTACCCCTATTAATTATCAGTGGAACTATTTGTTCAATCATTTATATATGGCTTAAACATCATATGCCGCACTATGCTACTGATAAATCAATATTTACACTTTATGATTTGTTCACCACATGTATTTTAGGAGCTATTGCCAAGCCAGGATTATTTTTAATCGCACACCTTGCTTTTTTAGGACCTGTTGTAGTATTAATTCTTCTATTAGGAAAAGATTTGCTCGAGCAATCTCAACAAGAAAGTCTGGGGCTAACAATTTTTCTTATCGCTACAGCCGCTCTCGCACTTAACTCGCAAACACGTCAAATTGATTTTAATTACCCCTTTGTTGTGTATGCATTATGTTTGGCATTAAATAACAAAACATTCTCAAAAAAATCTTTATTCGTTTACCTTTTTGTAGCAATAATTATTTCCAAAGTTTATTATTTGATCAATGTAGCACCATTAACCGGTAGCGTTTTAGATTTTCCACTGCAACGACTGATGATGAATTCTGGCACTTACATGGGTTGGACAGGATATTTTGTTAATATGAGTTTATTTATTTTCGCTTTCATAGGTATTCAAAGATGTTTTTATTTAAAACAATCGCTTTATGTCGATGATACACAACCGATAAAAATAACTTAATTTATGAATCATCAACCCCCGATCTTAAAAAATAGCATCTTCATATTAATTTTCTTAAGCATAATTATGCTGAGTTATATTCGATTATATTTTGGCATTAATTTTACGGATGAATCTTACTATATCGCATTACCGTATCGATTTATTCTTGGGAATGTGCCGATAAAAGATGAGTACTCGATATGCCAGTTTGCCGGAATCATACTCTATCCATTTTATTATATTTATCTCAAACTAAATCATTCTACAGATGCAATAGTCTTATTTGCGAGACATCTTTATTTTATTTTTTATGGCATATTAACTTTATGTTGTTACCAGACCTTTAAAAATAAAATCGGATGGGGGCTAGCTTTACTGACAGCGAGTATTTGCTTGGCTTTTACCTTCTGCAATATTGCAGGTTTATCTTATAATTCTTTAGCTATTTTTTTTCTAACGTTAGGTTGTTTATGTAATTTTATCTTGTTCGAAAATGCGAATAAGACGCACTATTATTTTCTATCAGGAATTTGCTTTAGTTTAACTACGTTCGTATATCCACCACTGCTAATAATTGCATTATTATCGATGTTCATTTTGTGCCGCAATGATTGGCGTTACACTTTAAACCATTTCACGCTTGGCACGATACCCGTTTTAACAGTAGTTATACTATTAATTCAACATACTGGAATTACAGCAATTAATCATATATATCAGTATTTGCATAACACCGGTTATATTGACCATCATTATAATCATGCGCTTGAATTATATAACACATGGAAAACATATACTCCCGATAAAATATTATTATTTTCTTTATTAATTGTTTATTTGTTAACTTACAGAATACAGAAATCAAATAGCTTATTAGCTGATTATAAATATTTAAACAGGGTAAAATCGAAAAATATTTATAAAATCGTTGCATTAGCAATACCCATTACGTTAATTGTGTCATATCTATTGCAAGAACATGGCCATAGTCAGCCACCAGTTTGGTGGGATCCAATTACCGATTGCTACACCTTATTAATCAATATTTGTTTATTAGCCCCTTTTTATATTTTCCTCTTACCAAACCGACAATATTATAAACATTTATTCATAACCATTTGGTTTCCTTCATTTATTGCAGGCATTGTGACTGTATTTGCAAGCGCAAATAGCATTGCAAATAGTCTCATTGGTTTGTTTCCAGCGCTAATTGCTTCCATTATTATAATTGGCCAAGCTACCAAGCTGCTATGCAATTCTCTAATAACGTCAAAATCTATTGGCCAATATATCCATTATGTCCCCCATTTATTTACAATGATTTTGTTAACAATTTTATTTGTAAACAAATATAGTTTTGCCTATCAAGACGAACCACTAAGTCAAATAACATTTAATTCAATCAGTCATTTAACGTTACAAATTCAACAAGGCCCTTTTAAATATTTATATACTACGCCTGATTTATATAATGCTAACCAATCATATTACACTGATTTGAACTCAGTAATTACTGATCACAATGAAATAAACAGTATGTTAATTTATCCAGGATTTTCTGCGGGATATTTATATTCTCATTTAACACCAGCGACTAATTCGGTATGGTTGTTTAATATGAGCAATCAATGTAGCAAAGAAACTATTGCTTATTTACAAAATAAAAATATATCTCCAGATATACTATGCATCACACAAAATAAAATTAAAAATAATATGCTTATTAATTATTTATTACATAGTGGGTATGCTTTAGTTAAAACTAGCGCTTTATATGATATTTATGTGAAAAATAGTCTTAATAATTCAGAGAATGAAAAAAATTTATAAATACTGCAGCCCGGACAAAGGAGCGCAGCAACATGTCCGGGCTACAGTATTTATACAATGAAATGGAAGGAAAAATTCTCAATCTGCCAGATTCATTAAGCTCAATTTTTTAAACGATGGTGATGAGTAAACACTATTTTTTATCCACTTACGCGCAGAACATTCAATTAATCGCCACATCAAATAAGCCCAACACAATATTACAAACCAATAAAATATATAAGTTTCTACGGGATGATGCCTTAACCACCATGCGCCGTGGGTATAACAATAAAACATAAACAAATAATGTACTAAATATAACGAGTAACTCATTTCACCTAATAATACAATAATTGGAAAATTCAGCACGCGCGACACAATGCCATTTTGCATTGATACAAATAAAATTAGAAATGCAAACCAGATACAGGTGGAGCAATAGATCACCCAATATTGTTCTGCTAAATTGAGCGGAATAATTGTGTTAGTTGCTAGATTAGCTGAATAGAGTAAATTAATAAATATTAATAGTAATGCACTTAATTCCAAAAAACTCATTATTACAAAAGATAATTTATCATTGTTAAATTTCTTAAATGCCGACGCAAACACCATGCCCAAAATAAATTCAAATATTCTCGATAAAGGGTTGATATAAATTAAGCCATGAATGCCTGGTACTGTAGTCGTTTCTTTCAAATTGGCCAAATTGCAGTAAATGATTAATAGAACCACCAGACCAAATGAAAGAATGAGCTTGAAAAACCATGTATGGCGCCAACGATAAATTAATAATGGAAAGCAAAAATAAAAAAATGCTTCCGTAGAAATACTCCATGACGGCGCATTGAATGAAAAATAATAATCGACATCAGGGATCCATCCATGAATCAAATTGACATTAGTCAGTAATATCATAAATTGAGACAAATTAATTGTAATTTTATTATGAAACAACAACAAAAATAGCATTAAGGCAGCAATATGTGCAGGCCAAATTCTTGCAAAACGCGCCAAATAAAATTGACCTACGTGCTGTTTCGATAAAGTGGGGTATACAATTGTTAAAATAAAACCCGATAACACGAAGAAAAATGAAACACCTTGAAAAAATGCGAAATGATTAAAAATATTTTCATTAAAAAATACACCACGTGAGTGACCGATGATAATCATAATGGCTGCGAAAAAACGCAACGATGTTAAAGTATTTATCCGATTTATGTTTCCGCTCATCTAGTAACCTATAAAATTAATACTTTCTCTGTATTACTGCATTTCATTAGTTTTATCATAAAAGTATTCGTAGCCTGGGTGAAGCAAATGATGATATTCAAAAGCATTATACTGTTTGACGTTTACAATAATATTTATTTAGCTCAATGGCGTAACCCAGGAAATATTAACACCCGGGTTACGCTGTACTTTTAAATAAAAATCGTAAAAAAAACCAATTATGTCATATTTATATAAATCTCAATTTCTCCACCCAGGTTACGACTATTATATATTTTCATTCAACCACGAATTCTTTCCTTCTCCCAGATGGAAAGGAGGTACCTTCGCTCCGTGCCCCTTCCAGCACAGCACCTTCTCACGCAAACAGGAGAAGGAGAAGAATCGCATCTTCAAGCAGAAGTGGTATATACTACATTTTTTGTTCCGCCAACAAATGGAGATTGTGCTGTAATGACATCGAACATAAAAATTGCAATACCCAAGGAAACTATTCCTAATGAACAACGTGTCTCTCTAGTCCCATCCAGCATTTCAGAATTAAAAAAATTTAATTGCGAATTAATGTTACAAAAAGGTGCGGGTCTCAGCGCAGATTATCTTGATGAACAATATGGCGATATCGATAAATACGACAATGTAGCTACGCTCTATGCAGCGGCAAAAATCATCTTAAAAGTCCAACCACCTACCGAAAAAGAAATTGCATTAATTCCAGCGCATTCGATTATTATTGGTTTTATGGCTCCCGACAGAAATCTTCCTATTGTCGCCGCATTACGCGATAAAAAAATTACCAGTTTTGCTATGGAATTAATTCCTCGCATATCACGTGCGCAAAACATGGATGCATTATCTTCTCAAGCATCTGTAGCAGGTTATAAAGCGGCATTAATTGCAGCCAATTTATCAAAGCGTTTTTTCCCGATGTTAACTACTGCTGCTGGTACTATTAGACCTCAAAATGTATTAATACTAGGCGCAGGTGTTGCAGGTTTACAAGCCATTGCAACAGCAAAACGTTTAGGCGCCATCGTTAAAGCGTATGACATCCGCAGCGCTGCCAGAGAACAAATAGAATCATTAGGCGCAAAAATGTTGGATATATCCATACAAGCAGAAGGTACTGGTGGTTATGCACGGGAATTAACTGCTGAAGAAAAACAGCAACAACAATTATTATTGCAAAATGAAATGGCTAAATCAGAAATCATTATTTCTACTGCGCAAATTCCTGGTAAACCTGCACCGATTATGATTACGAAAGAAATGCTCAATAAAATGGCACCAGGCTCGATAATTATTGATCTAGCTGCTGAAACCGGTGGCAATTGTGAATTAACCAAAAAAAATGAAATTTATGAATATAATGGTGTGACAATTTATGGTATTACCAATATACCTAGCATGGTGGCACGTGATGCGAGCAATTTGTATGCAAAAAATTTGGTTAACTTTTTACATTTATTATTAACCGATAATCCTGAATTAAAAATTAATTGGGATGATGAAATATTTGCTAAGAGTGTGTTGACGCATGATGGTGAAATTAAACATGCGCCCACGAAAGAATTATTAACTCATTCTCCATGAAGGGGGAAGGTGCCGACGGCGGATGAGGGGTGTTAAAAAAGTATCGGCATTAATTTAAACACACCCTCATCCGCCTTCGGCACCTTCTCCCTCAAGCGGGAGAAGGAAAAAAAATGATGGAGATATTAATATGATTCCTGTTTATATTTTATATGCATACATATTCCTACTCGCCGCCTTCACTGGCTTCGAAATCATTCGCCGTGTTCCCGTCATTTTGCATACGCCATTAATGTCCGGCACCAATTTCATTCATGGCATTATTTTAATTGGCACCATGATTGCACTCTGCCAAGCACAAACACTTTTCGAACACATTATTGGTTTTATAGCTGTATTAATTGCAACAATTAATATCGTCGGTGGTTATGTCGTCACTGAAAGAATGTTAAGTTTATTTAAGAGCAGTAAGGATCAACATGATTAATACCATTCAAATTGTTCATTTTGTTTATCTCATTAGCAGCGCATTAATTATTTTTGGCTTAAAACAAATGTCCTCACCTAAAACTGCACGGGCAGGAATGGTGTTGGCACGTAATGCCATGATCGCAGCTGTTATCGTGACGTTATTTTTGCCAGAAGTTAAACATGGCTTAAATTATTTTCTGATGTTTATCGCATTTATCATTGGTGGCGCTATTGCTTGGTATTCAGGTAAAACCGTTAAAATGATTCAAATGCCACAAATGATTGCCATATTTAACGGTATGGGTGGTGGTGCAGCAGGTGCAATTGCTTCAATTGAATTATTAAATACTATGAATGCATTTCCTGAAATGAGAATTTTATCTTTACTCGGCGGCATCATTGGCACGTTATCATTTAGCGGCAGTATTATTGCATTTGCTAAATTACAAGACTTAATTAAACGGACTATCGTTTTACCATTGCATATTGTTATTAATATCATTTTAGTTACTGCGATTATTATTTTTTGCGTCGCTATATTATATTTTCCACAAAATTATATGTGGATTATCGCTTTTTTCTCCGCATTAATTTTATTGGGTATCACTTTTACATTACCCATAGGCGGAGCAAATATGCCTATTGTGATTTCATTATTCAACGCAATGACGGGTTTAGCTGTAGGTGTTAATGGCTTTGTATTACATAATCCCGCCTTAATTATTGCAGGTATTATTGTTGGTGCATCAGGTACTTTATTAACCCAATTAATGGCCAAAGCCATGAATAAAAACTTAGGGAGTATTTTATTTTCTCCTTTAGCTAAAACAGAATCTGCAGAAATTATTACCACTGGCACATTAAAACCCATTGAAGCAGAAGATGCCGCAATTATGTTGGCCTATGCAAATAAAGTCATCATCACACCAGGCTATGGTATGGCCGTTGCTCAAGCACAACATAAAACATGGGAATTAACGCAATTATTAGAAAAACGGGGTGTGGTCGTTAAATTCGCCATCCATCCTGTTGCAGGAAGAATGCCAGGACATATGAATGTTTTATTAGCTGAAGCGGGGGTTCCTTACGATAAAATTTTTGATATGGATGAAATCAATTCTGAATTTCCCACTACCGATGTTGCATTAGTCATCGGCGCTAATGATGTAGTCAATCCTGCCGCAAAAAACCAAGCCAATAGTCCTATTTATGGAATGCCCATTTTAAATGTCAACCAAGCTAAAAATGTATTAGTCATTAAACGCGGCCAAGGTAAAGGATTTTCTGGCATTGATAATGGTTTATTTAGCATGGATCAAACGCGCATGTTGTATGGCAGTGGTCAAGAGGTATTAAATCAATTAATTCAAGCGTTGAAGAATTTGGAGTAGTTAAATAATTAATCTGCACATTATTTACTTATAATCTATCTTCTTCATCTGGCTCAACCTTAGGAGCACTTTTAAGAATTGCTAAAAATTTCTTACGGTCAGCTCTTTTTATTCTTGCTTCCATATAATCAACTGTGTCTAAAGCAGAAAGTTTCTCAACAATTGCAAGCATAATTAATTGATTCACTGATGTATGCTCTCGCTTTGCCAGTGTTTTGACAGCTTTATGCAAAAATTCTGGTAATCTTAAACTCAATGCGCTCATGTCATATCACCTCTATAATTCTCAATAATTGTTGCGGTGTAATTGCTTCAATATTAAATTTATCAATTCCTACAAAATCAGAAATATTATACGTCACAATATAATTAGCATGTGCAGCAACAGCCAACTCAAGAAGCATGTCATCATCAGGATCTTTTAAATAAGGCCGCCACAAGAAATGTATCTGTACTCGCTCACTTGCGTAACAAATATAGTCAACATATTGTTCTATTTTTGATTTACCAACACCGCTCAATAAACGTCTTAAAACCTCTTCGTATTCAAGAACTAATGGTACCGATATACAACTCGTGAATTTTTCCGTACCAATATATGTCATCAACTTGTTAGATGCACCTACTTGTGATCTAAGCGCTGACACAATAACATTAGTATCTAATACAATTTTTGGTTTCATCTTGGTATTATATATGATACCACAAAAATTGCACGTAAAATTTGATGGCAAAACATATCAAAAGTTCATATCATTTTATTTTAACCATTCGCAATCGATTAAACTGGATAAAATTTTCAGGAAGATACATTTGTATTATTAGGAAGGAACCTATCATTGAATCAAAACCCTGAACAAAAGGCGCGAGATATTATTGACAAACGCCTTAGGAATGCTGGCTGAATTATCCAAGATTTTAAACATTTAAAATGGTCAGATGGTCTAGGAATAGCTGTTAAAGAATATCAAACGGACAGCGGCCCAGCTGATTATGTGTTATTTATCGATCGAGTACCTGCGGGAGTAATTGAAGCGAAAAAAGATGAGGAAGGATTACATCTCACATCTATAGAAGAACAAACCAAAGAATATGCCGAAAGTAAATTAAAATACATTAATTCTCAATCTTTGCTATTTCGCTATGAATCAACTGGTGTTATCACAAGATTTACAGATATGCGAGATCCAAAACCACGTTCAAGAATCGTATTTTCATTTCATCAACCTCTAACATTACAATTATTTTTGAAAGAAGGTAACTCATTAAGATCTCGATTACAAAATTTACCAAGTCTTGATAAAACTGGTCTGAGAGAGTGTCAATTTATAGCTATCAATAATAAGAACAATCATTTAAAGAAAATAAAACTCGTGCTTTAATTCAAATGGCTACAGGCGCTGGTAAAACTTTCACAGCAATTACATCTGTTTATCGATTATTAAAATTTTCAAAAACAAATCGGGTCTTATTTTTAGTGGATACTAAAAATCTCGGTGAACAAGCAGAACAAGAATTTATTGCTTATCAACCTACAGATGATAATCGCAAATTTACTGAACTCTATAATGTAACTCGATTAAGATCAAAATTTATTCCCCAAGACAGCCAAGTTTATATTTCAACGATTCAAAGGCTTTATTCAATTTTAAAAGGAGAAGAATTAGATGAATCGTTAGAAGAAATTAATCCAAACGAATATACTTTAAAGTTAAAACCACCTTCAGTTGTAATATATAACCCAAAAATTCCAATAGAATTTTTTGATTTTATTATTATCGACGAATGTCACCGATCAATTTATAACCTTTGGCGACAAGTGTTAGATTATTTTGATGCCTTTTTAATTGGGCTTACCGCTACGCCAGACAAGCGTACTCTTGGATTTTTTAACGAAAATCTAGTCAGCGAATACTCCCACACTGAGGCAGTAGCTGATGGTGTTAATGTGGGATTTGAAATATATATTATTAAAACGGAAATTACAAAACTGGCTCAAAAATTGAGGCGAAAGAATATGTAGATAAACGTGAAAAATTAACTAGGAGATTACGATGGGAACAAGTCGATGAAGATATTGAATATACCTCAAGAGAATTAGATCGAGATATAGTAAACCCAAGTCAAATATTAAATGTTATAAGAGCATTTAAAAATAAATTACCAGAAATTTTTCCAGGCAGACAAGAATGCCCCAAAACATTAATTTTTGCCAAGACTGATAGTCATGCAGATGATATTATTCAAATTGTCCGTCAAGAATTTGCTGAAGGAAATGACTTTTGTAAAAAAATTACATATCAATCTCAAGAAAATCCAAATTCTTTACTTGCACAATATAGAAACGAATATTATCTCAGAATAGCTGTTACAGTTGATATGATTGCAACAGGAACTGATGTAAAACCTATTGAATGCGTGTTCTTTATGCGTGATGTGAAATCAAAAAATTATTTTGAACAAATGTTAGGGCGTGGTACACGCACAATGGACGAAGACAATTTAAAACGTGTCACTCCATCTGTCACCACTGCCAAAACTCACTTCGTCGTAATTGATGCTATAGGTGTTTCAAAATCGCAAAAAACTGATGCAAGACCTCCAGAAAAAAATAGATCAATTCCCACTAAGGATTTACTAGCAGCGGTGTTAATGGGAAATAAAGAAGAAGCCATTTTTTCATCTCTTGCTGGACGTCTTGCAAGGATTAATAAAGAATTAACCCCTGACGAAAATAAGCAATTTGAGCAATTATCTGGTGGAAAATCAGTAAGTCAGCTTATAAAAGCATTACTTAATGCCCATGATCCTGATTTAATTGATGAAAATGCGCGGAAAAAATTTTATATACAAGAAACGAAAGAACCATCTACTGAACAAAAAGCAGTAGCTCAAGATGAACTCATTCGTAAAGCTGGGGATATTCTCAATGGTGAATTGAACACATTTATTGAAAAGTTAAGACAAAATCATGAACAAATAATTGATCGCACCAATATAGATAAAGTATTGTTCACAGGATGGGACATGAGCAAAAAAGAACAATCAGAAAAATTTGTCTCCGAGTTTAAAGATTTTATTGAGCAAAATAAAAATGAAATTACAGCGCTTAAGATTCTTTATAATGATCCTTATCATAGAAAAGATATTACCTATAAAATGATTAATGAATTATTCGAAAAATTAAAATTGAATAAGCCGTATCTTTCATCTATTAGGGTTTATGAAGCTTATTCTTTATTTGAGAAAACCAAGGGTGTCTGCCCACAAAGGGAATTATGTGCAATTGTGTCATTAATTAGACATATTGCTGGCATTGACAAAGAGCTCACTGATTATTCATACCAAGTCGATCTGAATTTTCAAAAATGGGTATTTAATAAACAATCAGGTGTATTAAAGTTTTCAAAAGAACAAATGGAGTGGTTGTATTTAATCAAAAAACATTTTTCAACATCATTTCATATTGATCATGATGATTTGGATATGGCACCATTTGACGCAAAAGGTGGATTGGCTAAGATGTATGATCTTTTTGGAAATCAAATGGACAATATTATTAATGAGATGAATGAGGCATTAGTTGCATGAGTAAAAATTCGGTGACTGAATTCATTAGTTTGCCAGCACCTCCTAATTGGAAACCACTTATTTTAAATACAATGTTTATCAAAGTTTCTACATCAGATAAAAAAGTAAAAGAATCTGATTATTTACCTGAAGGAAAATTTCCGATTATAGATCAGGGACAAACATTTATTTCTGGATACTTCAATGACAACTTAAAAGTTATTAATGTGAACAGTCCTGTTATAATCTTTGGAGATCATACACGTCAAGTGAAGTTTATAAAAAAGGATTTTATTCCTGGTGCAGATGGTATTAAAGTACTTAAACCAAAAAATGTTGATCCTAGATTTTTATATTATCTTATTAAATATTTATCAAAAATAATTCCATCGAAGGGGTATGCAAGACATTTTCACCATTTAGAAAACTCAAATGTAGCAATTCCGACGATTGATGTGCAAGTAAAAATTGCTAAGAAAATTGATAACTATTTTACAATTCTTGATGTAACAAATAAAACCTTAGATCAACTTCAGTCTAATCTTATATCTTTTAATATCTCACTTATGAATACCGCAATCCGAGGCAAACTTCTACCACAAGTTCCACAGGATGAACCGGCATCAGTTTTAATAGAAAAAATTAAATCAGAAAAAGAAGCATTAATAAAAGCAGGGAAGTTAAAAAAGGAAAAACCTCTCCCACCGATTAATTTAGAAGAAATTGATTTTGCATTACCAAAGGGGTGAGAATGGATATCATGGGGAAATATAGTCAAATCTGGTAATACGGGGCTTAAGCGAGGACCATTTGGAAGTGCTATAAAAAAAGAATTTTTCGTTCATGATGGATTCAAAGTATATGAACAACGGAATGCCATCTATAACGATCCAACATTAGGAAATTATTTTATAACAAAACAAAAATATGAAGAATTAATAGATTTCCAAGTATTACCTGGTGATTTAATTGTTAGCTGTTCTGGCGTTACACTAGGGAGGATAGCTGAAATTCCTACAGGTTCAAAGTTGGGAATTATAAATCAAGCATTATTGCGAATTCGACTGAACAATCAATTAATCTTAAATGATTATTTTATGATTTTTTTTAAGTCACATTATTTTCAATCAAAAATTTTCCAACATGCACCTGGAATTGCTCAACCCAATATGGTTGATGTGAAAACGTTAAAGAAATTATTAATCTCTGTGCCACCAATTAATTAGCAAATTCGTATAGTTCAATCGGTACATCATCATATGGAGAATATAAATTAATCTTAAAAAACTATTTCGATTCAATTTTTGTAATAGATTCCCGCGTGATAGTTCAGCATTCTTTATAATTTTTTCCTGAGCGGGAATGACATTAAATAGTTACAATAAATTTACGAATTTCCTCAAAAAATTGCTCAGGCACATCAGTTTCCATTGAGTGTCCGCTATTTTCAAATATCACCAACTTATTTTGCGGAATCTTTTGCGACATTGATTTCGCAATAGATACATCATTAACCCAATCGTCTTGTCCTGCTAAAATTAATGTGGGACATTTAATATTAATTAATTGATCATCAAAATCAAAAGTTCTTAAAAATGTTTTAAATCCTAAATTGAGTGCTTCATAAGAATATTTTTCAGGTGATTGTCCTAATTTATAGATGCTAGGATCATTCTTTGCTTTGTTAGAATAAAGTGATGCCATAATTGTAAAATATTCTTTTACATCTTGATAACTTTTGAATTCACCCTTCCATAATTTTTCACAGATCAGTTTCTGTTGTTCGTTTCCACGTAACATCAAATTTCGTTTTGCCAATTCCATAAATCGATAACTTGTTGAACCAGCCGCTAACACCAATTTCGTTACCGCTTGTGGATAGCGCAATGCATATCCCATTGCACAACTACTACCATATGATTTTCCATTAACAATAATATTTTCTATTCCCAAATGTTTTCGTATTTCCTCTATATCATCTATATAAACATCCATCGTAAAATGTTCAGGATTTGATTTATCACTTAAACCACACTCACGTGGGTCATGGTAAACAATATCCGCTACGTCTAATAAACAGTTATAAGATTGATAAAGAGAACTATCAGCACCTGGCCCACCAGGTAAGAAAAAAACAATTGGCCTATTACCCAATTGTTGATTATCTTTGGTAACAATATTAATGAATAATTGGGTTGCAGGTATGCTGTTACGTTGTGAAATATTTAATATCATATGATCTCTTTTTTAAATGACTAAGAAGACGATTTTAATAAATCGCCAAAATCGATAATATCCGAAAAATATTCACTCGCAATCACTTCATCATCAACACCATTTACATGTATTAACACGGGGCGATATGAAAAATTTTTCGGTAACGCAATATTATTAATTTTTGCCTTTACTTCTTCAATAACATTTACATGTATAGGATTTTTTGAAAACTTTATCTCGCATATATACACAGAATTAAATCTCGTTTGAATCATATAATCAATTTGACATCCGGCCTGTTTGCTTGTTGCACGTTGAAAATACGGATTATCATAAACAACTTCTGCTACATCAATATGTAATTTCCTTTGTATTAAAGAACGATTGTGCAATACCAAATTTTCAAATTGAAGCGCTATTATGCTTTCCCAACCTGCTAATGTTGCTAAAGAGCGATTTTCAAAAGCGCCTCTCTCAATTTTGTCTTTATTTGGCGAAATGTATTTTAGATAAAATCTTATATAATTATCACTAATTCTATAGTGACTTAATTTCGATTTTTTTACATTATGTATTATCCATGTAAAATCTTGTCGCACAAACCCCGCCATGATTAAATCTTTGAGATAATTGCTTATAACGCCACTTTTTTTCATTTTTAAATATTTAAAAATATCTTCCAGTTCAGCGAATGGATTACTTATTAAACATAATAAAATTTCTTTATAAATTTCACTCCGTTTACCAAATAAATCGTGAAAAATTTTATCGAACTCTTTATATAAAAATCCAGATTTTACAAAACAGAGTCGTTTAATATTTTCTTCTGCCGTATAACGCGATGAAATAATTTCCAAATAGCGTGGTACACCTCCCGTTACTGCAAGAACTTTAAATTTTTCGTATGCAGATATATTATCTTTCTGAATGCTCCAAAATTCATTACACTCTGGTAATGTTAATTCCTCTAAAGTTAACGGCAAATCAATTCTGCCAATAAATTCAGTACTGCTTAGAATATTTTTCTCAATCCATGATGAAACAGAACCGCATAATACCATGATAAGTTTTGCATTCTTTTTAAAATATAGATCCCACGCAGATTTAAGTTTTGCTAAAAAAGTTGCATCTTTTGAACCCATCCACGAGATTTCATCTAATAAAATTATTACTCTGCCTTGTTGGGTTTGCTGTGCAAGATACCAAAATAAATCACTCCAATCAGTCTCTCTTGCTACGGGAATTGAAAAAATCCGCGCCATTTGTTTGGCGAATTCTGCTCGTTGATGTTTGGCCGTGATACCTTTTGTTGGAGCTAGCCCTGTGATTTCGACCAACTTATATCCTTTAGCAAACTCTTCGATAAGGCGACTTTTACCAATCCGGCGTCTACCTTTTACAACCACTAAACTGGCTGTTTTTCGCGTAAATAATTCTTTTAATTCTGCGAGTTCTTTCTCCCTTCCTATAAATGGTATCAATGTATTGCCTCCGGTTACCTAATTTCTCCGCTCTACCATGTCTTAAATATCTTGCACCAAACAGCATTTTCGCTATTTGGTGCAAGATTTGTCAATAACAAAATCTTGCACCAAACAGCATTTTGACTGTTTGGTGCAAGATTTTAGCGCGTAGAAACTTTGCACCAAACAGTAATTTTGCTATTTGGTGCAAGATTTTGTGATTTAAAAGAAGCGCTCCGCCTGAGAAAAAAAGTGAAATAATTTATCTCAGACGGATAATTGAAATAGTAAAAAACTACGGCGACGATTTCTTTCCACTGACATTCGAATCTGTTCTTGATCGAGTTACATCTTTTTCAGCAGGAGATTCTTTACCGCGTGGTGTCGCCTGAGAAGTTTTACTTGAGGATGGCGGCGGTGTGGAGCTTGCTTGTGCCGCATTGGGCGATGAATTTCCAGTCGGAAAAGTCGGTGCAGATACTGTTCTTAGTATACCCATTGTAGTTACCGCATGAACCACGGGTGATGAAATTCGCAACAAATCGTGGTTATTAACTGGCGGCGGCAATAATTCGGGATAAACTTTGAACAAATCGGCCTCACATGCAATTAAAGCACTGATCTCTTTTAGCCTTTGGAAGGCTTTATCATTACCATCTTCAACAGCCACAATACCAGCGAGTTTTGCAACAGCCACTAATTCATCATGATTTTTTAATAAAATAGAAAAAATAGTGGGATGAGCAAAGCAAGAAATGGCAAGATTATGATCACCTTTTACAATTGCTGCTATTGCAGGTGCTGATAAATGTTGACAAAGTAATGGGTTAAATAAAAATTCTAAGGCTAATTTTTTATTACCATTAAACAACGCAATATTAATTAACTTTGCATTATGCGATAAAATAAGAGACAACACGCCAGGGTGATAAGAATCAACTAAACATTTTTTGATCAGTAAATTAAATATCTTCGTTGCGCTAGCTGTTTCATCTAAACCGTTCTTAGCAAGCAAATCTTTTAAAAATTGCCCTACTTGATCCGCAGTTCTCCTATCTACTTTAGAAACTTGTGAGAGTTCAAATAAACAAATTAATACCTCAAAACGTTTATTGACAACATCGATAGTTGTTTTGTTCCAAGATAAATTAAGTTCAGTAATGCTTAATTTTAATTGCACTTCTAGTTCATTTATCCTTTTCTGATTACCGGTCAAAGCTTGCGAATGTTTTGACAAATTCCAACAATGCCTATCCAAATCAAAACAATTATTATTAATTGATTTAATAATATCTCGCTCAGGCGTTAGCTTAATGCTATTAGCCATGCAAAATCGCTGTAATTTTTCATAACATGCACTGCCATCTTTTGATTTATTCCATGAAATATAGGGCAGATCGACTGTTTCAAGAAGTCCTTTAACGATATCTCGGTCTAAACAATGCAATATGGGTTTATTTTCTAATATTAATAAAATACGTTCAATATGACCGTATTGTATTGCCTCAATAAATATTGATGTAATAAATTGTTTATCTGACCAGTGTGATAAGAAATCGAGCAATTGCTGAGCATTGTTTAAGCATTTCCTCACAACAAGAAAGAAATGATGTGATGATAAGTTAAAAATCTCACGTAATTGTGGCTGCTGTAAAACATAACTGGCAAATGAAATGTTATTCAATAATAAATTAAATAATTGTGGTCCTTCACATAACCAATTGATATCCGCTTCCACCATAAAATAATCATACACTTCAATTGCATTCAGTTTAACCAGATTATCATAGAGAAATTGTCTTCTTTGATCAGCAGACAATGCAGAAAGAAATACTTTTCTTAAATAGACATTTTGAAATAATTCATTTTTTGCTAAAAGCATAAAATTGTTATTTTGTCCAAAATATAAGTCTTTCAATTGCAAGCCAGACAATAAACATAATTGAAAACCAATTAAATTGCCCAGATGAAAATCAAACAAATATTGAGTAATCATCTCGTTGTTACGCTGATATAACTCATAGAGTTGTTGTTGCAATTGCTCGCTAGCAATAGCATTACTAAAGAATTGATTACGTAGTTTTTCGTCTAATAAAATAACTTTTATTAAGTTATTATTAGCAGAGTTTAATCTAATTTGTTGTAGCGCTAACATTAAAATTAGATTATCACGGTATCTAACAACGACATCTTGAATTAATTTTTCATCGTCTATGGTCAAGAGTTTATATAAATCATCAGGCCCCATTTGTTCAAATAATTTTGCAGACTGTGGCAGCTTAAAAAGCAATGTTAATAATTGTGCATTATTTGGAAAATCTTTAAAAAGCGCATTGACTCTGCATAATAAATGCTTAGCAAGCTTCTCATTATTTAATAAATGATCGCCTTTCATATTCTTTATAGTATGTAGCATCCTATTTAAGTGAGCATTATCAAGCGGTATATACTCTTTCACACATTCAAAATTAGCCGCATCCTCATATAAATAAGCGCTTACGGCTTCGTGTTCAGAATAGGATAGCTTAATTAAACTATCCTTATTTAAACGGATATTTTTCTTATCAAGCACAGGCAAAAATAATTCGATGTTATGATTGACAATGGCTTGATCACAAAATGTCAGTAAATCTGGAATTAATTCTGGCTTCTCTTTACACAAGACAATTAAATCAGATTTTACTTGATTTAAAGTATGCCCTTCTTTACTAAAGAATTTAATTAAATGCACAAGATTTTTCGCACAAAAATCCTTATTACTGCTGAGAAATGCAAATAATTTAACACGCTGACGTCCAAGTTCTAGGTTGATATTATAAAATTTATTTTGTAGATAAACGCTGGTTTTTTGCTGACATCTTGGAGCCGCTAGAACATCATCAATTTCAGGGCTGTTTGCCTCATAAAATTTATCCAAATCAGCATCTGTCACTGGTTCGTTTTCAAGCAAAGGTCTAAATAAAGGAAAATATCGTACAACATCGATAACAGTTGCGTCATTGAGCATTAAACGAACAATATTTTTATTAGTGCCGCTTGCATGATAAAAACTGCCCAACCATTCTCTACAAGCAGGATTTGAAGATTGCTGTATAGGTATCAGTTGCTCCCTGGATAATGTTCCTTCTCGCGCTTGAGCAGAATAGATGACTTCATATAATTTCCAGTGTTTTGGTAAATTACGGTTACCAATATGTTTTATTAAGGCGGGATTATGTTGTGCGATGAGAGCAAATTCATCAGGTAATTCTTCATTTTCAAATGCTGCTAACAATGCAATTAACATGACCACATCGAGTTTTTGGCAAAACTCAGCTTGATTAAATAACTTCACATAGTCATTTTTAACCATTTCTAAAAATTGGGCATCATTGTGTTTAACATTTAAAATTTTCAGAGCAACCATTATATTAGAAAACAACCGTTCTTTCGCGAAAGGAATTTTGGCTGCAAGCAATTTAAAATAAACATCGCAAGAAAATTCTTCAATATAAGACTTATGATGCGTATTGCTTAAATAGGCAATAATTTTATCTTGGTGCTTTCGTATTAATGGAATACCAAATTCATTTGATTTAAGCAATTTCGCCATACCATTTAAATCACTTAATATTAAATTTGCTAAATTAGCATGTGATGCAATAAATTTAATCAGATTTGCTGGTGTTAACGACGCAACATAATTAGGATCAATATGACATAATTGCACATTGCGCAAATTAAATTCAGAGGGTGTTAGCGCTCTGATAGATATACTCAATCGTGTTGCAAGCTCTTCAAAATTGAGTAATTCATCACATTTATCATGCTGTAATAAAATAGCCAAGTACAAAGGCGTCTCTATAATAAGCTGAAATAATCTCTTATTATGCGCCAAGCAATATAAATCTTGTGCTGTTAATTGCTGTCTGCATAATTCAATATGCGCGAGCAGTGATCCAAATACTATGTAATTTCTATCCAATAAGCTATTTTCATTTTGTATTATTTCACCAGTATCAACCGACGCTTGAATGAGATCGTTTCCAAACATTTTTAATATTTTGATGAGGATTGCGGGTTTTTTATCGAGCTCTGCAGTGATAAGTTTTTTTACCTCAGCATTTTTTCCATCCATTGATGAATCCACTTTACTAGATGAATCTAATGTCAATAACATATACAAAATAGACATATTATTTTCATGAGAAATTATTAATTTTTCAAGGTGTTTTTGTATTGAGCTATGTAAAATTGCAACAAAATGTTCTGCTGCTAATTTTTGGGAGGCGATATAATTCAATGTTTCTATCAATAATTCAAATTTATTATTGAAATGTGCTTCAATAATGTCTTCAAATGTATTTTGATATAACATTAATAGGCTTACTATTGAATCTGCGGTAAGAAATCCTGATATATTTGCATTAGCTAATACAGATATATATTCGAAACACCTATCACGAATATCGGAAGCCTCTTTCTGTTGCGATGATTTCATGGGCGAATCGACGCTTGTGGTAAAACGTTGATTTACCGATCGGTTTGGTGATTGCGGTATTAGCTGATCACCTTTGTGGCCATTTTTAACATAGCCATTTATAACATCACATGAAAGCACAGCCAAATAATTACGCCAAAATTGCGCATTAACAATTTTGTTTTCATGTGGCTTGCGTAATTGTTCGCGCACAATTCTTTCAAAACGGGTATCTGGTAATAAGTCTTTAAAAAATTTTTTATTATTTCTGATTAATTCTCCATTACAGTCAGCATGTTGCAACAAAGCTACAATCATTTGATCACAGACTGGAAATTTTATATCAGTCATTTTGCATCGCAGATGATTGATGGCATTTGTCAGAAATCGATTGGCCTCTTTTTGAGATATTTTTGTACTCGCTTGCAAATCAATTTGAGGCTCTCGATATAGATTACCTGCCTCATCGAGTACTGCTCTGATTCTCATATCATTAGTTTCTGATAGCTCAAAAAAGACTATTGCAAAAAATCGTAATGCGGCGCTATTAACTAGTTTTGAAAATTCACCTAATGGTTTTTCTTTTCTATTAGCGATATCAAAGTTTTCTTTTGCAGTATCAAGACTGTGTTTATAAAGCAATAAACATTTACCTGCCAAATCTAATTGATTATTTTTACTCTCTGTAATGCTTCTCACGTTTGTTAATAATTTATCAAGAGCAGCAACTTTATCACCATCTACCCATCCAAACGTTAGGTGCTCGCCTGTCTTATATTTTTCTGCTTTTTGTTGTAAAGATTGGATCAAAATTGCTAATTTATTGCTAAGTGAATCTTGTTCTTCTTGGTCATAATTTGATTGATAAGCATCATATACCGTAGTTAGCAATGGTAAATGCGCTCCTTGTAATGCTAGATTTAATTTCTGCTCTTCTTGAATTAACTGACAAATTAATTCGCGACGGACATCAATCAAATTGATATCTTTGCCTTCAAATACAAAGGGGGTTGCTTGATTGATCCATTTAGTTGCATTATTTAGCGTGAAATAAGGTTGTCTTGTTATTATTTCTATTAAGAACTTAACTGTATTAATATATTCTTTAAAAAAAACATTAAAAGTATTCGGCTTAATATCCTTAATGAGTGTATGACAATTGCTATAAAAAGCCTTTATGGCATTTTGCGTTTCAAGCTTCGCATTCTGAAATAAATCATTTTGTTTGAGCGCACTATAAAATTCGATGTTTGCTTCTAAATAAGCACACATAGAATTAATAAAATCTGATGTATTACCTAATTGTTCCGCAACCATTTGACGCGCTTGGGGTAAAATCATATTAAGAATATTTTGTTGCTGCAATGATTTAACTATACCAAATATAATTACAGCCAATTCTAAAGAATGTTCATTAAATACTTCTGAGACAAGAGTACCTTTACTCTGATCTAAAATATCAAATAATTCTCTCAGCTGTTTACGATTACTTTTATTTATCCAATAATCTATATCATTATTGTTAAGTAATAAGTTTATTATGCTCATTGCTTTTTGCAGCATTTGTGCTGAATAAGCTGAAAATTCATTAGTATTAAATTGTTTTTTAGATAAATACTCGATAGACTGCTTAAGTGAATTAAGGATATCGGTGAATTGCGTAGTATATATATGTTTTGTTTTATCTACCGAACGTTTTGGTGAGTTTGCCCCTGGAACAAAATGGTCTGATGAACGCATAATTGGCCTCAATTATATTTATAAAAATGGAGCATACTAACATACTGGATATATGATGAAAAGCTACAAATTGATAATTAACCGCGACGTCTGGAGATAACAAATTGACCATAGACAAAATTATCTGCATTGGAAAAAATTATAAAGAACATGCATTAGAATTAGGTGATAGCGTGTCAGAAAAACCTGTCATTTTTTTAAAACCACCGAGTATTTTAAAACAGATAAATCAGTGGGACGAAATAATAAATGCGACACTACCAATTAATCACGGTGATATTCATTATGAATGTGAAATTGTTTTGCAATTAGCAAATGATGGTTATCAAATGGATTTAGCTCAAGCTGAACAAACAATTCATGCAGTGACTTTAGGATTAGATATGACATTGCGTAATTTACAAACAACGCTTAAAAAAAATGGCCATCCATGGACTGTTGCAAAAGTATTTCCAGATGCTGCCATAATAGGACCTTGGATACCACACCATGATTTCATAAATTATTTAGATAATGAATTTTCATTAATTATAAATAATCAATTACGACAACATGCGTTGGGCACACAAATGATAATGAAACCTGCGGAATTATTGGTTTATGTCAGTGAATATTTTCCGCTTTGTAAAGGTGATATTATTTTTACAGGAACGCCGGCTGGAGTGGGTGCGATTTCGTCGGGAGATATTGCAAAATTATGTTGGAAGGATAAATGTTTTGAAGTTAAATGGAAATAAATAATCCCCCTCTCCCGCAAGCGGGAGAAGAAAAAAAGGTGGGTTTAATGTAGCGACATAATTGCTTCAACTTCAACTTTTGCACCCATCGGTAACGCAGAAATTCCAATTGTCGTTCTTGCAGGATAAGGCTCAGTAAAAAATTCCACCATCACTTCATTGACACTATTAATCTCTGTTAAATCGATTAAATAAATATTCAATTTAACAATATCATTTAAAGTACCACCCGCAGCTTTTGCAACCGCAGACATATTTTCAAAAACTTGGGTAATTTGTGATTTGAGATCAACGCCAACTAATTGTTGCGTAATTGGACTTAATGGAATTTGTCCGGCTAAATAAACAGTGTTACCACATTTAATTGCTTGTGAATAAGTACCGCGTGGCAGCGGTGCAGCTTTTGTATGAATAATTAATTTATTTGGATTATTTTCAATATTATTAGACATGATCTCTCCTTTGAGTATAAAAAATTCATCATTGATTAAATTTGAATTTTATCTAGGCCGTGTAATTTTTTTAATTGCTTTAATCGTACGCAATCTACGCAATACTTTAGCCAAATGTACACGGTCTTCAACTGATATGGTTAAATTCACTGTACACATTTGATCAGCTTGTTCATTAACAGTGACATTATCAATATCTGCTTCTGCTGATGATATATTTCCTGCAATTTGGGCTAACATGCCACGCTGATTGATTAATTCAAGTGAAAGATCTACTTTAAATTCACCTTGTACATGGGGATCCCATTGCATGGGAACAAGATGCTCAGGATCAATATGTAATTCTTGTAAAACATGACAATTATTTACATGGACAATAATACCTTCGCCAGCTTGAATAATTCCAACTATTGCATCACCAGGAATAGGCCGGCAACAAGTTGCATAATTAATAATCATGCCTTCTGTGCCTTTAATTGCGATGGGTATAAGTGAAGATTTTATATCTTCCTTTAATTCTTGATCCGCGGACACAGACATAATATGCGCAGCACGCCGCGCAATTAATTGCGCCATTTTATTACCTAAACCAATTTCCTCAGACAAATCATCTATTGATTTTACTTGATAAGTATCAAGCAGAATTTTATGTTTATCTTGAGGCATTTCATCCCAATTTAATTCTACCAAAGTGAATGCGTTATCCAATAATTGTCTGCCCCATGCAATTGATTCTGCACGACGTTGGCTTTTGAGAAAATGTCTAATATTACTGCGCGCTTTACCAGTGACTACAAAATTAAGCCACGCGGGATTGGGACGTGCACCAGGTGCAGTAATTATTGTTACAGTTTGTCCATTAGTTAATGCGGTACTGAGTGGTGCTAAACGTCGATCAATATTTGCAGCAACACAACTATTACCCACATCAGAGTGAATGGCATAAGCAAAATCTACAGGCGTGGCACCGCTGGGTAATTCTAAAATTCTGCCCTTGGGTGTAAATACATAAACTTCATCAGGAAATAAATCAATTTTAACATTTTCAATAAATTCCAAGGAATTTCCAGCACTTTGCTGCATTTCTAATAAACCTTTCAACCATTGTCGTGCACGCACTTGCGCAGCATTCACTTCATGTTCACCCGCTTTATATAACCAATGTGCAGCAATACCATATTCGGCCATATTATCCATATCAACAGTGCGAATTTGTAATTCAATAGGAACACCATAAGGACCAAATAATGTGGTGTGTAATGATTGATAACCATTGGCTTTTGGAATAGCAATATAATCATTAAAACGTTCAGGCAATGGTTTATATAATTGATGAACTGCGCCTAATACGCGATAACAAGTATCAATGCTATCTGTGACAATGCGAAATGCATAAACATCCATAATTTCTGCTAATGGAATTTTTTTGTCGCGCATTTTTTTATAAATACTATAAATATGTTTTTCTCTGCCCCACACTGCGCATGGCGGCAGTCCACTTTGTTCTAATTTTTCTTTGATGGAAGATTCAATCGTACTAATGATTTCTTTACGATTGCCGCGCGCTTTACGAACAGCGGCTTGTAAAATTTGATAACGTCTGGGATAAAGTGCAGCAAATCCTAAATCTTCTAATTCTAAACGAAATGAATGCATGCCTAAACGATTGGCAATAGGTGCATAAATTTCCAATGTTTCTTGTGCAATTCGTTTACGGCGTTCAAAATCTAACGCTTCTAAAGTGCGCATATTATGCAAACGATCCGCTAATTTCACCAAAATCACGCGAATATCGCGCACCATCGCTAACACCATTTTTCGGAAATTTTCTGCTTGTGCTTCTGCGCGGCTACTAAATTCAATTTGCGTTAATTTACTGACACCATCAACCAAATCGGCAACTTGATTACCAAATTCTGCAGCTATGGTTGCTTTATCGACACCGGTATCTTCAATGACATCATGGAGCAATGCAGCCATGATACTTTGATAATCCATGCGCATGCGCGCAAGAATTTTTGCAACTGCAACGGGATGGGTAATATAAGGCTCGCCTGTTCGACGTTTTTGGCCAGCGTGAGCTTTTTCTGCTATATCGTACGCTCGCCGAATTTTCTGAATTTGTTCAGCATCAAAATACAGAATTAACTCTTCTTGTAAATCGTCGAACAGTGACATAAACCCTCCTGTCACATATCGTTTGGACGATTAGTGTTTGGTATGGACATCATCCGAGGACCCTTCACCATGATGACCTTCTGTGGGTTGATCCAACATATTTGCTTTCAATTTGCCTGTTGCAATTTCTCTTAATGCAACAACAGTTGCTTTATCTTGCTCCCATGGAACAATCGGATCTGCGCCTGATTTAACTAATTGTCGCGCTCTTTTTGCAGCCAACAGAACTAATTCAAAACGGTTTTTTACAAAACTTAAACAATCTTCTACTGTAACTCGTGCCATACGGCCAAAACTCCTCAATTTTTGCTAGAACGAAATAGTTTACTGATTTTTTTGTGTTTTTGCCATATGCTGTTAGTCTTTCCTTCTCCCGCTCGCGGGAGAAGGTGCCTTCGGTAGATGAGGGTGTGTTAAATTATTTTTTTTGACGTATTTCATTTGAGAATCTTTAACTAAGCGCATTTAAATACCGATGACAACGCAAAATTCATTAAATCTACAGCAAATCCACAAGCTCGATTATCTCAATATATTATTGATGCTCATCTCATTTGTTATAGCCTACATTTCACCATGGCCATTATTATTAGGCGCCTATGCCATTCTCGGCCCCGCTCATTATCTCACTGAAATATCTTGGCTACATGACAGAAATTATTTTACGCAACAAAAAGCGGATTATATTTATTTATTGATACTGACATTTTACATGTTGGTATTTACCAAATTTTACATTCCCATCATGATTTTAACCTTAAGCTTTACTGTTGCGATGACTTTATTTAAAACATATAAAGAGAAAGTGCTTATTATTTTTGCAGGATTAATCATTGCTGCATTAACCACTAAAAACACAGCTTATGTTATTATTCTTCTATTTTTACCCACATTAATTCATGTTTATGTGTTTACCGCAGGATTTATTCTGAATGGCGCAATTAAAAATCATAGTGTACCTGGCTACGCTACATTTGCATTATTAATTTTATGTGGCATCTGTTTTTTTCTACCGCAACCGTTTATTATTCAGCCCATCACTGCTCATTTCGTTTTACATAACGCCAATTATTTCCAAAATATGGTCGATTTATTTATCAAAACTTTTCGCTTGGAAAACAATAACCAACATATAATACAAACAATACGCTTTATCGCCTTTGCATACAGTTATCATTATTTGAATTGGTTTTCTAAAACAGGAATTATACGTTGGCATGAAATCAGTGGTAAAAGATTACGAATCTTAACTTATATCTATTTATTTTCAATTAGTCTTTATTTGTATAATTACGGTTTAGGTTTTGTTGTTTTATTATCCCTCAGTTTTTTACATGTTATATTAGAATTGCCACTAGATGTGTTGATGTTTAAAAATATTTTTCAAATCAAGAATTAGAATATTCAATCTCTTAAATATCATAAATTATTTTTGTCTCTCTGCGCACTACAAAATTTATTTATCAAAAAGTAGCCAGAACAAAGGAACGCAGCGACGTGTCCGGGTTATGTGCACACAAACCTAATTAAAAATAGGAGATAAATTATATCATAAATTTATCAAGGTTTTCTTTAGAAACTGTATAATGATTTTTGTCGTGCGATGAGCCCTGTCAATTATTAGAAAGCACCTTAATGTTGGCTTAATATTACAGTGTTACAATATACATTTTTAATAGGATTACAGTATTCATGCGAGTTATTACAAACGAATTAAGCGAACGTAAAGTCAGCAGTGAAGAAAGAAAAAACGATTTGCTGACCATCTTTTCAACACCTTTCACTTACCGCTCTGAACAGGAAAAACGAATTATATCTGTTCCAGAAGCCAAAACACTTAATGAGTACCAAGTGATTTTTGCGAGAGCGGGAAGCGATGCAATAAAGCTATTAGTTAATTATCAAAAAGCACAATTGGCTAAGAAAGGTATTCATTGGAATTGTTTTGTAATTGAATATGGACAAAAACTGATTGATGAACTTAATCGTTTATTAAATATACCATTGGAAATAGGCGCATCCTATAGAGTACACCTTTTAGTGCAACAGATATCACACTTTACTAATATTGATATTAAAGTCACAAGGCATCCATCAGGCAATTTATTGAGTATTGCATTATTTGATGCTGCAAATAGTTGGCAGTATAAACTGGCGCTTTTACCTGCTTTAAAATCGGCAAAAGATAACAACAGTAGTATCCAACATTTATATTTTACCGAAGCAGATATTCAAAAAGATGAATTGACTTGCCCAATCATTTCTTATTTATTGGCAAAAAATATTAGAAACATTCCTGATTTTCACCAGTTACTCGCTAGAGTTAATCCAAATGATGGCCTGATAAATTGGCAAGTTTTACCCAATGCTCTCTTGAAACAAGTACAATCTTTCACCTTCGTAGATTCCCTGGGTGATAAAAAACATCTTGCCTGTAATAAAAAAAATGAACCGTTATTAGCATACTTAATGAGACACCAAGGATTTTATGCAAATCTTCAACCAGATAAACGAAGGAATTTTGCTGCATTAGATTCTTATCAAAAAAATGCTGAACGGTTACATCAATTCATTAGCGCAATTCCAGCAGATGAAGTGGCTGCGATGATTGATTCGGGTGTTACATTAAAACCAGCTGAAAACACCGCTAAATTAAATTGCAAATAATTTGAATGTCATAATAAACAATATTTCAGATATTTTTCTTTGTTTTTTAAAAACATTTAAATTGTCACCATAACATTATTCACAATAGGAGACATCAGTGGCATATCTTTTTGACAAAATGAGTAAAGGTATAAGTACCGGTTTTGACTACTTTAGTATGAGAAGCAACCCTCAATCAATGGATGATATACGACATAATATGTCTTTACGCCACCAAATGCTCGTTAAAGCTATTGTGTATCTCAAAACGCTTGATGGAAAAGAAACAGCAGCAGCAAAACAATTTTGGGTAACGCAAACCTGGTTTTTGGTCAACTTTCTTTGCACTCATAACGAATTACTCAATAGATTATTCGATTTAAAAATAAATCCTGACACGACACAATTTACGAAAAATAATTTAATTCAAATTATAGATACTTTAATATCACACTTACAAACACCTCATAATGAAAATACAAATGTGCTGATCCAACAAATAGTTGATCAAAGCCATTCGCGAATACCCACAACAGACGAAGCTGTAGCGACAGAGCGACCTTCGATTTCTATTCAAGCAAGAGACTCCATATCATTTACACGAAACTTAATTGCAAATGGCGAAGTTGTGGTCGTTGTTAACGCTGCCAATAGACAACGTCCTGGAGCTGGCGCTTATGAACAAGGTACATTTGACGAAGCGTTAACTCGTAATTCTGATTTATATTGGAAATTTTTGGCAGATTTTTACAATGTATTAGACAAAAATTTAAAAGAAGGTAAAACATCTCTTACCTATAAAGAAACTGATTTAAATGTTGATGTAGTTGCATATCAAAGTAGATTTTTGCAAATGATTTTATTTTTTATTAAAAAATCTATTGAAGATCCACATTATTTTGATAGAGCAGAAAGTAGATTAACCTTTTTTAAATATGCGGATGAAATTTATAGTAAAATGCAGAATACTGTTATTGAAATTCCTGCAGATGGTGGGTTTACCAAAAATTGTCAATTTGTAGATTTACAACATATTAAACATGTCGGTGAACTTTTTGATGAAAGGGGTATCTTTGATATTTCATTATTAGAAGAATGTACTGCAGGGAAGGCTTATATTATATCTATAGCAGCGCCTGATTGTCGTCAATCTGAAGGTGCAGTTGATAAACTTTGTACTATTAATAATAACTCCCGTAATAACACCAACCCTGATCAAATCATTAATGACTCTATAGAATATGCAATAAAAAAAGCTATTAATTTAAAGGCGACTGCAATAATATTAAATGCCTTTGGTTGTCTCGCATTTAAAAATGATCCAGAAAAAGTCGCGCAGATATTTAGCTCATGCCTATTACGATATGCGCCGTTACTCAACGGCAAGAAAATTTATTTCTTAGACCTTAATCCAAACAGCTGTTATATTTTTGGCAAAGCATTTAGCGATAAGTTAGCAGCTGCATTCGATATAAATCCCACTATTATTAATAATACGCAACTGAACATTCAAATCGGTTTGATGAAATCCACTGAAAAACAGCGTGAAGTACTCGTTGCGCCAATAACTCACGTTGCTGAATCTCTTGCTAAAGAAAATCCTGGAAATTCTGTTTTGCTGATTAAAACAGAAAATGATATGGAAAGATCTATACGCACTTTAAAACAGATTTATAAAAATCTTTTCATAGAAGCATTAAAAAATAATCCTATAGCAATTCGTTTTCCATTAGTCGGTACGGGTAATAGAGGTTGCGACCCACGCGATAGTGCTCAAGCATTAATTGATACTATTGCTGAAATATCCCAGAAAAATCCTCAGCTGCAAAGAATTAAAATTTATTTACACATACCTGAAGAAGAAAAATATCATAAAGTGATTAAATGGTTATCGACTGAACGAAGCCATGATTTATTATCAGAATTAAAAAAACATTATACGATTATTTATCCCAATCGCTCACAGAGCTATGGCTTTGGCAGAGGAATCATTGGATCCTATTATCGAATTTATACAACAAATTTTTGGAAAGCTTGGACTAAAATAAGCGATTTATTATATCTCGGAAAAATTCCAACTGCGAATGATAGTGCTGAATTAATTAATTTTATTAAAAGTAATGAAACTTTACCGTTTAAAGGCATTGATATTACTTCTGTAACAGAGGATTTCGAATTAGCCGGTTTAGGATTACCCGGCATTACCCCTGAATTAATGACTGCAAAAAGCTGGCATAAATTAGGCATAAGACATCATCATATTCCTGTAAGAGATGAACACGCAGACGATTTTCCAATCTCTCTCATCGCTAAAAGAATTGGCGGGATGTTACGCGGCATAGAAGCTGGTGTAGCACAATACGTGCATTGCAAAGCAGGCAGAAGTCGAAGCGCAACTCTTGTTATTTTAACCCGTTATTATTTATCTATGATTAATGAAAGAAAACAGCGTGCCAATAATACACTTGATTTTCTATCAAACATACGATTAGCAATAAGAGAAGGCATAATACCCGACCTCAATAAAATTCATGATGATATGAAAAGATTACGTCCTGAAGTCTCATTAACTTCAGCAGAATTTGCAAATATTCACTGCGTAATTAAATTGATTACGCAACAACCTGAGATATTAGATCAAGAAAAAACATTTCAACAACAAGAAAATAATAACCTGATAGATAAACAACGCGCTACACAAATAGATTTATATTTAGCCAGTACCAAAGGTAAATTTGATATTGCGCAATTAATCTCATTTAAAGAGTTAAAATATTTGGCACTGCGTGACACAAGCAAAATGAACTCCATAAAAAAATTATTAAATGATATCTATAATGCCACAGATGCAAAGTGGTTTTATAATTTAATAAATAATAACGAGCCCGAAATTAAATATCTTCACGAGGAAGTTACAAATCTAATTTCATATCAATTAGGATTGATTAATCCTCATTCCATTGATAGCAATCGCGCTGCAACTGAAGAAGCAAGCCCATTACAACCGCCAAGAGCCGCAAAAGAAGAACCCGCTGCAATTAGCAGCAATTATCATTCCTGATTAAAATTTTCCTGTTCTCAATTGTGAGAGCAGGAATAACATTCAGTGTTGTTTTATTATTAATAGATAATTTTTCGACTACCTTAGCGTTGTCAATCCTTGCGACAATATCCTTGAAAATAGTGTAAAATATGGCTATTATCATGTAACTTATACGGAGTACTCTCCTGATTAGGGTCCCTAATCAGGAGTATTCTCCTGATTAGTTAGAAGGAAATGGTATACAATGGCATTATTCAATAGAATTCTCAAACTCGATTTACCACACAAACAATCAGCTTTTTTATGGGGCGCCAGAAAGACAGGGAAATCCACTTATTTAGAACAACACTTTCCAAAAGCCGTTTATTATGACCTATTAAAAACGGATATTCATATCAAATATGTTAAAGAACCCTACTTATTTCGCGAAGAGATTTTGGCATTATCCCCCATAGAACTTACCCAACCTGTTATTGTAGATGAAGTGCAAAAAAACCCGCAATTACTCGATGAAATACATTGGCTCATTGAACATACTGATGCCAATTTTATCTTGTGTGGATCGAGCGCAAGAAAATTAAAAAGAGAAGCAAGTAATTTGCTAGGTGGAAGAGCATGGCGGTTTGAATTTTATCCCCTAGTCTATCCTGAAATTCCACAATTTGATTTATTGCATGCACTGAATAATGGGCTGATCCCAAGCCATTATCTTGCAAAAGAGGCGCATCGCTTTTTACGAGCCTATGTGCAAGATTATTTAACTCATGAAATTAAAGCCGAAGGCTTAGTTCGTAATCTACCTGCTTTTGCCCGTTTTTTAGATGCAATTTCGCTAACGCATGGTGAGTTAACTAATTTTAGTAATATTGCCAGAGATAGTGGTGTGGATGCAAAAACAGTTAAAGAATATTACCAAATTCTTGTCGATACTTTGCTTGGATATTTTTTAGATCCTTATCACAAACGAGTCGGAAGAGAAATAATTACAGCTACGCCAAAATTTTATTTATTTGATGTGGGCCTTGCTAACTATTTAGCTAAACAACGAATCAATGACTTAAAAGGAGATATAGCTGGAAAAGCTTTTGAGCATTATATATTTATGGAATTAATTGCATATCGCGGATTAAAAGAATGTAACTTTGATATCACCTATTGGCGTACTAAAACAGGTTTAGAGGTTGATTTTATTTTAGGTAAAGGCGAAGTTGCCGTTGAGATAAAAATTGCATCAAATATACATTTATCGGAATTAAAAGGATTAATCGCATTTCAAGAAGAACATAAACCAGATAAGGCTTTCGTTGTTTGTTTAGCTCCGCGTGCAAGAAAAATTAAAACCATCAACAACCAAGAAATTATTGTATTACCTTGGCAACGCTTTTTAGAAATGTTATGGCATGGTGAGGTAATTAAATAATCTTTCAGTCTACCCATATAGGATAAGAAATAACTAATCCTAATTTAAGAAAGTCTATTAGTTTGTTGAACTTTTTCTGACTCTGCATTTTGCCGCTCATGTGATAATTGATCAACATGTGCAGCAGAAGATTGTGAAGGATGAATTGGAGAACCTTTTTGTAAATAAGTTGATGGCACTAGGGATGTTGATGATGGTAAATTTTTTATTATCAATTCGAGATCAGCTTTATACTCTTTAAGTTCTTTACATAGTATTAATTTTTGTAATGTAATTTTATCAGAATCCGGATCATTTAATTTTTTAATAATATCACTGCTTTTTATTGAGTTAATAATGATAGGCAATTGTGATAATGCCAATTGACTGGTCGCTGGTTCACGCAATAAATCCAATAACAACTTTAATGCACAGGACAATCCTTCACTGCAACCTTCCTGAATAGATGAGATAAAATAATCTAATGCGAGTTCATTATCATTTTTCCACACTTTGCCAGATTTTAACGAAACCATTTGAATAGCTGATAAATTACCTAATTGAATGACCCGTCCAATTATAAATAATGCTGGCCCACGACGAATATTTTTACTGTTTGCTGCTATATCACGTATTATTGAAAGACAGTTCTGAATATATTGTAATAAAAGAGATTGTGCTGTTGTTCTAAAGTCAATTTCAGGATGAACACAATAATCTAACATATCTCGTATAGATAATTGCGCGACCATATTATGCCGTTTAAATAATTCTTTTTGTGCTTTAAACTTAACTTGTGGTTCTGTATGTTCTATCAATTGAGTTACTTGTGTATCAGTAAAACGAGGAAGCTCATCAATTAAAATCGTTAATGCGCTATCACGAATCTTTCCTGAATTGGAGAGACCGACAATTAATAATTGATCAATACATGCAGCAATCGCTGGTTTATAACCCGTATCTTCATGGAGTAAAGGTGAAGCAAGAAATAGTTTATATAATGCGGTGGATTCTACGACATTGACACCTGTTCCCGTAAAATTCATTTGATATACATATGCGAGTTTGAAAGTACCTAAAATACAACCAGATTCATGTGCCAATTTATATTTATCTACAACTGTCACACATTTCTTACTTCGATCAGCACATATCGGATTTTGTAGCTCATACTCTAATATCAAACCGTCGAATAAAGATTGAATACCTGGATATTTATTTAAACCATCAATGGTCACACTATTAGGATAAGGTAGTAACCACAATGCTAAACCCAACTTGTTAAGAAGGGGCAACAAAATATTATCATTCGCATTTTGAGGATGCGTAATATCGTAATATTTACATTGTTCAATTGTACCTTTCAACAAATGAAATTCTGTAGCTAATTGAAATAATCGTGTTGCTAATCGTCGATCGTGATATTTCGATTCCATCTGATTTGCAAGATCAATTAATTGTTGTGCTATTGTGTCAGCATCAAAACTATTAATACGTCCTGCAACCATTTCTTGCAGAATAAACTGTAGGATTATAAAAGCTGTACATCTTTGGTAGTTATCAAAGTAGTAAAGTGCGATGAAAAATTGTGCCAAGACAACCTGATTAATAAAAACTTTGTTGCTGCCATTTGCGATAGATTTCAAAAGATTTAAGCCATTTTGTTGATGACATTGTCTCAATAACTGCCCCGTGCAACATAGAATGGAATTATGAACAGCTAATAACTCTTTCTCAGATTTATTAGCAGTAGATTCAATTAATGCACCATACTTATTAATTAATATATTTTTTGTATTATCATCATGTTGTATTTGTTGAAGCAATTTGGACTGCTGTATTAATTCAGATACAAGTTGTTGAATAGAAGTTTTAACGGAAATGCCTGCTAGAAAATGAATTTGTAATTCTTGTGCTCGCCGTTTGAGCCCAACGTCATCTTGATTAATATAATATAAAATGGTATCAGTAATAGCATATGAATAATGATGAATGTAATTTTCTGCCTTACCGCGAATTTCTCTCTGTTTTGATGTCCTTAGCTCAAATAGTATTTCGATGCTTTCCAAGCAAGCGCAACGTGCATGTTTATCGGTCGCTAATCCATTTATGGCGTGATATCCGTGTGTAAATGTTACTTTACATAATTCAAAAACCTCTTCAAGATTAATACCCTTGCCTGAAAAATTATTTAAATTGGCTTTCGCGAATTCAAGCATCGCAGGATGATATCCTTCTTTTACTACTAATTGTAATTGGTCAAATGCACCTTGATAATCTTTTTTATTTCTTGCTTGAATTGCCAAAATAAATGTACGCACACGTTGATAATAAGCTATTAGATTTGGTTCAATAGAAGACACAAAATGCGATGCAAGTAATTGTTCAATATCTTCAATAATGCTTTCAACATTTGGGTCAAGTAATGACATTTCATCATATTTTTTTTGAATTAAATTTATTGCAGACTGATGATGTTGTTTCGCTAAAATTTCATTTTTTTGACCATCGATATCTAATCCATCTAAATAAAATTTAGCCAACCGTAAATGTGCGGTGACAGATTTGTATAAATTAACAGCATGAAGATAACATTCTTTAGCTTTAGGTGGATTTCCTTGACGAAAAGCATCTCCTTGTGCGATTAATTCATTTTCAAGAAGCTGAGGTGATGCAGCGATCATAATCTATACTCCGCAAGTTTGTTGAATAATTACATTTATAAATAATACATTTAAATATTTTGGCAATTCCCTGCGGTAAAACTAATCCAATGCTAAATGTTTTCCTCACCACATAGCACTATGATGATGACATCTACAAGATAACTATTATTATTTTTAGAGATAAAATGGTCAAGTATTATGACATTTGGTTAATTTTATCAGCATGTTATCCTATCTCCCAAGGCAAACGCATCTTAACTCCAATCGTAGCCTGGGTGCAGCCAAATGAAAATTATAATTTATTTACACAAACTTTAATTGTTTACAATTTATTATTTAAAACTAAGGGCGAAACCCGGGATAAAAATTGATTTTCCCGGATTTCAGCAGTGCATGAAATAATTACTTTGTATAATACAGTTAATATATTTTTAAAAATTCATCATTTGCTTACATCCAGGCTACATCTCAATTTAAGATGCGTTTGCCCTATCCTATCCTCCGCTTGCAGGAGAAAGTGTTGAAGGCGCAGTTTCCTGTTCATCAAACGAACCTAGTTTAAACTCACTGATATTAGCATAAAATATCGCATTGAAAAATTTATTGAACAAAACATTCAAATAATCTATTTTATTCACAACACTAAAACTTGAATTGTGCAAAGTTGTTTATCCAAACAATTTGATAAAGCGGCTCTTACGACACACAGACTTATCAATCACTAATATTACTTACGGTTATGTTCTGGTAAATTTTGAATAACTGTAAATATTTTTAACTAATTGGGGTAAAAATGATTAATTTATCAGCCTTAAAAAATAGAGTTGAAGTAATACCTTATGATACTTATATTGTTACTGACCTACTTAATTCAGAATGTCAGCAAGAAATGTCAACACATTATCCAACAAATCATTTTAAAGAATTTACCTTGCAAAAAGGTAATGAAAGTGTCGATGAGAATTTTCAATTTAAATTTGAATTCTTTAGTCTTGAACACAATCATCTTCTGTATTTACAAAAAATGGGTTTCAATCCTCAATGGACAGATTTTATTAATTTCATTACTTCATCAAAATACAGAGAATGTTTGAGTGATATAGTCAACTTAAATTTGAACAATACAAATTATAAGATTGAGTTCACACGCTATAAAGAAGGAGATTTTCTCGATGCACATTATGATAAGCAAAGCAAAAAAATTCTTACTCAGCTTTTTTATTTTAATACTTACTGGAAAACTTCTTGGGGTGGTTATTTCCACATTTTAAATCCACATGACATAGATCAAACAGTGATAGCAATTCCGCCTCTCACAAATTATTCTGTACTAATTAAATCCTCCATAAATGCATGGCACAAAGTTAGCCAAATACATCCTAAAGCTGAACAAGCAAGAGTGAATATGGTGTTAGAATTTTATATGGAGTAATTAAAATTACAATAATAATCTGTGCTTGTGGCTGTTTTGAATAGTAAAATTCCAAAAGGAGTAACCTTCTATTGAGTTAATTCTCCATCTAGTGATTGGAGAAGGAATAATATTAAAATAATTTATTTTTATTACCATTTAACAGCCATTTCTTTTGCTAAAAATAGTGTAATCGGCTTTATTTGCTTATTAACAGAAGCTTGTTCAAGCGCATGAAAATATTTATTTCGTGATTCCAATCGGACAATCGTCCAAGGATAACTAGTAGTAGCCAATATCACATTCATCAAAAATCGCGTCATTCTGCCATTACCATTCATATAGGGATGAATAAATACAAAAATAAAGCTGCACCGTGAATATCGATATTAGAAATAACAAATTAGAATTATTCATTTCTCAGTTGAATTACTTGCTAAGTTAATTAACAAATCATTATCTATAGAAATACTAATAACAGTAGCATATCGCATAAATATTATTTTTGATCTCAAAACGGAATTATCGTGTATTTTATGTTTCATGGTTGTTTACTTTATAGGTTTCTGAGACCTATAACAACAACAGCAATGAAAAAACTGATTATAATCAAAAAAATTGGTGAAGCTTTTAAAATGCATAAACAAAATTAACAATTTCCAAAAATCACACTAAGATGGCCCATTTTTTTACCTGATGCTTTTCTTGCTTTAATAACAATTTGCACATCTTGATTGAGCTTCTGTAAAAGGTTAAATAGCTTTTCAATAGAAAAGCCACTAAATTGACCTCGACTTAAAAGAGATATCTTAGGTTGTGTAAGACCTAGTATTTCTGCTGCTCTTTCTTGAGACCAACCTTTTTTTTCTATAATTGACATGATTCTGGAAACTAATATAGCTTTAGCTTGTAGTTCTTCAGCGTCAGGAAAGCCTAAATCTTTGTAAACATTTCCGGTACCACGTTCACACGTAATTGATGATTTCATATTACACCTCTTGACCTATTGTTGGCGTCATTCTTTGCCGCTAATAATCTCTGTTTAATTAAATCAATATCCTGTTTTGCAGTTTTAATGCCTATAGTTGATTTTTTCTGAAAAGCATGTAATACATAAATATATTCGCCAATTTTAACTGCATACACTGCTCGAAACGTACATTTATCAAAATCGCTTACAATTTCCATTACGCCAGAACCTAACCCTTTAAGTGGTTTTGAATTATGTGGCATTTTGCCTTCTTGTACCAAATGTAAAGCAAACCCAATCTCTTTTTGAACCTCTTCTGGAAAAGATACTAACTGATATTTTGAGGAACCTACCCAAGTTATACTTCTTAGTTGGTTCATTAGAATCCTCCATTTGTAATTATATACTAATTAATATAATTATACCAATATAGGTATAAGTTAAATATTATCAAAGTATTGATACAAAAGCATATAAGCATTAAATCTTATTAATAATTCATAATGTATGATAATTATTGTTTTACTTTCCTACAAAATGATCTTTTTTACTAAATTCAATATCTTGATGCATAAGTAATCCATTAGAAAATCAGCGCGGGATGTAACCACTTCCTAAATACAACACACTTCATCACATAAATAAGTAAAAAACTCTTCATCATATTTGTCTGATTGTAAATAGAAGCAGAAAGAAAAGATTATAAGCAGAGTAATTAAAAGCAGTAATATAGAGTTAATTCACATCCTGCAATAAATTTTTAATTAAATCTTCATGCTGCAGTGACTGTAAGGAGGTTAATAATCTTCGCGAACGGATAACTGCTTTGAGATCGGTTAAAGCATTTTCGAATATGTCATTAATAATTAAATAATCAAATTCGTGGTAATGTGACATTTCATTGCGTGCTTGCATCATACGCTGATCAATGACGGTGGAATCATCTTGTGCTCGATTCATTAATCGTTCGCGTAATGCATCGCGTGAGGGTGGTAAAATAAATATACTGACGCAGTGTTTAAAATTTTGTCTGATTTGTTGCGCGCCTTGCCAATCGATTTCTAAAATAACATCGTGGCCTTGTTGTAATTGTTGGTTGACCCATTCGCGGGATGTTCCATAGTGGTGATCGAATACTTTGGCGTGTTCTATAAAAGTATTTTGTTTTATTAATTCATGGAATTGATCGGTTGTTATGAAATGATAATTTACACCATTTTGTTCACCAGGGCGTAGGGGACGTGTGGTGTAGGAAATTGAGATAAATAAATTATTTATTGAGCTTACTAAGGCGTTGACCAAGCTGGTTTTGCCGCCTCCGGATGGGGCAGAGATGATGTAGAGGGTGCCTAGTGATTGGTTCATATGATCCTTTAATTTAAATGTTTGGTGGATTACGCGCTATTCTATTTTAATTAATTAATCACTAAATCTGAATATTTACCAATTTTCGTGTTTTTCATTGCGCTAATCCACCCTACGATTGCTACTTAAGCGATAACAGATAAAGAGATATTAAATAAGATTCATTAATAAATTTAAACCACCCTCATCCGCCTTCGGCACCTTCCCCCGCGAGCGAGAGAAGGAAAAAAATTGATTATTCGATATTTTGAATTTGTTCGCGCATTTGTTCTAATAAAACTTTTAAATCTACTACAACACGAGAAATATCGCTGTCATTTGTTTTTGATCCTAACGTATTTATTTCACGGTTTAATTCTTGCATTAAAAAATCTAATCTACGACCAATCATACCCCCCGCAGATAATGTACGATTCACTTCTTGTAAATGGGTAGCAATGCGATCTATTTCTTCTGTTACATCGATTCTTTGTAAATATAAAACTAATTCTTGTTCAAATCGTTGTGGCTCTAAAGATAATTTTAATTCTTCACAACGTGAATTTAATTTTGCTCGCAGACCATCATTCATTTCGGGTATTTTATTACGAATATAATCCATATTTAATGTAATTTCTTGCACCCTTTGTGTTAAGAAATTTTTCAATGCTTCGCCTTCGCGTAATCGCGTTTGAATTAAATCGTTTAATGTTTCTTGAAACAATTGTGTGATTGCAGATTGTGCAGCATTTAAATCAGTCTCTTGATTTTGTACTACGCCTGGCCAGCGCAATAAATCAATGATATTAATCTGTGTATTAATTTCAGCATTTTTCCCAATGTGATGCGAGGTATTTAATAATTGTTCAATTAATGCACTATTAATATTTAAAGATTTCGCCTGCATCAAATCTGCTTGAAAACGAATCATGCATTCAATTTTGCCACGCTGTATTTGCTGACGAATTGAATTGCGCAATTGTGGTTCAAGAAAAGTGAATACTTCAGGTAAACGAAAAAATAATTCAAGATAACGGTGATTAGTGGTACGAATCTCACAACTGGCTGTACCCCAATCACCTCTTTTTTCTTGACGAGCAAACGCTGTCATACTTTGAATCATAAGCTAAACCTCTATCCCGCATTATTTGATGTAGCAGGTGCACCAATCTGTTGCGGAATACCATTCTGATCTTTTGCTATTTGTTCAGCCTTGGTCCAATCAACAATAGCGGCATGGTTTTGCGTAGCGGCCATTACGGCTGGCGTCATTGGTTTGGCATCATCTGTAATATTGGCTTGCTGCTCTTGTAAGGGTACATGGCTTTCTAAATATAATTTATTATCTTGCCAACCCGCTTTAAAAGCATCATTTACCACAGTGACTTTTTCACCTTTTGGCACATTCTCAAACAAATTCTCTACGTCTTCAGGCCACATACGGATACAACCTGAGCTACTACGTCGCCCTACCCCTGTGGGGTCATTCGTGCCATGGATGCGATATCCTGGAAATCCTAAATACAGAGCATAGGCTCCTAATGGATCATCGGGACCTGGAGGCACAATATTCGGTAAAGTTATTCCGCTCTTCGCTCTATCTGCTTTGATATCAGCAGGAACATACCAAGTTGGGTTGGCCACTTTCTGGATGACCGTGGTAGGGCCTTCTGGGGTACTCCACCCTTCACGACCAATACCCACTGGATAAGTCACAACGACATGTTGATGCGGTGGATAATAAAATAAACGTAATTCAGCAAGATTTATCACTACACCTGAACGTGGTTGCGGCAATATATAGCGACTAGGAATTACCACAATGGTACCTGGATTAGGTAAATTAGGATCGACGCCTGGATTTGCTTCGATTAATTGAAAATAACCCACATCATAGCGACGACCGAGTGAACTAAAATTATCACCGGGCTTAGATTGCGTCCATTGCACTTGACCGACAATGTCATTGCCAGGTTGCGGCAATGGATAAACGGAAGCCTCTGAATGGCTACAAATAAATAATGAAGTTAATATTCCAAATAAGATAGGGTTAAAGTATTTATTGTTTCTCACGCGCTCAATCCTGTTTTAGTGAAAATTGCATATTGTACAACAGTTAAAATTATCGGACTAGAAAGAATTAGCTCTTGTATATGATTTAGATTACCCTTATCTGCCTTCGTCACCTTCTCCCACAAGTGGGAGAAGGGAAAAAAATATGGATTAACTAATTTCTTGCTAATTCGGCATTATCAAAATCATCAACAGCGATCACTTCACGAATTGCATCTTCTAATGATAATAATTTCTGTAATTCTTCATCCGAAATAATATTGGCTAATTTTGCAGATTGAATTAATTCTTTAAAATTAGCGCCTGAAATATCGCCCGATCGTTGCGCACGTAAAATTCTACCTTGCATGGGTTCTAATGCCACTAAATGGTTAAAAGTTTCTTCTACATGGCCAACTGCATTAAATTGCGTAGGTGTTTTATAAATTCCTGATGTCAAACGATCGCGCGCTTCAGAAGGTTCTGAAATAAAATCGGCGACTTGTTGCGTTAATTGATCCATGGGTGATTTATAATGTCTGCCTAATGGAAAAATAAAAAATCTTAAAATAACGGATGCGAATTTATGGGGGAAATTACGTAATAATTCATCTAACGCTTGTTGTATATTTGCTAATGATTGTTGGCAAAGCCATTGCACAATCGGTAAATCAGCATGAGGTCTGCCTTGTTCTTCAAAATATTTTAATACAGCTGATGACATATATAATTCACTTAATATATCACCTAAGCGCGCGGAAAGACGTTCTTTTCTTTTTAATTCACCACCTAGTAATAACATTGAAAAATCAGCAATTAATGCATATGCGGTACTCATACGGGTGAATTTTTGGAAAAATCTTTTTACAGGGGATCGTCGTGGTGCAAAAACTAACCAACCGTTGGATAATCCTAAAAATAAACTGCGAAATAATGTCGAAATGGTATAACCCAAATGACCAAATAATGCTTTATCAAAATTAATTAATGATTTTTTAGGATCGCTTTCTTGCGCAGCATTTAATTCAGATAAAATAAATGGATGACAACGAATTGCACCTTGACCAAAAATAATCATACAGCGTGTTAATATATTTGCACCTTCAACAGTAATACTAATGGGTGCTGTTTCATAACCACGACCTAAATAATTACGCGGGCCTAAACAAATGCCTTTTCCACCGTGAATATCCATAGCATCACAAATCACTTTTCGTGAAATTTCTGTCGCATGATATTTCATAATGGCTGATAAAATTGAAGGTTTCTCACCGCTATCAATGATACCTACCGTCATCTTACAGGCTGCTGTAACTAAATAAGCATTCGCAGTAATTCGCGCTAATGCATCAGCGACTCCTTCAAAGCGACCAATTGCAATGCCAAACTGTTTGCGAATTCGCGCATAGGCGCCTGACGCCATCGCTACCATTTTGGTTCCACCGACTGCACTGGATGGCAAAGTAATTGCACGGCCTGCTGATAAACATTCAACTAACATACGCCAACCTTGACCTGCCATTTCTGCACCACCAATGATCCAATCAACAGGAATAAAAATATCTTTTCCATGGGTGGGACCATTTAAAAATGCAACATTTAATGGGAAATGTCTGCGGCCAATTTCGATGCCGGGTGTATTTGTTGGAATTAATGCGCAGGTGATGCCACGTTCTTTTTCTGTGCCGATTAAAAGATCGGGATCATATAATTTAAAAGCTAACCCTAAAAGAGTTGCTACAGGTGCTAATGTGATATATCGCTTGTTCCAATTAAGACGAATACCAATGATTTCTTTTCCACCAAATACACCACGACAAACAACACCATTATCAGGTATCGCACCAGCATCTGATCCCGCTTCAGGATTTGTTAATGCAAAACAAGGAATTTCTTCACCGCTCGCTAAACGGGGTAAATAATAATTTTTTTGTTGTTCAGTACCATAATGCAATAATAATTCAGCAGGCCCTAAGGAATTGGGTACTCCAACTGTTGATCCTACTGAAACACTGACGCTAAATATTTTTGCTAATATGGCTGATTGTGCTGATGCTGAAAATTGTTTTCCGCCATATTGTTTTGGAATAATTAATGCAAAAAAACCATTTTTTTTAATAAATTGCCACATTTCTGCAGGCATATCTGTTTTATTATGCGTAATGTCCCAATCATTTATCATGCTGCACAGTTGTTCAACCGGCCCATCTAAAAATGCTTGTTCTTCTGCGCTGAGATGTGTTGTAGGTAATTTTAATAAATCTTTCCAACATGGCGCGCCACGAAATAATTGCCCTTCCCATGATACTGTACCAGCAGCAATCGCTTCTTTTTCAGTACGAGACATTTTCGGCATTATTCTGCGATAAATATTTAAAGCATATTCAGAAAATAATTGCCTACGAATCGGTAAAATATTAAATGGAATTGCAACAATAATAAAAACTGCCCACCATAAAGATAATGCTATTTTTCCAGCATGACCAAAGTGACTATAGAGTAAAAGCATGGCTGCTATTGCTGTGGTCCACATCCATAATTTGGCACGATGATATGCCAATGCCCAAATGACCGCTAAAACAAGTAAAAAAATCAAAGTATGCATGCCAATCTCCATGCCGTAGCACTAATGTGAGAATCGGAATTGTAACAAGAATTCAGGAATTATAAATACTAAAAAAGGACTATAATTTTAAGCATGGTACTGCGTTTATTCATTTTTGAATGAATAAATACCGAAATGAGATTTTTAATTAGGAGATTCGCATGTTTAAAAATGGAAATGATAGATCAGCTAAAAATACACCAGGTTATTTTAACAAAACGAAAGACAAAAAAATCCGCGAGCCAGCTCTCAGCGTAATATTACTCAACGTGGCTCTGGAAAAAAAAGATAATAAAAATAAAGGGATCAAAAATCACATGATTTTGATCCCTTTATTATCACTTAAAAATTAGTGTATTCAAACAATTTAACAACTCTTTGTACACCATTAACATGTCTTGCAACATTAACTGCTAATTGCGCTTGTTCATGTGTAACTATACCCAATAAATAAACACTGCCATTTTCAGTAATGACTTTTACTTGCCCGGAATTTAATCCTTTTGTTGCAATCATTTCTGATCTGACTTTGGTGGTTATCCATGAATCCGTTGATAATTCTGCTGCTGAAGCAGGTGGGCCAATGGTAATTTGATTATAAATTCGATTTACTTTCGGTAATGCTCTTACTATGGCTTCAACACGATCACGAATGTCTTCGGTAGGCGCTTCACCGACCAGCAATACATTTCGATCGAAAGTTTCAACGACAATATGACTACCTGTTGTTAATGATGGATCGGCAATAATTTGTTGATATGCGGTATATTGAATTTGTTGATCATCTGACATGGTTTGAATATTGCGTCTATCATTTACGACAACTGCACTTGCAGCAGCGCCCGCAACAAAAGGGACAATACAACCTTGTAAGAGACTAAATCCTGTTAATAAAACCATAATGGAAATCGTTTTCTTCATAAATCACCCCTCTTCGTGTCCAAATAATTGATAATCAATTAGTGCACATAAACAATGAATAATTAATAAATGTGTTTCTTGAATGCGCGCAGTAGTAGAACTATTAACACATAGCGCAATATCTGCTTCCGTTAAAACGGTTTTCATTTTGCCACCTGTTGCACCAGTTAATGCAATGACTGTCATGCCACGTTCGTGTGCTGTTTGAATGGCTTCAAGAATGTTTGGTGAATTACCGCTGGTTGATATAGCCAATAAAATATCACCTGTTTTTGCTAGTCCGCGAATTTGTTTAGAAAAAATGAGTCGGAAATCAAAATCATTAGCAATAGAAGTTAATGTAGACACATCAGTTGTTAATGCAATGGCAGGTAAACTAGGGCGTTCTTTTTCATAGCGATTTAACATTTCGGATGAAAAATGTTGTGCATCTGCTGCTGATCCACCATTACCACAACTTAATATTTTATTTCCTTGCAATAATGCGTTGACCATTATTTTGGCGGCACGTGCAACATCTGCACTTAAATAATTAGCGGCTTCAATTTTAGTTTGAATACTTGCGCTAAACATATCTTTTACTTTATCAACCATTTTGTCTTTTTCTTTGACAAACATTTCTTTTTCTTTCAAAACTTGATCCATTATTAATCCTTGTCTGTTTGATTTAAATTATTAATCATCTAAGCGAAAAGCATCTTTAATCCATTCCACACGTTTACAGTGCATAGAATGTATTATCATAACATCAAAACGACAGGGTTTTTCATCATAATATCGTTCCTGATGTAAATAAAAAAATGCTGTTTTAATCATTTTCTGGCATTTACGTTTATCAATACTATTAATAGCGCCGCCAAAATTATTATTCTGCCGATAACGCACTTCAACAAATACCAGCTCATCATTATCTTGCATGATTAAATCGATTTCGCCCAAACGACATCGAAAATTTCGTGCAATTAATTTTAATCCGCAGCCTTCTAAATGGTCACTTGCAATTAATTCAGCAGCTTCACCTAGCATTTTTGCTTTATTTTTATCGTGGTTTAATTGCAATATTATTCTCTTATTTTTTTTTAAATAATTTTTTAACTGATTTTCACCGCTTGTCCATTTTGAAATTGTGCCCATTGCAATTGTCTATGTATACGCTGATCATTTACATACAATTGTCCAGTTGCACCAGGTACACCATCATTCGCTGTAGTACCTAATTTATTTAATTGTTGTGTTAATTGATAGGCATCCATACCAAAAGCGTATAAACGTAATTGCGTACCATTATAATTTTGTGTTGATTGGCCATTATTATTTAATAACCATGGCATATCACAAAATTTAATGCCATTTAAATCATTATTTAATGATGGTTGCGATAAACCGTTATAAACCATGGATGTCGCATAAATCGGCACATCACTGACAAAATAATATTTTAATAATGGCTCTATCACTCTCGCTTGTTCTGGAGATGCAATTAGAAAAATTACATCCATATCTTGTCTATGTGTCTGCTTATTACCATCTGCTTGTAACAAATTACGAATCTGATTATTAAAATCTGAATCGTTGCTACTTAACATGGTCGAACCAACAACTGTGCCGTTTTGTTGTTGCCACTCCGATTGTAAAGCGCTAGAAACAGTCTTGCCCCATGAGCCATTGGGATAAATGACTAGAGCAGCATGATGATTATCTTGTGCTGCGCGATCAGCGATCTGTCTTGCTTCATCTAAAGGAGATAATCCAAATTCATATAAATTATTGGGCAATGCTGAATTTTCATCGGTATAATTTAATGCAATTGTTGGCACGGTTATATTTTGTTGTTGCAATTGCGCCACATCAGCTTTAGATAAAGGGCCGACAATCATATCAGGTTTTTTCTGTTCGGCAACGGCATAAGCTGAGTTAATTGATGGATATTGTGAGGTATCAACTACATCAATTTGTGTATTTTTTCCTTGATTAGATGCTAGAAAACCCGCTTTTACTGCTTGGCCTGCCGGCGCTAAATTACCTTGCAGTGGCAATAATAAAACGATATGTTGCGCAGAATTATTAGTTACAGTGTTATTGGCTGATGAATGGCTTGTTGGCCAGGCTGGGAATGGAAATCCACTGTCTGAAGTGGAAGTTACATTGGATGAAGCACAACCTGTTAATAAAAAAATCCATAATAATGACAAACGAAACAAAATAGGCATGGCAGATAGGCCCTCATAGTTGTCAAAACGAGTTGGCTATCATACCTATTTTAATGTGATGAATCGATAGATTTTTGAAGTGTTCTTTTGGATTTTAATTAGATAAACATATTTTTACCCTCCCCCTAAAGGGAGAGGGAATTAAAACAGTGCTAATTAAAAGCTCGAACAGTCCCCGCTCCCTTTAAGGAGAGGGTTAGGGTGTGGGTCTTTCTATCAATATAATTTTTTACGAGGAATTTGTGAGCACACCAGGAACTTTATATGTTGTAGCAACACCTATAGGTAATTTAAAAGATATCAGTCAGCGCGCGATTGAAACGTTGCAATTTGTCGATTTAATTGCAGCAGAAGATACACGACATAGCGCCAAATTATTACAACATTTTGCAATTAATACACGGACCATTTCTTTACACGAGCATAATGAACGCGAGCGTGCACAAGAACTCATCACATTTTTAAAAGAAGGCCAAGATATTGCCCTTATCACAGATGCGGGCACGCCTTTATTAAGCGATCCTGGTTACCATTTCGTACGATTAGCGCGAGAACATCACTTAGATGTATCACCGATTCCTGGCCCATGTGCTGCGATAGCTGCTTTAAGCGCATCGGGGTTACCCAGTGAAAGTTTTATTTTTGAAGGATTTTTATCACCGAAATCAGCAACACGAATGCAACAATTATTAACCTTAACAAATGAAACACGAACGTTAATATTTTATGAAGCTCCACATAGAATACTCTCTATGATTAGCGATTTAATTAAAGCATGTGGTAATGACAGACAAGCAGTCATTGCAAGAGAAATGACCAAAACATTTGAAACATTTTATAGCGGTACATTAGTAGAAATTCAACAATGTCTGATTGAAGATCCTCAACAGCAACAAGGTGAATTTGTTGTTTTGTTACAGGGTGTAAAAAAATCCACAGATTCAGAACAGTCACCATTGAAATCTCGTGAAATATTGAATATTTTGTTGAACGAATTATCTTTAAAACAAGCGGTTTCTTTAGCCACTAAAATAACGGGGGAAAGTAAAAACCGTTTATATCAGTGGGCATTAGAAGATAAAAAATAAAAATTTAACCCTATCTTTCCCGCTTGCGCAAAAAATAGCTAACAATTTAACTATCAAGCGGGAAACTAAATTTGAATTTATATAGTAATTAATTAATTTAATTGGATGAGATGTCATGACCAGAAAATATAATATTGCCATTGTAGGCGCGACGGGATTAGTCGGTGAAACACTGTTGAGTATTTTAGAAGAAAGACAATTCCCAGTAGGGCAATTGTTTCCATTAGCAAGCGCTCGATCAGCTGGTCAAACTATTACATTCAAAAACAAACCATTTTATGTGCAAGATTTAGCAGATTTTGATTTTACACATGTTGAATTTGCTTTCTTTTCAGCAGGAGCAAAGGTGTCAGCGCAATTTGCTCCTATTGCGACTGAGGCAGGCTGCATTGTGATAGATAATACCTCGCATTTTAGATATGAGCCTGATGTACCTCTCATCGTTCCTGAAGTAAATCCCGATGCTTTAATTGATTATCGTGAACGAAATATTATTGCTAATCCTAATTGTTCAACGATTCAAATGGTTGTGGCACTAAAACCGATTTATGACGCAGTCGGGATTGATAGAATTAATGTGGCAACTTACCAAGCGGTGTCAGGAAGCGGCCGTAAAGGCATTAATGAATTAGCGACGCAAACTACTGATCTCCTCAATGGCCGAGAAACTGAAGCAAAAGTTTATTCACAACAAATAGCATTTAATGTCATTCCGCATTGTGATGAGTTTCAAGATAACGGTTATACGAAAGAAGAAATGAAAATGGTGTGGGAAACACAAAAGATTTTAGAGGATGATTCGATCTTAGTGAATCCAACTACAGTGCGCGTACCGGTATTCTATGGCCATTCCGAAGCAGTGCATATTGAAACACGGAATAAATTATCCGCAGCTGATGCGAGAGAACTGCTGAAAAATGCACCTGGAATTGTTGTTATCGACGAGCCTGAAAATAATATTTATCCAACACCATTTCATCAAGCCGCTGGGCAAGATGCTGTATTTGTCGGACGAATTCGTGAGGATATTTCTCATCCACTGGGGCTTAATTTATGGGTGGTTGCAGACAATGTTCGCAAGGGTGCCGCACTTAATGCTGTACAAATTGCAGAACTTATGCTAAAAAGAGAGCTCTAACAAATTTTTGTTAGTGGGTTTAATGAAAAATTTAGGCATAAAGATTACTTCTTAATATTGTCTTAAGAAATAACAGTTAAAATAAAGCCAAATATTTTATAAATGAATTTGTGAATAGATTTGCTAGATAGAAATAAGGAGGCTGTTATGGCCACACTACCACAAGATGACGTGAAAAAGAAAGAAATGATTAAGAAAATTTTAGCTCTTAAAGAGCGCCAAATGCTTGATAGTCAGCGCTGGACAGCTGCGCTTGCTAAAGCAACTGGTTATTCTGCTGCAACATTTGATTGGGCAGAGAAGAAGAAATATGAATCCCCAAGAGCAGATGCTAACGTCAGCTCTCAAGAGCCAAGCCGACCTGAATATAAATCTACATTAGGTCAACGCCCGGCTTTAAAAGTTGAAGACTTACGCCAGTCACTTAAATTCCGAGCTTAATAGATAGCCAGAGTTAAAACCACAAACATTTCAGAATGTTTGTGGTTTTTTGTCGTTACTAAATATAATTTTTTAACAAATTATTTCAATACCATCAAAGCAAACGAGCAAAATCCCTTCCCTAAACCGTCTTAATTAAACAGTCTTTGCGGGTTTAAAGAAAAAACCCAAATATAAAATGATAACGGCCAACACAATATGCAAGTAATTATCTGCCATATTCATATGCATCATAAGAATCTGCCCTTTCATAGCAAAACCTAAAATGGCTACTAATGCATAGATAATCCCAAAAATCTGAAAATAAATCTTTGCGGCTTTATCACTACAAGAAACAGCCAGAGCAATTACGCCAGATATGATATGCACCCAATTATGCATGGGATCGACAGCAAATATATTCAATAACAAACCATTAACAGTTATATGTGGTACAAAACCTAATATACCTGCAACTAAAAAACCGATACCAATAATTACGGCAAAAGGTTTATGAGTCATATTAAATTCTCCTCAAATACATTATTTCCATAGTAAAGTATAGCCCACCAAGCGCCGCTCAGAAGAAACACCTTCTTAGATTAAAATTGATTATTGAAGAGGGAAAATATAGGCAAAATTGTTTTCTATGGGAGCACTTTATTGCCTTAATATTCAACTGTTTCTGATCAAATAACACAATAGAAACAGTTGAATAATACGAGCAAGAATGAATATTTATTAAACAAAATATTTAACCATTTTTTTCTTTGGCATTTATTTTTTCAATCACAATTAAAACTAATGCAATTAATAAACAAATAAAAGAAAAGAAAAATAGTACTTTTGCAAAAAACGAAATAGCTATTGCAATACCGCCAAACGCTAATGCGCCTAACGCAATTGCAAACACTAAAAATAATATTGCCCATAATAAAATCATTATATTTACTCCGAATGTAACTATGATGATTTAGATAAAGATTTAGCTGAAAATGATGCCATGATATAAACCCAACCAGCGATCATCAGATCAATGCCAATAAATAAACCTATTATAAATAAACCGGACATCGGCCATTGCTTTAAAATTAAAATGCCTAAAACTAAAGTTAATAATCCATTAAAAAAGCGCCATCCTCTACCGGGTAAATGAAAAACTAATGAATTAATCATTCGAATAACACCAACGACAATAAATAATATGGCAAAAAATAATGTTAATGAAATAGACCCCAAAATAGGCCCTTTAATTAACATAATACCGGCAGCCAAATATAAGATGCCCATTAACAGATGAAAGAAAAAACTCCCCCAAATTCGCCACCAAAACTGAAACGAATCCAAGATAGCAACAACGCCAAAAATTGTGAGAACAATTCCAAGCATTACCACAGACACCACTGTTGTAATACTGGCATAGGTAATTGCGAATGTACCCAATATTATCAGAGCGAGCCCCCATACAAAGAACCAACCCCAATTTGCACTTAAATCTTCCTTATGATTTTCACTTAATCGAAATATGCCCATTTAACTCTCCTTGTTAAAAATGAATAGTAAATACCAATTATAAAACGAATGCAATTAATCTAACAGGCGCTTCTGTACCACCACCAATTTTCATCGGCAAGGCTAAACTATACGCACCTTTTGCAGGCAATTTATCCAAATTTGCAACATTTTCAACAATATATTTGCCAGAATTCAGTAATAAGCGATGAACAGGAAAACCACTATCAATACAATCTGGAGATAATGTATCAATGCCTATGCCGCAAATATTTCGTTGTAATAGAAATTCTGCTGCTTCGATGGAAACACTTGGAAAAATCAGATTGTTCCTGTATTTCTCAGGATTAGTCCAAAAACGACTCCAACCTGTATAAATAAAAATAAAATCATTAGGCGCAATTTGGCCGAAGTTATTTTCATACTCGATAATGTCTTCGCAACTTAATTTAAATCTCTCATGAATATTTTTTGAAACATCAATAACCACACAAGATGCCAACAATTTTTGCAATGGAATTTCGGGAATAGTTAAAGCATTTGCAAAACAATGCGCGGGAGAATCCATATGCGTACCAATACCTTCAGACATTTTAATTTGATGCGCTCTGAATTTTACTGCACCTTCAACATCTGAATAATCTATCGTCATTTCATGCTCAAAATTACAACCCATGTTCCAATGTGCGATTTCGGCAGATAAAGTGTGAGTCAGATCAATTAAAGTATATTTAAATAATTCCATTTACCACTCCATTTAATTAAGCACAAATAAAATATATTCTAAAATGATAATATCAATTTCATCCATATTTTAACAATTTTTCATAATACAACTTCTGCTATAATTAAATATTATAAGCAATAATGTGATTTTAAAAATAAAATGAAAACAAATTAATATCATGTAGGCCTACTATGAAATTCGATAAATCAATCCTTTTAATCTTAATATGTCAATTGTTTCTATTTAACATATGTTTCGCGGTTACTAATGGTGTTAACGAACACACTACTCCCAACCCAAATAATGCTACTAGCAACACTGATTTTTCACATTTTGATAAGCAATCAATGTTAAAACAGCTCACACCAGAACAATACTATGTGACCCAAGAAAGTGGAACAGAAAAGCCTTATGAAAATGCGTATTGGAACAATGATGCGCCAGGAATATATGTTGATATTATTTCAGGGGAACCGCTATTTAGTTCTACAGATAAATATGATTCACATACTGGTTGGCCAAGCTTTACTAAACCGCTTGATCAACAATTTATCGTAACTAAAATTGATTATTCAATGATTTTTCCGAGAATAGAAGTGAGATCAAAATTTGCTGATTCACATTTAGGACATGTTTTTAATGACGGTCCACCACCAACAGGTAAAAGATTTTGTATGAATTCAGCAGCATTGAAATTTATTCCTGCTGCTGATTTAGATAAAGAAGGCTACGGTCAGTATGATTATCTTTTTAAACCGTCGCCTAAATAAACAAAAATTTAATCGTTGGTTATAGCACCTTAAGCCGCTGCCGCTGCACTAGGTAAAGGTGATATGTCATCACGCTCCTCGCTTTGTAACAAAGTGTCTCGATGTTTAACTTTGTTTCGCACTGCGGCTTTATTATCCGTTGCTCTAAAACTTAAGGATGACATTGCATGCGCATTAGAGAAATTGACATCCTTTTTAAAGGTGTTTGTGCTCTCAATTGCATTCAACGTTGAAACAACATATTTATGAAAACCGGGATTGTTCTGTAATAAAAAAGGTTTATTTTGTTTAATCGCTTTTAAATAATTCGCTAAACTTGTTTTGTCTATGTATATTTCATTTTTATCTTTATCATAAGTGATATTAACATCAGCAACATTATGAATTTCTTTTGCATTTGCGGTTAATGTTCCTGCAACGACTCTTGCTGTTTCATCTAACAGCTTTAACACATAAGTATCGCTATCACTAGCAACAAACAATCTGAGCTCTGGTGGAGTACGTGATTTTCTAACAGGTTCGAGCATGACATATTCTTGCCATACTTTGTAAGCTGTCTCAGAAAAAATGATTTTACCGGGTGAAACACGAACATGTTCTCTTAAAGTCACACCATATCTTTGTAAAATCTCATCAAATTGTCTTTTAACATTATAGAGATCTTCATCGGCGCCAAATTTATGAATATACCTTTTACCTAAAGAAGTATCGTCATTAAATTCGAATTCTCGCTCTTTTACTGGAATCAATTTTCTTTCAGCCATAACTGTTACCATTTAATGTTATAAGGAATATTGGTAAATATTCTACTCGCCGAACATTAAGGATTTCTTAACTACAAGAGAACAATTTCATTCATTAAAATACCCTTATCTTCTCCTTGCATCCCCCATCAAATAACTAGGGAACAATCTGATTCCATACAAGCAAGGGAATAAAAAAACAACAATCCACCAAGCAGATCTCCACAATGAAACTTAGTCGCATCAGTAGTCGTGTTGTTTCAGCCGAGAGAATATCTACCATCTAAACAAATATTACTAAAGGGCTATTCGCATTGTGATACAATAATTTGATATCCAAAATTCAGAATGTTGAGATATCATAATGAAAACAGACAAAGACATCGCCATTAAATTACAATTAAAAAAACTAGTTTCTAACATCATTCAAACTGATTATTGTATTTATGCAGACGAAATTTATATCACACATGAGATCGAGAAATTAATCATCGATAATGCTGATGAATTCAATGCACAAGTCATGCATAAAAAGGCAAGTGATATTGCTATCACGATTTATAAACTAATTATCAATATCCAAATACATCAAGCAGCAACCGAAAGTTTCAATAGCAATAATCCAGCAAGTCGTTTGGTACTAAAAGATACCCATGAAAAAATAGTATTTATGATTTATGAGTTTCTCAAACGTAAAAATCAGACAATAAATTGCTTCGCTAGCACTTTATTATTTGAAGCGTTATCGTTGAATATTTCTCAAAATAATGAAAAAACCGATGAACTTACCTCAAAGATTTCAATAAAAACATTACAAGCATTTGGCTTTATAGAAAATGATATCATTCTCTTACATTTTCTCACTAATCCAGATTTCTCCAAAATGTCTTTTGACAACACCCATCTCTCAAACTCGATAAAAGAGTTAAAAAACACTACGCCTGAAGAATCATTAATATTTAATCCAGCCGTTAAGGACTTGATGAAGAAAAACAATTAAAATATAATTGATTCACTGAACCTGAAAAAATACCTTTAATGGAATACACTGAGAAAAAGAAAATCCTAATAGCACAGTTAAATCTTTGTTATCTGACAAGCCTAACTCTGTTGTCTATTTTAACTACAAAAAAATAGTGCGCATTGAAATACATCGCATAAAAGGTAAATATAATTTTACTATCATGACAACTGACAAAACCCTAGAAAAATTACTGTGGAATGAATTTGTTTCTTTATCTCCACTTCCACAAACAGAAAAACTTTACATATCTCAAATAAACAGAAGTCAATTTTCCATAATTTTAGATGCCATCATGAAAGCAACTAAACAAGCATTACTACCAGGTAGAAATGGATTACATCATCCAATTACCACAAAAAATAGGGTTAATGCCGAACAATTATCTGCAACAACAGAATCAACAGAAATAGATCAAATTTGCACAGATATTCATCGGTTAGATTAAATATTCTCTCAACAACATAGAAAATTTAATTCTATCACCCACAAAGGAGTTATTTGGTGCCCCGGAGAGGATTCGAACCTCTGACCTGCCCCTTAGGAGGGGGCCGCGCTATCCCCTGTGCCACCGGGGCGAAAATAAAAATATAATATATCACATGACATGACTGGAACCGAGGAGGAACCTTCTCATTTCTAACATTACTCTCACCCCGTAGAGCTACTCCTCCTCACATTGAGACATTATTAAACAAATTATTTTACTTCAATTAATACATTCACTTTTGCTGCACAAATAAAATCATTCTCCGATAAACCACCGATAGCATGAGTGGTATATTTCACGCGGCAAAAATTATAACTGACCTCTAAATCGGGATGATGATCTTCTTGATGAGCCATCCAAGCTATGGCATTAACAAACGCGATGGTCTTATAATAATTACTGAACTGAAAATGACGAATTATGGCCTTGCCTTCTTCTTTTAATTCCCATCCTTTTAAATCTTTTAGTAATTTTTGTATTTGATCCTTTGATAAAGGTGGCACGCCTCCTTCGCAAGGTTTGCAGTGTTTTTTAGTTAATTCATTCATTTGAGTCTCCAAAAAAATTAATAAAAATTGACGGTGTTGAACTTTAAATCCAATAACTCGATTCTCAATTTCATTGTAATGGTGTATGGTATAGCGTCATTTATTATTCAGCAATAATATCGCTATTGAGGATTACTCACTTGAACAATAACCATTCGCAAACAACCCACTTTGGCTATGAAGAAGTGCCTGTGAGTGAAAAAACGAAACGTGTTACTGATGTATTTAATACCGTGGCAGAAAAATATGATTTGATGAATGATTTAATGTCATTGGGTATTCACCGATTATGGAAACGATTTACTATTGAAATGAGCGGCGTACGTACCGGACAATGCGTTTTAGATATTGCTGGTGGCACAGGAGATTTAACTTATCAACTTGCCAAAAGAGTGGGGGTTAACGGCGCTGTTTTTTTAGCAGATATTAATGCATCTATGCTAAACATAGGCCAAGATCGATTAATCGATCGCGGTATGATTAATATTAATTATGTACAAGCCAATGCTGAGTCTTTACCATTTCCTGAAGATCATTTTGATTGCATCACATTTGCATTTGGATTACGTAATGTCACCCATCAAAACAAAGCGCTCAATGAAATCTATCGCGTGCTAAAACCCAGCGGACGCATATTAATTTTAGAATTTTCCAAACCGATATTACCTTTATTAGAACCTATATATGACGCCTATTCATTTAAAGTTTTACCATTTTTAGGAAAATGCATAACAGGCTCTGCTGAAAGTTATCGTTATTTAGCTGAATCGATTCGCAAACACCCCGATCAACAAACATTAAAATCAATGCTAGAAACAGCGGGATTATCAGGATGTGAATATATGAATTTAAGTGGTGGTATTGTTGCGCTACATCGGGGGTTTAAAGCGTAATTTGGTTTATTTATTTTTGTTATAAACACCCTCATCCGCCTTCGGCAACTTCTCCCGCAAGCGGTAGAAGGAAAAACAGGTGAAAAGGATATGTTATTAACTTTTGCATTACAAAACGCAGAAAAAGTAATTAATTATTATTTAAATCTCGATCCAGAATCTCACAATAAATTAATCAAATTATCTGGTAGCGTATTAAAAATAGAACTTATTGCAACACGATTACAATTTTATATAAAAATCACTGATAACCATATTAAATTAATACAACATCATAACGATACTGCTGATACCGTAATTCGCGGCACCCCACTAGCATTATTATCGTTATTACAAAAAAATAATGAAAATACGCATGCAGTGTTACAGAATAACAATATTACAATCATCGGCAATATTGAAATTGCTCAACAATTAAAAGAATTATTTCATCAAATGGAAATCGATTGGGAAGAATATTTATCAAAAATTTGTGGCGATCCGATCGCTCATTTTATAAGCACTCAAATGAGTAAATTTAAAAGTTGGTCATCACAAGCCAATCAATCACTACAACGTAATATCAATGAATATATCCATGAAGAAGCCAATCTCTTTCCATCTCATTTTGCTTATGTTGATTTATATGATGACATAGATACTTTACGAGATGATGTTGAACGACTAACACAACGACTTGACCGCATCCAGAAAACATTAGGTGAGCAAGGAAGATGAAAAAACCACAACAATTTTTTCGATTATGTTATATCTTTTTTATTATTATTCACTATCGTTTAGATGAAATTATTTTTGATGCTTTTTCATTAAAAACACTGCATTTTTTAAGTTATTTTTCTCCTCTCAATTGGTATAAGAGACCTGAACTCACACGTGGCGAAAGAATTCGTATTGCATTAGAAAAACTGGGACCTGTTTTTGTAAAATTTGGTCAATCATTATCAACGCGGCGAGATTTATTACCTAATGATATTGCTGATGAATTAGCAAAGTTGCAGGATCAAGTACCACCATTTTCTGGCTCTTTAGCAAAAAAAATTATAGAAAAAGAATACGGCAAATCTCTTGAAGAATTATTTGCCGAATTTGAATTAGAACCCATGGCCTCCGCTTCAATTGCACAAGTTCATAAAGCGGTATTACATAGTGGCCAAGCTGTTGTAGTAAAAATACTCAGACCTGACATAGCAAAATCGATCGAAAGTGACGTCGCATTAATGTATACCTTAGCGAATATAGTCAAACGATACTGGGCAACCATTAGGAGATTAAAACCACAAGAAGTCGTTGCTGAATTTGAAAACACCATACTAAATGAGTTGGATTTAATGCGCGAAGCGGCCAATGCATCACAACTTCGCCGTAATTTTCTGAATTCACCCTTATTACATGTTCCTGAAATCCATTGGCCTTATGCGCACAATAAAATTTTGGTGATGGAAAGAATACATGGTATTTCAATTTCCGATATTGAAACGCTAAAAGCTTATCGTATTAATTTTAAAAAATTAGCAGAACGCGGTGTTGAAATATTTTTTACACAAGTATTTCGCGATTGTTTTTTTCATGCCGATATGCATCCGGGTAATATTTTTGTTGCAAAAGAAAACCCTGATGACCCACAATACATTGCTGTTGATTTTGGTATCATGGGTAGCTTAAGCCCTCAAGACCAACGATATCTGGCAGAAAATTTTTTGGCTTTTTTTCACCGGGACTATCGCAGGGTGGCAATACTCCATGTAGAATCTGGTTGGGTTCCAGCGAGCACACGTATTGAACATCTTGAAGCGGCAATTAGGACGGTATGTGAGCCCGTATTTGAAAAACCGTTAGCAGAAATTTCAGTTGGTCAAATGTTATTGCGCTTGTTTCAAACCGCAGGGCGTTTTAATATGGAAATTCAGCCCCAATTAATGCTATTACAAAAAACGCTTTTGAATATTGAAGGTTTGGGTAGACAGCTATATCCGCAATTGAACTTATGGGATACAGCTAAACCTTATATTGAACAATGGATAAAACAGCAAATTGGGCCACGCGCTTTGGTGCGAAAAATAAAAGAAAATGCACCATTATGGATGGAAAGATTTCCTGAGATGCCAGACCTTTTTTATAAATCATTACAGAACATGAATAAATATACGGCAATTATTAATGAGAACAATTTAACTCTTAACTTAAAAAAGAATAATATGAATACCAATAAAAAACATTTTTCATTAAGTAGTTTTATATATGGTATCTTAACAATGAGTTTATTACTTATAATCGGTATTAATTTAAAACTACCAGTTTCATTTTTGAATATTCATAAGTATTTGTAAAAAGATTCCATATGTTGATGAATAATTAATAAATCCTTAATTATTTATAAATATTAAATATGACTTGTTAATATGAGATTTTTTATAGGTTGACAATATGAGACAAAATAAAACCGAAATTCTTTTAGTGGACGATGACCCCATAATATTAAAAGTATTAACTGAATATTTGCATGAAGCACATTATAAAACAATGACAGCAGAAAATGGTGATGTTGCTTGGAAATTACTCTATCAAGAACCGACCCGCTTTTCTTTGATGATCGTTGACCGCGTTATGCCTATTTTAGATGGAATAAATTTACTCTATAAAATTAAAATGACTCCCGCTTTACATCATATTCCCATTATTATGCTGACCAATCATGCCGAAAGACAGGAAGTGGGTGTAGCAATTGCGGCTGGCGTATTTGATTTCTTATACAAACCAATAGAAAAAGAATTATTACTACTGGTAGTAAAAAGAGCTTTGGAGCATTGTGAATTAATTAATTAATGGTGTTAGGATATTGCTTTTGCGTTAAACATACCCACCACCTAAATGATGAGTATGTTTTCTAGCTTTCAATAGAGAGATTACGCCTCTACTTTAACACCTGCCGTTTGCATTGGTTTTTTAACCATATCTTTAACGGAATATTGAAGGGTTTCTTCAAAGAGTTTATTAAAATCGTTAGTGGCTTGACGTAAAACTTCAAGATTTTGTTGCACACATCCCACTATTTTATTGTTATTATCGTTTACTGCAGCTATAACATTGTCAAATTTACCTGTGCCAATTGTTTGAAATTGTCTAACAGAATTTGATACGCAATGATTTAAAAGATCCAAATTATTTCTTGAAATTGCCTCGATAACTTTTGTAGCAAGATTATAATAATTTAAACTTGGTTTTACTGCATCTCTTCCTATGGATGCCCAATTTTCCATGTATTCTTTTTGCATACTACCTCCTTTTAAAAATTACTGTGACGCAACAAAAAAGCTAAAAAATTATATGCATAATGTACAGCGCTGTCAATTTGCTTTTCATGTTCTCAGCCAAAGAATCAATTCGACTCTATTTCCTTCGCACCATCAGGGAGAAGGAAAAAACACATATGACACTATTTCAATTCAATGATATGATTTCCCTCTTTTTTTCTATTTAAATCTGAGGACTATCTTGCAAAACACAAACAACACTACACATATTGCTGAGATGCTAAAGCTTGCCAAAGCGATTCAAAATCATTCTTACTCTCCCTACTCCCACTTTAGAGTTGGAGCATGCATCAGAGACACTAACAATAAATTCCATACCGGCTGCAATATTGAAAATGCTTCTTACTCGTTGACTTTTTGTGCAGAAGGCAGCGCGATAGCAAATATGATTAATGCTGGATCTTACAATATCTCTGAAATTGTCATTGTAGGTAGCTCTGATAAACCCTGCACTCCATGCGGTGCCTGCAGACAACACTTAAGAGAATTTGCTAATGAAAACATACTCGTCCATATGTTCGATCAAAATGGTAACGGACATACCAAAACTTTAAACGAACTCTTACCAGACTCGTTTGGTCCCGATTTTCTCAGGAAATAAATTGATGAATGCATCTACAACAAAGTTAAGTGAAGCTATTTCATATATTCAAAAAATGACACCTGGATTCGTTCCTAAAATAGGCATTATTTTAGGGTCTGGTTTGAGTGATTTAGCCGATCAAATTAATAATGCAATATCAATCCCCTTTGCTGACATTCCCGGATTTCCAACGATTACTACTGCAGGGCATCCTGGAAAACTCATTCTCGGACAATTAGAAAATATTCCCGTAGTCTGCTTACAAGGAAGAGCGCATCTTTATGAAGGTGTATCAACCACTACCTTAAAAATATTAATCCGCACGATTAAATTACTCGGTTGTTCAATTTTAATCATGACTAACTCATCTGGTTCATTACGCACAGATGTAGGACCAGGTGAATTAATGTTGATTACTGATCATATTAATTTTCAACCAGGAAATCCCTTAGTTGGCCCTAATGATGAGGAATTCGGCCCTCGATTTGTATCCATGGACGAAGCATACGACCATGAGTTACGCACACGATTAATTTCAGTTGCACAGGAATTAAAAATTAAATTAGCGCAAGGTGTTTATATTTCAACCATTGGGCCCATATTTGAAACACCTGCGGAAATTAGAGCTTTTCGTGCATTAGGAGCAGATGCAGTTGGTATGTCTACAGTACCAGAAGTTATTATTGCTAGGCACTGCGGTCTTCGCGTCGCGGTAATTGCTGGCATTACAAATCTCGCTGCAGGCATGAGCAATGAAATTTTAAGTCATGAGCATACTTTGCAACACGCCGAATTATTTAAACAAAATTTAAAACTACTGATTTCTGGTTTAATGAAGGATTTACAAAATGTCGTCTGATATGACTGATCTCATCTCTGCAGCAAAACAAAAAGCAATTACTGCGCATTTAACCCCAATGATTTATTCATTAATTGATTTAACCAGTTTAAATGAAAACGATAATGACAATGCTATTTCACAGTTGTGTAAAAATACCCAATCAAAGCTGGGACATGTTGCTGCGATTTGCATTTATCCACAATTTATTACTTTAGCAAAATCATTATTACAAAATAGTGCTGTAAAAATCGCTACTGTTGTTAATTTTCCACAGGGCAATGATGCTGTTGATAATGTTTGTTTAGCAATACAAAAAGCGATAGCAGATGGCGCCGATGAAATTGATTTAGTATTTCCATATCATACATTTTTACAAGGGAAATATGATTATTCTCATGATTATATTAAACAGTGTAAATTAATTTGTGGGGATGCAATTACATTGAAAGTGATTTTAGAAACTGGTGCACTAATAACAACACAACAAATTAGTACTGCATGTGAAATTGCTATTCGCGCTGGTGCAGATTTTCTTAAAACGTCTACAGGTAAAATAGCTACCGGTGCAACATTAGAAGCCGCTTATATTATGTTAACAGCCATTCAAAATGCCTCATTGCAAGGGAAAAATATCGGTTTTAAAGCCGCAGGCGGCATACGTACACTAAAAGATGCTGCGCCATATATCTATTTAGCGGAACAAATTATGGGAAACAATTGGATTTCACCACAAACGTTTCGTTTTGGCGCAAGCAGTCTTGCAGAAAATTTAATTAATGAAGAAACATCAATAAATATATCTTCTAATTATTAATTGTTATCTAGGGTTGTCATTCCCGCATGTAAAAGTATTGTTATGAGCTATGAAATCTCAAGCGGGAATCTATTACGGAATATATTTCGATGTTTTATTTTTAATACAAGTTAATTAATTTGCAATGGATTCCCGCTTGAAAGTCAATCATGTTCGCTCATTGTTGTGCTAGCGGGAATGACATAAAAAAGGGAATATTACTAACAAATAATTCACTTATTTTTTAAAATTATATTAACAGGAGCAACTTACATGCCTTTCACCGAATCCGAACTCATTATTAACGACAATAATAGTATTTATCATTTGAATTTATTACCAGAAGATATCGCAGATACTATTTTTACAGTTGGCGATCCTGATCGCGTCCCTCAAGTATCAAAATATTTTGACAGTATTGAATTACGTAAACAAAAAAGAGAATTTGTAACGCATACAGGTTATATCGGTAAAAATCGTGTCAGCGTTATCTCTTCTGGCATGAGTACAGATAATATCGATATTTTTTTAAATGAATTAGATGCATTGGTTAATATTGATTTTCACACAAGAACCACCAAACCCGTATTAAGAAGTTTAAAAATTATTCGAATTGGAACAGCGGGCGGTCTGCAACCTGATGTTCCATTAGATTCTATGATAGTTTCTAAATATGGTATTGGTTTAGATGGTTTGGGCAATTTTTATCAATTATCTCATTCCGCAGATGAAATTAATTTGCAACAAGCTTTTGTTCAACATTTTGAAAATAATCCCGCATTAAATATATACACAACTACCGCCAATGAAAATTTATTTACAGCATTAGCAAAAGTGTTCCAACCCGGGATTACAGTAACAGCTGGAGGATTTTATGGTCCTCAAGGTAGAGTATTACGCGCGCAACCCTATATCCCTAATTTAGTGGAAAAATTACAAAGCTTTTCATGGAACAATGAAAAAATTATCAATTTTGAAATGGAAACCGCGGGCATATTCGCTATGGGATCTTTACTAGGACACCAATGTAGCTCCGTCTGCGCTATCATTGCTAATCGCTGTACACAACAATTCAGTAAAAACATACCCAACACTGTAGACAAAATGATTCAAGCAGTGCTTGAGACCTTGTGTAAATAATTTATTTTTACCCGCATTTTTTCCTTCTCCCGCTTGCGGGAGAAGGTGCCGAAGGCGGATGAGAGTGTATTCAATAAATTGTGTAATGCTTTTAAAATAAAGAAATGTATTTGTTAAAAAGAAACGTCAAACATATTACCTTGGCACACTGTGTTAAATTCACTATAATTTTTATATTAAATCATAATAAATAAGGACATCTGGTTGAATAACTTTGGAGATAAAAATGGCAGCATTTTCAGCAAGTGCGCACTGGCGTGATTCAGCGCGTGTACCACGGTTTTTTATTGTAGATGCCCGTGCCGCATTTCCTATTTTTTTCTGGTTATTACATGTATCTTGGGCGACAGCTATTCCTGCTGCAATTGCCATATTATTTTTTGCAGGTCTAGAACGATATGGTTATACCGTAACAGTTTTTATGCGCATGATACGCACTTTTATGGCAGGCCCTAGAAAATTTGCTAGTGCATGGTGGCAAGAATAAAGAGCGAGGAAACGTTATGGTAGATATCACCAAAAAAATTCATGCAATCGCCAGAGGATTAGGCGCTAATTTCACTTTTAATGATAAACCGATCAGCATAGAAGAAGCGCTTTCTGAAACTGGTTTACTTCCAGCTATTGCAAGGCGTGCAGACCAGCTTTGTTCTTTGTGTTTAGGCTATGGTATTGGTATTACTTTCGAAGAAGCTGATAAATCCATTCTTGGCGTGAAAGTCACTTTCGATGATGTTACCCCGAATGTATTACGGTTTTTGTGTATTGCTGATGTGATTAATGAGTTAATACAAGCGTCACCAGCTAAACCGAATACGCCGCTTGATGAATTAATGTACGATTAAGGTGTTAAATTCTGCATTTTAAATGTTATACTGAAAGTTGTTTTGTTTGGCATATTTTCATTAAGCTTCACTTAACAAATTTGCGCTATAATAATAACTAATTAAAACAAATAAAAATTTTCATTGTTTTTACATTTAAATAAAACACAATAAGAACGCTGTATTAACAATAAAATATAATAATAATAATTTCAAAAATAATATTGAATTTGAGAATGAGGGTATTAATATGAAACAACCAGAATCCGAAAATAGTCCAGAAAAAAACGCTTTTGACACTGCTAAAGCATTGGCATCAACTGAGGAACAAATGCGCAATATGTCGGAACGAACTGCAGAAAGAGCAAAAACTTTACCGCCTGGAACACAAGAAAAGCTTGCAGCTGAAACATCAAGTGCAACTGCGGTGCATAATGCTCAGGTGCTTAATACACAACGAGAGGCAGTAGATCAACTCCAAAAAAGATTTGGTGAAGAAATTTCAACACAGCAAGAGTCTACGCAAGGCCCTCGCGTAAAAAGATAATTTATTAAAGAGACCGAATGGACGAAGATACCAAAATCAATCTTGAGCTCATAAAAATACTTGATACCGCCATCTCCGAAGGAAAATGGGATGGCGGTCTTTTTTTTCAGGCCGCTGGAAAGAAATTGCGAGACCTGAGAGATCGCATCAAAAGTGAAACAAATATCGATGTAGCTCAACCAGTCACACAAGCCACAGTGAGTACCGTTATGAAATATAGCGGCTTGATAGATGTCTATGTATCGCTCTATTGTGCCGAAGGTACTAACATTAATCGCTGGGAAAACATTTTAGCCACAATCAGTCGCCAAGCCATTACCCGTCCTATATACAAAAAAGAAAAAGACGTACGCGATGTGATTTCAGCAAAAGAATCCAAAATCAATGATGCTTACATCATTGCTTATGTGAATGAAAACAGCATCACCAAAACATTAAGCGGTAAACCATTGGTAGACAGATTCGGTCACGAATTATTAGTTTTAAAAGAAAATTCCATTATTGTGGATAATATTGCTAAATTTATCCATTCCACTGGTGAATATACTTACGAAAAAGGGAAACTCCTTAAACTCAACTCACAAACTGCTTAATAAGCTCGCAAAAGTCTGTTGCACACTTAAAATCAACAATAAAATAGAAACTATCATCAATATAATTATCCCAACTTTTCCACCGACCACTTCATAGCCTTGCGCAATTTTAAGCTTATAACGCCCCTGCCATATCATGAGTGCAGGCAATAACATTAATAAAATAACACAACAAATTCCGGCGTAATTTAATCCACCAATAAATGCATTGTGAAAATACATAACGAAGGCCAAAGGTGGTAAAAAAGTGACGCCATAAATAGTCACCGCATTAATGCCCTTTTTTTCCATATTAAAACCATCAGCGAGAAAATCAGACAAACCTAATGAAACACCTAAAAATGAGGTGGCCATACATATTGAGGTAAATAATCTTGTGATAGCTGTTACAGTATGGCTATGTAATGTCACAGATAAAGCCGTTGTTAAATCAGTCGTGGAATGGCCCGAAGTCATCATTTGCACTAATCCCTTAGGCCCTGCAATTGGCAAGGTGCCCATAATAGCGAGATCCCAAATAATATAACAAATGAGTGGAATTAAACTGCCGATAAAAATAACGCGTCGTAATTTAGTAACATCACTGTGAAAATAACTACGCAAACTTGGTACGATAGTGGCAAACCCAAATGACGTTATCATCACCATCACACTACCTAATAAAAGATGTGCTTTACCCGATGATAAATCCGGCACTTGTATAAATGGCGTCATTAAAATAATTAACAATAATAACGCACCTAATTTAGTAAACATTAAGCCACGATTAACATAATCAACTGATTGCACGCCCTTATAAACCACAAAGCCCAATATTAATACAAATAAACAAGCATCCAGCGATGATGCACTATTAACTCCGGCCGCTAATAACAAGCCATGCAAAATATCACCACCACCAGAAATATACGCAGATAAAAGCGAATAAAGTAAAAGCAGGTAAGTGATCCAAGTAATAATTGCGCCAGTATTACCCAAAGTCTTTTTTGCCATTGAAATAATATTGCTATTTTTAGGCAACCACAGATTAATTTCTAAAATGAGGAATGCTGCAAATGTCATTGCTAGCCAACAAAATAGTAATAATATGGATGAATAAATAAAACCACCTGCCGCACCAGCAATGGGTAATGCCAACATGCCACCACCGATAGAGGTACCAACAACTAATAATATTCCGCCAATCAGTTTGCTATTCATCCAATGATTTCCTATTGGTAATGTAAAGAAAAAAGAAACTCTACATTAATTGCAGTTTCAGTCAACCTAGATAATCAGAATAATCTCACTTGAGATGATATGTAGCCTGGGTAAAGCCATTTGAAAAAGTAATTAATGTAGCTTAAATTTAAATCTGGTAAAAAAAATTAATTTGCACTTCTGGCGAAACCCGGGAACCCAAGAATATTAATACCGAATTTTATCCTGCTTATTTTCCCATTCCTTAAAAACAACTAACGCATCATCACGCATTAACTGCATCATTTTAATCTTTCTATTTTCCATTTTTTTATTTAATTCATCATAAAAAAAGCTATCATCAAAACCAATTTTCGCAGCATCACCGCGATCAGCTGCATAAAAAATTTTATCTAAATGTGCCCAATAAATTGCACCTAAGCACATAGGACAAGGTTCACAATTCGTATAAATTTCACATCCTTCTAACCAAAAATTATTTAAATATTTACATGCTTCACGAATTGCGACAATTTCTGCATGTGCAGTCGGATCAAAATTATTAATCACTTGATTAAATCCCCGCCCAATAATTTTATTTTCTTTTACAATCACAGCACCAAATGGCCCACCTTGTGATTGATTTACACCATTATGCGCTAATTGAATTGCTTCACTCATAAACTTCTTTTGCATGATAAAATCTCCAACAATTTTATTTCACCCAGTTTAACAATCATTTGATATCATTATGGTTTAATTAGGTAAAAACACACTAAAACATTGCCATTTTTGACATATTCTGTTTAACTTACCGCCTTTATTAATTATCTTAGGATTCTTATGTTTATATATCCTCATATCAATCCCGTTGCATTCAAGCTAGGCCCATTACAAGTTCATTGGTACGGGCTTATGTATATTGTGGGTTTTTTCATCGCGTGGGGCTTGGGCTTATACCGCGCCAAAAAACCCAATAGTGGTTGGACTGCAGAACAAGTTGCAGACCTCATCTTTTATGCTGCACTCGGCGCCGTGTTAGGCGGACGCATAGGATACATGCTGTTTTATGATTTACCCAATTTCTTATCCAATCCATTGATCATTTTTAAAGTATGGCAAGGCGGCATGGCATTTCATGGTGGTCTGCTGGGTGTGGTATTTGCTGTATGGTTATTTGGTAGACATGCAAAGAAAGGTTTCGCCGAGGTTGCTGATTTTATATCACCCTTAGTCCCTCTAGGACTCGCAGCAGGCCGTATTGGTAACTTCATTAATGGTGAACTGTGGGGACGCGTCACCACAGTGCCATGGGGCATGGTTTACCCCAACGCAGGGCCTTATCCTCGTCATCCTTCAGAAATTTACGAATTCTTTTTAGAAGGTATCCTGTTATTTCTCATTACCTGGATATTTAGTTCTAAACAACGTCCTCGTGGCGCTGTCACCGGTCTCTTTTTAATTTGCTACGGCACATTCCGCATCATTGGCGAATGTTTCCGTCAACCAGATATCCAATTAGGATTTATTGCTTTTAATTGGTTAACCATGGGACAACTCTTATCAATCCCTATGGTATTAATCGGTCTGGCTACTATGGTTTGCGCCTACAAAAAACAAGAACAAAATATCTATCGTTTAGGAGTCAACAATGGCTGATCAACTACAGCCTGCGAGCACCAAAAAACAATACCAAGTGACCCGCGCTAACTTACCTTTATGTTGCCCCATGCCAGATATGCGTTTGTGGGATTCGCATCCACGCGTCTATTTGCCCATAGCTAAAGCAGGTAAAGTTGTTTGTCCTTATTGTGAATCCGAATACACCTTGGTCGATATCGATCAGCAAAAAACATAGGTTGGATTAGACCTCAGGCCGTTATCCACCACATCCATTATCTTGAAAATCACTTTTGATGATTAAAGGTTAAATATTAATGACAGATAAACTCCCGCAAAAAATCCTCATCATCGGCCCCGCATGGGTTGGTGATATGGTCATGGCGCAAACATTATTCAAATTAATAAAACAACGTAACCCCAATGTCATTATTGATGTTCTAGCACCTGCATGGAGCGCTCCTTTATTAGCACGTATGCCAGAAGTTTCTCAATTCATCGTTTTACCCTTTAATCACGGTGAATTTAAATTTATAGAACGATTTAAATTCGGCAGACAATTAAAATCCACAAAATATGATCAAGCCATTATTTTACCGAATTCATTTAAGTCCGCATTTATTCCTTTTTTTGCAGGCATCCCGCTCAGAACCAGTTGGCGTGGTGAAATGCGTTGGGGATTATTAAATGACATCCGCTATTTAAATAAAGAAAAATTACCTTTAATGATCGAACGATTTATGGCATTAGGATTAAATAAAAATGAACAAATACCAAAACCCTATCCACGCCCATCATTAATTTTTTCAGAACAAGATCGCAAGCTAGCCATTGCAAAACATCAATTAACGATTTCACAAAAACCGATTATGGCTTTATGTCCCGGTGCAGAATTTGGCCCCGCAAAACGATGGCCTGCAGAATATTACGCTGAAATTGCCAATAAAAAATTAGCAGAAGGTTGGAATGTCTGGATTTTTGGTTCGCCTAAAGATCAAACCGAAGCAGCCATTATTCAAAAAATCACAAATAACAATTGTATTGATTTAACCGGAAAAACATCGTTAGCAGAAGCCATTGATTTATTATCATTAGCGAATTTAGTTGTATCAAATGATTCAGGATTAATGCATATTGCCGCCGCATTAAATCGCCCATTAATTGTATTATATGGATCATCCGATCCCCGTTTTACACCACCTTTATCTGATAATGTAAAAATATTATCTTTGAAATTATCTTGCAGTCCTTGTTTTCAACGAAAATGTCCTTTGCAACATCAAAAATGTTTACGTGATATGTCGTCATCAATGGTATTTAATGCAATGGCAGAATTAAATATTTAATTCACTATTATCAATGCATTTTTTTCCTTCTCCCACTTGTGGGAGAAGGTGCCGAAGGCGGATGAGGGTGATTCAAATATGTGACAAAATTAATGAAACTCAGTACAGCAGAGTCAAAATTTAACATTAATTAAATCAACTTCGAAACCTCATCCCATACTTTTTGCGTAGGAATTGACATAAAACACGCGGGTTTTTGTTCAGAGGGTTTCTTATAACTACACACTTTTAACTTGCAGGGCGCACAAGGAAATTGCGCGACCAAATGTTTTTGTCCTATACCTGTCGCACCAATTAATGCGGGATTAGTAGGTCCATATACCGTCACAGCAGGTGTATTTAATGCCGCCGTTAAATGACTTAATCCCGTATCTACACAAACTGCCGCTTTTGCGTTCGCTAATATTGTCGCAATTTCAGCGAGTTTTAATTTCGGTAAAACAATGGCTGATTTACATGATGCAGCAATACGTTGCGCACGTTCAAATTCATGTGGCGCGCCCCAAGGTAATAAAATCGGATAACCTGCCTGTTCAACTTTTTGTGCCAATTCATACCAATATTGCTCAGGCCAACATTTAGTAACCCAATTGGTTGCATGCACAAAAACCACATATTTTTCAGGTAAATCGACAGGCGGTGTTAACAAATATTTACGATTAATATCATAATTCGGTTGATCATCTACAAAAGGATAATTTAATGCTTGCGCAAATAATTCGCGTAATATTTTAATGGCATGTTGCTTACGATTTACATAAAAAGTTTTGTCATAAGATAATTGCACAAAAGGTTCACGTGATGAACGCCAATCTAATCCACAACGGGGTCCTTTAGCAAAATAAGTCACAATTGCACTTTTATAGGAAGCTTGCGCATCAATCACTAAATCATACGTTTTAGATTTTAATTTCTGATGAAAGCGTTTTATTTCACCACTTTTTATCGCTTGAATAGGATGTTTACGCCAGCGTCTAATAGCAACAGGAATAATTTCATTGACAGCATTATGCCAAGAAGGCACTTCAACAAAACCCTCTTCTAAAACCCAATCAAATTTAATATTGGGATGCGCTTTAACGGCATCTGTTAATGCTGGCAGAGCGTGAATTATATCGCCCATGGATGATGTTTTTACGATTAATACATTCATAAATAATTATTATTCAAAAATTTAATAGGAAGATCCCAACGACCCCAAGCCAATCATACTCTTTAATTTTTTCACTTTCGCAGAAAAATGATGGCGCGCGATTTCTTTTTTAATTACATTTTCATCTAACACATAATTCAATTGAATAACACGGCGATCGCCCACAAATGGTTTATGTCCATGCCAAGAATTGGGAGAAACTTTAAATACCAACAACGTCCCTTCAACGGGTGGAATTTCAGTAATTACATCCTCTATATTTTGACCATTTTTCAATAATCGTAATTGTCCACCGGGTTGTTCCCAACTGGGATTCATATACAACAATATAGTAATTATTTTCGTTTTCGTATCAGTGTGGATTTGACCATCGCGTTCCTGACTATGTCCTCGAACAGTGACCATAGTCGGTCTATTATTTAAATCAATATTAAATTTTTCAGAAATAGCATTCCGAAATTCAGGACCTTCTAATTCGCTAATTAAATTTTTAAATGCACTGCCATACGTAAATAAATCTAAAGGATAACTCCCAGGACCAGGTACCGCAGGATAATCAGCATGAACATTCGCTAATGCATTTTTATTAATAAATCCTGGCACAATAACATAGGGGAATGGTTCTGTAGTAAGAGGAGTGTGGTTGAATAAATCCAGTTGCAGCAATTTATCAGTCATCATATAGCCCCAAATAAAAAATCACATTGTAAGGGGTCAAATATCTTCTTGCAACTTACACCTTGGTTTAATAACACTGCTAAAAACCATCTATAATAATGATTATCATTATGGATAAGCCTTAACAAAAACGATAATAAAAAAGGCGGAAGGTATTGCTATGCTAATAATTAAAACCTTTATTACCGGATTAGTGTTGGTTCTGTTTTTCAACTCATCTTTTGCTGCAAACACTTTTACCCAAACTCAAACCATGACCACCACGCAGACTTTCACAACAACGACATCCAGCACCGTCACTACTACTATTGCTGGCCCTAAAAGCGCACATGGCACATTTATTTTCGATCCTAAGACACGACTCTGGTCAGCTTATGCGCCTGATGGCAGCTTAGTAAGAAGTGGCTATGGTTCCGGCGGATCGAATTATTGCAGAGACCTCCACCGGCGCTGTCATACACCCGTTGGTCATTTTTATGTATACGACAAAGGTGATGCCGGTTGTAAATCAAGCAAATTCCCCATCGATCACCCTGGCGCGCCTATGCCGTGGTGTATGTATTTTCATGGTGGATTTGCAATACATGGTTCGTATGAAGTACGAAGTTACAATGCAAGTCATGGCTGTATCAGAATTACCCCAATGGATGCGGACTGGTTAAGTCACCATTTAATTCAAATTGGTACTCTAGTTATTGTTGAGCCGTATTGAATAACCTGATATTTATTTATCATACGAATTATGAAGCTATGACTATATTCATGACAAACTCATTGTCCTATTAATATTAACGATTATTTCATCAAATCAATTATTGATTTAAAAACTGTGTTATAATAATTGCCCCTTAAAATTGCCTATACATGAATGGGACAACGATGAAAAATCCAAAATTATTACAATTACCTGTTGTTTTCGATACCAACACAAATATTTTATCCACAGTAAATAAGCCTGAAATTGATGAGCTAGACAAAGAAAAATATTATTTCTCACTGCTTATACCTGAATTATTGCCCGAACTCGCAAAATTGGATATCTCAGAAAATGAAGACATACGCAACACGCAAGATAATAAATTTCAAAAATTAAAACAACTCTGCAATGAATCATTTATAGGGTTATTACCTAATGAAATTCTCAAGCAACTCGTTAACATGTTTGACTTATCTTATGATATTAATCTTGAAACGATTTATCATAAATTAAATGCATTAATACAATTAAGTGACCCTAAAAACGTTTCTGCCGATATGCAATTAACTGCGTGTTTTATGGCATTTACTACACAATGCAGCATTGAGGTTGAGTACATTAAAAATAATAAAAACAAACTAAATAGTGACTTTGATTTTGCAAGGGAACACATGGAAAAAATTCAATTAAAATTAACAGAAATTTTAACCTGCAACACATTCACAACACAGGGTAAATTATTAGCTGTAGAACTCGCCGCAGCGACTGGTAATATCAATTTTTTTAAACGTATTGCACAGTCTATTGAATCTTTAATACTCGATTGCGTACCTTTACTTACAGAGCAGCTAGATTATCTAATAAGTTCTTTTTACAAATTATGGACTTTATTATCTGGAACACCCAAAACTGATTACGTGCGTCTTGGCCCTACAACTCCAATTTATTCAGTATATTATCTGTTAGGCCAACATAAGCAAACATCTCTACTAATTTGGCTATTAAAAAATATACGCACTTATAATTTAAGTGAACAACTGTTTAACGAAGATGAGTTTATTAAAGGACTTATGAAGTTTCATCATGATGTCAATATTCAAGATGTGATCAAACAGATTATTCGTGAATTCAATGAAACAAAAGACGAGCAAATAAAAAATAAATCTTCAGACGAACCCTCAACAATCAACGTCCTTTCAATGAAGCACTTGCCTGATGCATTAGCAAATAATTCAATGACCCAAGAAGAATTCGATCGTCAACGATTTATCCTTAGCATAAAAAATGGCATACCTACTTTTTCTACACAATATGATCGCCTTAGAAAAGTGTTAATAAAATTAAATTTTTATCATTGCGCAAACAACAACGTAGCCTTGCAAAAAGAGGTTAAAATACATAGCGATTTAAAAGACGGTAAAATAGCCATAGATTTTTTTATGACATTTACTTTAGAAATATATCCCTACGAACACAGGCTTGCAGACATTTTGCACTATTTATGCACTCACGTTAAAACTTATGATATTAAAGTTTATTTAATTCAACATGCCATCAAAAGCTACCAACGATTACTACACGCGAAACCATTGCATGAGGCATTGAATTTCAAACTTAATCAGTATGTCTTACGATCACTGATGCCACAAAATAATAAAGAAAACACAAGTTTGTTATTAATTCAAAATTACGAGCTTTTACTTATTTTTGAAAATTTAACAAATAGTTTATTTAACTCATATCAAATATCAATAAATGAAATAGCGAATGATGACTTACATAGAAGAAACATCATTCGTAATTTACATACGGGTATTGTTGAGCTAATTACCCTTGTAGAAGAGTACGATAATCTTTTTGCTAATCATTTTCTAACAAATCATCAGCTATGGTTATGGTTTGAAAACTCAATGAAACAAGACCATGGCACCAACATAGAACAATCCTATTTTAAGGCTCTGGTTAAAAGAGGACTATTTAATTATATCTCTGCTATGCTTGATTTGAGAAGAAGCTCAAAAACATTTGGCGTTATCCTATCAGATGAATTTTTACATTACGCATTTATTGATAATATCATTAAGTATCAAACAATCATATGCCGTTTATTGCTGCGAGAATTAACTGATTATTACACCCGAGAAAATGCAAATCCATTTTATCTTGTTTTATTTAATGCTATAAAATTACAACGCTCAGAAATCGTTGATTTACTTACTCACTTAGGCAAACAAAAACAGATTTTCCTGTCACCTACTACATTGTTCATTCATGCTTTTATGACAGAATACTATGGGATGATGCCTTATTTTTTAAAAGATATTAACGATTTGGATAAACTCATTAAGCTTTTTAACGAAAAATATCCTCATTTACATGTAACAGATATATTAAGATTTCATAAAAATCTTATCAAAATGAATGAAGAGCCATCACAGTTCTCACAATACTTTCAAAATCATTTAACCCTTGCACAACATGCAAACAATTTAATAAATCAATGGCCAAAAATATACGATGGATTTTATTTGACTTATCTTAAGCTACTATTATCCGATAAATATAATATTACACAAAAAAATCAAGATTTATTTATTAACACCTTGCTCGATTATATTTTTAACGAATATGAAAAAAACATGTTTCGGTGGGATGCAGTATATATCAATAAAATTGTAACGCTGACTAAACAAAAATATCCTGAAAAATCCAATAAATTAATAGAAAAAATGAATGACGTTGCTAAGATAAAAAATAATCAAGCGCAACAACAAACTACAGGCTTTGATTTATCACAACCTAATGAAACTGAACATGTTTTATCTGAAACTATTCCCTCAGCAAGACTGCTATTGGATTTTTCGAATATATTTCAATCTCCTCGAACGACAGCAAATGAATTGCAAACCACGCAAGAAAATCAAACTACACAGAGTGAAATATCTAGGGATAACGATAATTTTGACGAGGGAACAATTCACCTTCGCGAATCAATGCTCAAACAGCCTAATTCAAACAGAACACGATAAATTATCTATAACAAAAGAAGGTAGTAATTGTAGGATAGAATAGCACTGTAAGAAAACAATTACCTTGTATGAAATACGTAGCTTAGAAAGTGGATAGATAGCACTTACTTCCTTTACGCTTTTCATCAATTTTTAATATAAAACCGTGTTAGGATAACCGCACTTTCTATTTCTATAATTGAGCCCGTCATGAGAAAACCTGAATTATTAAGATTACCCGTTATCTATGTCACTAATGAGAACGCACCAAGCGAACCAGTATTAACAGATAATGAATCTGTGATTCACCCCAACATTCCTTTAACAAAGATTGAACAATCTGAAAATAACAAGCTAGAGGAAAATCAATATTATTTCAAATATCTTCCACCTGAATTATTACTAGAGATTGCAGGATTCGATATCACAGAAAAAGACGATACGCGCACCACACATGATTATAAATTTCAGAAGTTAAAACAACTCTGTGGAGAAACGTTTATAGGATTATTATCCAAGGAAATACTCGATCAACTCGCTGATATGATTGAATTATCTTATGATGTTAACCTTGAAACAACTTACCATCTATTAAACGGGTTAATTCAACTCAGCAGTCCTCGACGATTATCAGCCGATTTTCAACTAAATATATGTCTTATAGCGCTTTCTACACAATGTGACATTGAGATTAATTATATTAAAAATAATAAATATCAACTCAATGAGAATTCTAGTTTTAAATCAAATCATATGGATAAAATAAGAATTAATTTAGCACAAATTTTAAGATGTACTACTTACACCACCTACGGGACACTATCAGCTATTGAATTAGCTGCAGCAACTGGCAATATCAATTTTTTTAAGTGTGTCGCACAGTCTATTCATTCAATAATATCTAATTTCGTACAATTACTTACAGATGAACAACTAATAAATTCAAAAGAACCTATTTATAAATACTGGACATTATTATCTGAAAAAGGTGCCCCCCCTCTTCAGCAACCATTCCGTTCAACATCAGTCTGTGAAGTGTTAGGCCAATATAAACAGATACCTTTATTAATATGGTTATTACTAAATACACCTTCTTTTAATACATATGCTCAAATATTTAATGACAATAAATTCATTGAAGGAGTTATTAAACATCATGGCACTACAAACATTCAAGATATCATGTTACAAATCATTGAAGAATTTGAAAAAGTAACAAGCAAGCAAATAAATGCCATAAATTTTCAAACCCGAGTATCTGAATATTCATTACCAGAGGGTCGTTTTGTTAATAGATCTGGGTTAATGGTAAACATCGCCTCTCGTGATTTTATAAAATTTGTTTTTGAATATAACTCTGGTTTTCTTACTTTTCCTATACAAGACGTTCGTTTTCGAAATTTTTTAATTAAAATGAACTTTTATCAAGCCACTGACAATAAAGTCTCAGCGCAACAAGATAGTCAAACTCATAAAGATTTAAAAGAATATAAAAGAGCCATCGATTTTTATATGTCATTTTTCTCAATGCATTATTCACAGAAAGATAGGCTTGTAGCCATTATGCGTTTTTTAACCGCTAATCTTAAGTCTTATGCAACCAGAATTAATTTAATTCAACATGTCCTCACTATCTATCGGCAACTCCACGATACTAAATCATTGCATGAGGTGTTTACTATTGATGATCTCCTGTCAATCATAGGTAAGCTGATGCCTGGTAATATTGAAGAAAGCCAAAAATTGATATTAATCATTAATGCTGAACTCTTATTTATTTTTGACGATTTAATAAATAATTTCTGCAAATCATATCAAAATGTACAGCAGTTTGTTAATGGCACAAGATTTTTTTTGGAAGAGGTTAATGCTAAAACAATAAACGATTTTAATGATAAAATTGTTGAACTAATAAACCTTGCGAGCTCGTGCGATAATCAATTCTCTCAAAATTTTCTAACAAATCAGCAATTGTGGTTATGGTTTGAAGAGGTAATGAAGCACGAACATAAAGACAATATAGAACAATCCTATTTTCTTGCCTTGGCTAAAAGAGGATTGTCCAATTATATTTCTGCAATATTGGACTTAAAAAGAAATACCAAATCATTTAACGTCATGCTCTCACCTGATTTTTTAAATAGAGCACTATATCTCTATATAGAACAGAATCAAATTATCATATGTCGTTTATTACTACAAGAATTGGCTAATTACTACACCACAGAAAAGACAGTTCAATTTTTAATTGTTTTCTTCAAAGCCAAAAAATTATATCGTTTAGAAATTGTTGAGTTATTAACTCAAATTAGCAATCAAAATCAGATTAGAATATCTCCATCCACATTTTTTGTTCATGCTTTACTTAATCAGTGTTATGAACTTATGCCTGACTATTTAAAAGATATTAATGATTTAGATCAACTTATAACGATGTTTAACGAAAAGGATTATAGCTTCCATTTAAAAGATTTGTTGATATTTCATAGAAATATTATCAAGATGAATGAAAAATCATCAATGATATCTCAATTATTTCAACAACAATTGAACCTAGCAGAATGCGCAAAAGATTTCATACAACATTGGCTAGGGATAAACAAGGAATTCTGTTTTGCTTATCTTAAAGTTTTAGTAGCCGGTCAATATAATATCACACGACAACATCAAGATTTATTTATCCATCACTTGCTCAATTATGTTTTTAACAATTATGAAACGGTCATTTCACACTTAGACAAAACAGATGTATTAAAAATCATAGCAATAACTAAAGAAAGATACCCTGAAAAATCCAATCAATTATGGGAAAAAATGCTTGCCCTAGGTAAGAGCAGAAATAGAACAGAAAATGATCAGTTACTACGACAAACTTCATATCTAGATTTCTCACAACATAATGAATTTGAAGATGCATTATCCGAAACATTTCCCTCAGCAAGATCATTGCTGGATTTTTCAAATATACTGCAATCTCCTCGATCAACAGCAAATGAATTGCAATCTGCGCAAGAAAATCAAACAATACTCAATGAAAATGCTAGGAACAGCGAAATGAGTAGAGAAAGAACACTTCTCTTTGAAGAATCACTACTCAAACAAAATAACTCAAAAAGAACACGATAATAAGCACTCACCTCAGATTGCTCAACTTCATTATTTTTGTTATAATAATCGCCTTCTTGTTACCTAGTTTACAGTTAACTAAAGTATTAACCCCTGCAAAGAAGTCATAAGTATGAGTCAATCAAATAACGAAATCAGAAAAAATCTATCTACAATACAACAAAACAAATTAAGTCCAACTCAAATCGCACAAATTGTCGACACTAAAATCAGGCCCTTTCAAAAACCAACATATTATCTGACAGGCCCTGAAGATTTGCGTATTACTTTGCCGCATTTACCTTTAAAGGCTAATAATGATGAAGTACTGACATTCTCTAATTCTCTGGCAATTTATTTACGTATATTGCCCGATAATAAAATTCTTTGCTTTATTGGCGATCCGAAAGGGAGATATTGGTTAAACTATACCACGCGCAATATTATTAATTTACTTTGCCATTATTTTAATGATCGCATAGCAATATTATTATCAAATACAGAATTGCAATATCGCGAATCATCTATCGACGGCACCGTCATTGCATTAGAAATGTTGCTGGCCATTGCTGAAAATAGCGAAAATTTTATTACTCAACTACAACAATGTCAGCAGCAACCCTTATCGACACATTTTAAAGAACAGCCACCACAAGTTCGTTTATTGAAGCAAGGATTATTACCAAAACAATTAGTTGAACATATTAAGCAAACTTTTCAATGCCCGCGATTTAAAGTTAAAAATGCACAAGAAATTAATTTACCGGTAAGCACTGATTTTTCGCTCTCCGCTCTTCCTGAACAAAATATCGCGCAAAAAACTCAATCTTACTCAAAAGAGACAGAAACATTATATGAGCCAAAGCAATATCATCGTGTACAATTCTTTGACACCCACCCAGAATTGTTAACAAATGATAATTGTATTTACGCAAACAACCTAACATTTCAATTTGAGGTAAATGGTAAAGTAAAATTAATTTATCAATTCAAAGATAAATATGAATTTTTATTTAGTAATTTTATGTTATCTGATGATGATAAAAAATCATTTGATGAAAAACTTGCGCAGTTAAATACAATATTCAGTGATATAAGCTTTGATCGTCAATCACTCACATTTACCATTTCTGCCGCATCATTAACCGAACTCCATACCAAATTAGATAAACTATTAAGCGATCAACAAAAAACTGAATTGTTTCACCGAAACATTCAACAACAAGCTGCTATCACCCGCTTCATTGCTGAAGCAAAAGAACTTATTAACATTCAAAAAATAAAATCTCGTACTGTTACAGGGGGACTTGCATTTGATCAAGTCAATCGAGCATTGCGTAAATTCTTATCTGCCAATAGTGATATATTTGTACTCACTGAACATTTTAATTTTGCAACTCAAGCATTAATACCCGGCATTATTAGCAAGTTGCCAAATTCGTATCAAACCATCATATTTTCCTTTGGCTTACTTGATAAAATATCAATAGATAATCATCAAGTTGCGATCATAATTGATCAAAAACAAAAAATGATTAAAGTTATCGATAGTGCTGGCAATTACAATTTTCCTGTTATTCAACAAGCGTTTGCACAATTAATCGGCTATAAATGTGAGTTGATAGAACCGTGCGCGAAACTCACTGATCGTTGGTCTTGTGGTGTGCATGTAGTATTAAATATACTCCATCAATTAAAAATGTTAGATATTAAAACTGTTGATCTAAAAAATCTTGACCCATTTGTCCGTAAAATTTTACGTGCAGCCGAAGAAGATGGTAACAATAGTTTTGAAATCACACAAAAATCGTTCATAAATCAACAAGTGGCAGCAGCATTACTAAAAGTAGTTTCATCTGCACCAGATGTTAATCATTATTCACTACTGATTGATATATTAAATAATTATCTCAGTTCAACTGAATGGCACATTAGTCTAATGAGCATTGTTGAACAGTTTAAATCGCTCGCCAAAAAACCATTACAGAAATCTGCCGCTTTACCTCTAAGTGAAATGGCCATCACTCGTCAAATTAAATTACTAGAAACTATTATTTTTATTAACGAGTTATTGTATTTTACCAATGAACAACAAATTGAAAAAATAGTTAATAATATCTTCTCTAATTTACCCTCAGAAGATGAATTTATAAGTGCTAGCAAAAAGAAACATGCCAAAGCAAATTCAACTTATTCAGAACAAATCGAAGGTTATTTTGGATCTCAAATTGAATTATCGCTTAAAGAAGGTCAACATTATCATTACTTATTTGGCCGTATGTTAGAAGAAATTACCTCTTCAGATGATTGGCAAAAGTTACTTTTCTCAAATATAAATAAAGGTAATTTTACTGCCATCACAAATGAAATATTTTCTTTAATATACTTATTTAATCAATATAGATCCCATCTATCAACAAAATATCTAGTGTTTCAATTAATTCATCTGCTATCCAGCAATCTTGTTAATTTTCAACAAGCAGCAAATATTAAACAACTTGCATTAGCCGCAGAACGTAAAAATATCGAGTCATATGAAACCGCCATGAATAAATATTTTCATGAACAATTCGAACTAAGGTTACGTGCAGATGTAAATATACCCTCGTTTGATATGGCCAAGCATGGAACTATTATTAAAACAATATCTGAGAGAGGCAGACAAGCTGCATTTCAGTTCGAAGCTAAGCAATGGAAAGAATTGTTACATCATTTCACACTCGATGAAAAATGGCTGAACAAAATCGTTTTTGAGAGAGTATTATCTTTAAGAAGTAGCGAGCCTTTGTGGATAATACTGTTACGTGCGATTGAATTATCTAATAAGCTACATGCTGAAGATTTTGTCAAACTTAATATCCATCATATCCTCAATACTCTTTCAAATGATGTAGTTGATTTGAAAATTTATGTTATTTTATTGCCATATAAACATTTGATACTAGCTGATACACAAACTGCTACCCCTATGACTTTAGTCATATTAAAACGCCTCATTGCTTTATATTTTGATGAGAATTCAACTAGTGATGAAATACAACAAATTATCAAGTTTATCTCTAGACACCGCAATTTGACAAAAGAATTTAAAGACTTTTTAGATATATTATCCGTTGTTCCTCAGATAGCGCGCCATCGTGTATTTACTTTCCTTTCTTCAGCTTATGTAGAATTAATAGCATTAAAAGTTACAAACATATCCCAACTATTAGACCTTCTTAAATTATTCAATTCGGAAGAACGCTTACTACTAGCAAGAAAATATTGCAACTTATTGCATGGTAAATCCACTTTGGATAATATTTTAAATTTGCTTGATCCTGCTGAACAACAATCATTCATATTAGATTTAGCACGTACCAAGCGGGAAACTCCTGAACAATTTATATTACCTAATCCGAATATTTTTCACTCTCAACCACTATTCTGCCTAGAACTTGCTTTAAAATTATTGAAAATAAAACCAGATGCAGTGCCGGAATTTTTAAAATTTTACATAAAAACCATAGTACCAGCGCTACATGGAATTTTGCGTAATGAATTAAGTATAATATTTTCAGAAAATATTAACTTGTTAGTTGATGAAATATTGTCTCATGAAGATTTATTAATCAACGCAAACCTTGCCAACTTTGCACTCATTCTTAAAATATTTAACAACAAGAAAAATATCACAAAAGTTGAATCAGATAAAATTCAACAATTTCTAGAAGCAATCAGTTTATTAATTCGCACGGAAAACAATTTACTCTCAATACTGACAGTTATTCCTAAAGAATCTTGCTACTTGTTTTATCTGCGATATCCACATATTAATTTATCCATTCAAGCAGCAATTTCCATATGTGAATTGTTGCCAGAAGATAAAAAGTTAGAATTTATCAATAAACATCGAACTAAAATTACTCTATTTGAAGAATTTAATTGTTTGATATCTCTATTACCCATAAACTGTCGAGCTATTTTTGCCCTTGAATATTTACATCTTGTTAAAACAACCACAGATTTTGTTAAAATGTGTAATCATTTAGAACCATCTGTTGTGACTGAGCTCATGGTTGGATTATGTAGTTGCGTTAGAGATGTTGATATGGCCCATAATCTGTTATTAGCTTATTGCAAATATTGTTTAAGTAATAGAACTAAACACGAAATTCAGCCTATTCAACTCGCTGTTACAATAATATTCCAATTAATACCAGATGATCTTAAAATAAAAATGGCAAAGAAATTGGCAAAATCTTTCATCAATTATTTATTTAATCAAAAAAACATGTACAGTAATTATGACTCTATCGATATGGACAGCAGTCAAGCTTGTACCTATTTAAATACTTTATGTAAATTATTGCCTGATATACAGTCCATTAATAGCTATTTATCCAGCAAAAAAGAAGCAGCAAATAGTTACAGTTTGTATGCAATGATCATCATCCAATTGTTACAACCTTATGCAATTGAGGTTAATAAGATATATAACGATAAATATCGCCTCTTCTCATCGACCCAAAATATAAATAATACCGGACGTAATAATAGATTAGAACAAACATGTAGTGAATTAGCCAGGGTCTTGAGACCTAAAGGTGATCCTGAAACAATTTTTAATGGCGACATGCTTATAAAAGCATTATCTGAACTGCCATTTGCTCATACGAAAAATAAATCAAAAGAAGCAGTTACTACTATTGAGCAGTTTCTCAGCAATAAACTTATTGATAAATATCAATCTAAAGATATTGATATTATTAAACTAATGAACAAACAAAATATGTCTAATATAAACAGCTTATTTTATTGGAATGATAATTTATATCTAAAAAATATCGACATTTCAAGGATTGAAAAAGAAATTAAAAATCCTTATTTTAATAACAAAAGAAGATAATAATTGTAGGCTAGAATAGTACCATGAGATAACCATTACCTTGTATAAAAAAGGTCTTTAAGACAATAACTATTTAAATGATTTAGCGCGAAATCCACAATCGACTAATTAATAGAAAAAATGCCTGTCATTAATAAGAAAAAAATAAAGGGGTCAAGTATCCTCTCTCAACTTTCTTATGCAATCTAAATATTAATTATATAGATTTGAAAGCTGACAAATAATACTTGACCCCTTAACGCGATTTATTAACGTACTGCTACGCGACGTTTTGCTGATCTACCACGTTGAGTTGCATGAGTCGTTGTGCGATGCCCCAAAGTGTGTGAAGTAGATTTTCTACCAGCTTTTCTACCATGTCTTTTACTACCCTGTGGAGGTGTAGTAGTTGTTTGATGATTTGTATGAGCATGAGTAGCTACGGTTGACTTACTGCCACGTCTTTTTCCAGTCAATTTTCTGGTAGTAGATGTGCCATGCGTTGTTGTTGGATGGGTTTCATGTTTACGAGATACATTTTTTGTTTTACCACGTCGCTTGTTTCTTTTTGCTAATACTTTTTCAAATTTTTTCTCAAATTTCGCTTCAGCTGCCGCTATCGCTTTTGCTCTTGCTTCAAATCTACGACGGGTATCACTTGCAACTGTTTCTACTGCTTTTGCATAAGAACTATTAGCGATTTCTTCCAATTTTTTCTTAAATTCTGTGGTTTTTTCAGCTAATTTATTTTTCCATTGACGATTGATTTCTTTACATCTTTGAACTGCTAAACGCCATTTTTCTCTAGCAATTTGGGTGGGATTTTGTGATTTAGTACGATGTGTTTTTGCATGTGTTGTCTTGCGTCCTGCTTTATGCTTTTTAGCTTTCATAACATACTTCCTTTTAAGAAAATGACAAGGGCGCTAATATAGCAGACATTTTTTTTAATTAGCAATAATTTTTAACGTTTTCACTTGTCCCACTTAATTACAAAATCCAACATCCACATCGTTAATGCGCCTAAAAAAAGAAATATAATGGATAATGGCAATTGATTATGTTCATGCAACATGCTCATTAATCCGCTAGTTAATGCAGCAACTAATACTTGAATTGCACCATATAATGCACCAGCGACTCCTGCCATATGTGCAAAGGGTGTAAATGCAATGGCAAATGAATTTGAATAAATAAATCCCGCACCAACAATAAATAATATAACGGGAATCAAAATGACATAAACATTAACATGTCCCAGCATAAAAAATGATGCCATTAAAATTCCGGCAAAAACCATTAAATTGCCACCAATTAACAGCATCATACGCATACCAAATCGCATCACTAATTTTGTATTGAGAAAAGCACCTATTGATAATCCAGCAGCAATAAATACTGCTAAACAACCATAAGCTATTGGAGAAAAATTCAGTGTAACTTGAAATAAAAAAGGACTGGCAGTGGCATAAGCTATTACACCAGATAATGCAAAACTGGAACACAAAACACTGCCCATAAATTGTCGATTAGATAATAGTAAAAAATAATTGACCGATAATGTGCGCAATTGTGTTGCGATAGGATTAAAAGATTTATTGGTTTCCGGTAATAAACGCCACACAATAATCCACGCTGTCCCACAATAAATTAATAAAAATATAAAACTGGCGCGCCAACCAAACCAAGATTGTAAATAACCACCTAATGTGGGTGCCATAGCTAATGTAAATGATGAAATAGTCCCTATTTGCGATCCGACACGGGATAAGCGATTCCCTCGAAATACATCGCGCATCATTGCTCTTGTCAGTGCAACACTACCACCAATTCCCGCTCCCTGAATAAATCTGCCAATAATTAATATGATTGCACTGTTGGCAAATGCACAAATTATGCTGCCTATTGTACAAATGACTAATCCTATTAATATCACTTTACGTCGACCAATCTTGTCTGACAAAGGACCATAAATTAATTGCGATAAACTAAATCCTAATAAATATACTGCGATAGTTAATTGAATGATTTGTTTTGGGCTATTTAATGCATGTGTAATTGCGGGCAATGAAGGCAAATAAAGATCAGATGCACCTTGCCCCACAATGGATAACATCAAAATAATAATTAATACATATTTATGATGTGTGCGATAAGAAGGTGTGTTTATAAAGAAATTTTTTAATGGCGTAATGAATTTATTCATAATATTAATTTATACCTAATAATTTTGTGGTTTTAAATATATTACTTCAGTACATGTAGCCTGGGTGAAGCAAATGAAATTTAAATTAATATAACGTAGCCTGGACCTTTTAACGACCTTTATTAAAAACTACTGCGTAACCCGGGAAATTAATATTTCCCGAGTTACGCCGATGGTTAAATTTGATATCTTTATAAACATGCAGCATTATCATATTATTAAATATCTTCATTTGCTCCACCCAGGCTACGATTTCTACGATAATAGAAAATTTTAATTCACCCGCGGATTTAATTCCCCACTCTTATATCGATGAAACATATTTTCCAAAGATATCACTTTAATTTTATCCGCATATCCTGCAGTACCAAATTCTTCGTAACGCGCTTTGCAAATACCTTTCATTGCTTTAGTTGCTTCACCTAGATATTTACGTGGATCAAATTCTTTAGGAAATTCCGCCATAAATTTACGAATTGCACCAGTCGATGCCATGCGTAAATCGGTATCGATATTAATTTTTCGCACGCCATGTTTAATCCCTTCTTGAATTTCAGCTACAGGTACACCATATGTTTTGCCCATTGCGCCACCAAAATGATTAATAATTTCCAACCAATCTTGTGGTACTGAAGAAGAACCATGCATTACTAAATGCGTGTCAGGAATTCGTGCATGAATTTCTTTAATGCGATTAATCGCTAAAATGTCACCTGTAGGTGGGCGTGTAAATTTATAAGCACCATGGCTAGTACCAATTGCAATAGCTAAAGCATCTACTTTTGTTGCTTTTACAAATGCCGCGGCTTGTTCTGGATCAGTTAATAATTGATCATGCGTTAATTTACCTTCAGCACCTGATCCATCTTCTTTATCAGCATGACCTGTTTCTAGTGAACCTAAACAACCTAATTCACCTTCAACCGATACACCACACGCATGTGCCATCGCAACCACATTTGCAGTGACATTGACGTTATAAGTAAAATCAGATGGTGTTTTCATATCTTCTTTTAATGAACCATCCATCATCACCGAACTAAATCCTAATTGAATTGATCGCTGACACACATCCGGCGAAGCACCATGATCTTGATGCATACAGACAGGAATATGTGGAAATTCTTCAATCGCTGCTAAAATTAAATGACGTAAAAATGGCGCGCCTGCATATTTTCTAGCACCAGCAGAAGCTTGCACAATCACAGGACTGTTCGTTTCATCAGCTGCTTCCATAATGGCGCGCATTTGTTCCAAATTATTCACATTAAATGCAGGAACGCCATAATGATGTTCTGCTGCGTGATCTAACAATTGTCGTAAAGAAATAAGTGCCATAAATTCTCCTCAAATTTAAAATTAAAAAAAATCTTATTTATCACTATCAACCTGAATAATTTTCATCTCATTCGTTTTTCCGTGCACACCAATTAAATCACCCCGCGTGATAATTACCCAATCACCGGTTTCAACAATATGATGTTTTTTTAATTCAGTTATTGCCATTTTATTAACCTGATCAAAAGGATATGACGTCACATTGAAATTCACAGGATAAACACCGCGATATAATGTCATACGACGCTGTGTATCAATATTTCTAGATAATCCATAAATGGGAATACCAGATCGAATACGCGACATCCATAATGGTGTAGAACCTGATTCAGTTAATGCAATAATTGCCTTAATATTTAAATGATTTGCGGTATACATCGCAGCCATTGCAATTGCTTCATCAACACGGGTGAAATGACATTCGACACGATGACCTGATATTTGCGTGCGTTTTTGACGTTCAGCACCTAAACAAATTCTCGCCATTGCTTCAACCACTTTAGCAGGATGTTCACCGGTAGCTGTTTCAGCAGATAACATCACCGCGTCAGTACCATCAATGACTGCATTGGCCACATCAAATACTTCTGCACGCGTAGGAATTGCATTATGGATCATCGATTCCATCATTTGTGTTGCAGTAATAACGGCTTTATCTAATGTGCGCGCACGTTGAATAATATGTTTTTGTACAGCAGGTAATTCAGCATCACCAATTTCCACACCCAAATCACCACGCGCAACCATAACAGCATCAGACGCTTTAATAATTTCATCTAACGCGTGTACTGCTTCTGCACGTTCAATTTTTGCGACTATGCCCGCCTTACTATTTTCTTTATTTAATAATTCTCTCGCTTCATTAATATCTGCTGCACTACGCGGAAAAGAAATAGCTACATAATCTACACCTAAAGAAACTGCTGTTTTTAAATCTTCGCGATCTTTATCTGTTAGTGCTTTCGCTGATAAACCACCGCCTAATCGATTAATTCCTTTATTATTCGATAAAACGCCACCCACTTGTACATCACAAATGATTTTATTCCCAATGAGTTCTTTCACTTTAAAAACTAATCGGCCATCATCTAATAATAAAATATCGTTAACATGTAAATCATGCGGTAATTCTTTATAATCAATCCCTACTTGTTGTTCATCACCGACATCATCAGCTAATGAGGCATCTAAAGTAAAAGTGTCTCCTTCATGTAAGCAAATTTGTTTATTTTTAAATCGCGCAATACGAATTTTAGGACCTTGTAAATCTGCCATAACTGCTATTTCTTTATCTAATGATGCAGCAGCTTCACGTGCTTGATGTAATCGTTTAGCGTGATCTTCTGCTTTTCCATGTGAAAAATTTAAGCGCACCAAATCAACACCCGCTTCAATAATTCGTTTTAGCATAACGGAATCATCAGTTGATGGCCCTAATGTAGCAATAATTTTTGTACGTCGTAGTGGCATAGAATGTATCCAAAAAAATTGATTAAAATTTGTGGTTGTATGTTAAAATGCAAGGTCAGTTAGTATATCTGATCGGAAAATGTTATGCATTATCTTAAAAAAAGTATTTTCACTGTAATTATTGCAATTTTAATTGCTTGCTTTGCATTATTTTATTACTACGGTACGTTTGGACCTCACCTTATTTTAATTAAATCATCTTTTTCACACTTACCCAATTGGGAAACGGGTGACGAAACCCAAGCATTTAATGCCTTTCGTCTATCCTGCCAGGAAATATTAAAACGCGATCCACAAAACCCCTATAGCAAATTGACTCAAAGTGGAAATAATCGACAATGGCAAACAATTTGTTTAGCTGCAAATAATATTACTGCCACAAATGCAATTAACACTAAACAATTTTTTGAACAATGGTTTGTACCCTATTACGTCTTTAATAATTTTAATCCACACGGATTATTTACTGGTTATTACTTACCGTTATTACATGCGAGCCACACAAAAGATCAAAACTATACTACGCCGATCTATGCTGTTCCTCATGATTTAATAAAAATAAATTTGGGATTATTTAATCCACTCTTCAGCGGAAAATATATCGTTGGTCAATTAAAAAATAATACTTTAATGCCTTATCCTGATCGCGCAGCAATCAATAATGGAGCAATTCAAGCTAATACAGATGTAATCGCTTGGGCCAATAATCCAATCGATGTATTTTTTGCGCAAATTCAAGGTTCTGCAATTATTGAATTACCCAATCATCAACAATTATTAATTGGATATGACGCTGATAATGGCCATCAATATACCGCTATCGGCGAAGTGTTATTAGAAAATAATTATCTCAGCAAACAAGATATTTCATTACAATCGATCCGCGCATGGTTAATGCAACATCCCACTCAAATTAACGATATATTGAATCACGATAAATCGTATGTATTTTTTAAAGTCATTGGATCAGGTGGACCAACTGGTAAAGAAGGTGTGCAACTCACACCAAAAGGATCTTTAGCCATTGATAATAATTATATTCCGCTAGGTGTACCTATTTGGCTAAATACAGGCATCCCTCAAATAAATTCAAATCAATTAAAGCCATTTAATCAGCTATTAATTGCACAAGATGTTGGTGGCGCAATTAAAGGCATAGTCCGTGGTGATATTTATTGGGGCGCTGGTGATGAAGCTGCATTTATTGCAGGTCATATGAAAAGCCCAGGAAAATATTGGATGTTGTTACCAAAAGCTAAAAAGTGTTGTAAAGCAAATTAATTATATTTTATTTCTTGCTATCGATATTTTATTAACAATTAATAGAATTACATTGCGTAAAAAAAACCTTCATTTAAAAATGCTGAACTGACCCTTTGACAATCTTGTTCACTCACGCCTGCATAACGAAATGTAGAATACCATTCATCACCTATTATTTTAACCATATTATTAATAATATTTTCTGCATTTTCTTTTGACAAAAGAAAGCGATCACATCCACTTAATAAATTATTTTTTTGTGCTGATCTGCCATATAAACCACATGACAATGCTAAATTTCGAGTTTCTTTAGCAATAGATGGTGTTGGTGTTAAATCATATGCAGGACTTAATTGCCAAGCTTTATCTTTAGCTAATATTGCATGATTTCGTGGGTGATCATCTAAATTTGAAACTAATGCGTTAAAACACATCCTCTTAAATAATTCCTGTAAATCTACTTTTGGATGCGCACTTATACGACGTATTTCATCAGCCAATATTAAATAAGACCAATTTTCACGGACAGTAGGATTATCATCCGATTTTAATAATGTTAATGCACTCACCATACGATATCGAGAATAACCTTTTTCAGATTTATTTCTATCAAACCGTCTAACCATCAGTACATCTTTATTTGCCACTCTTGTCATTTTATGATCAACGATATTAATGCCACATTTTTCTGCTAAATTAAGGAGACTAAATTCTACAAGCGGGAAATTCCATCTATCATAAGGACTACCAAATTTGGCAATCCATAAACTATTATCATCTTCTACAACTGCTTTTGGACGTGCGCCGCCCATAGAGGTACCTTCAAGAAGAAATTCTTGTACTTGTTGCAAATCTGTTAAAGGAAAGTTAGTCGAATTTTCATTTCTCAAAATAATTTCTGCCATTTCTTGTACTAATTCAAGGTCTAACGTTTTATTAAAATGTTTACGTGGAGCAGGTGGAGTTACATTTAAACCAAATCCTAAAGCGCCCGCGTGGTCATCAGCTCCGTACATTAAATAATCAAATTCATCAAGATTCGTTTTTCCTATATGACATTCAATAATTTTTCGTCCCCAAAAATCCGGCATAGCATCTCGAATAGCACCAAAAAAACCATTTAATTTTACTGTTTTGTAATGCAATTGGCTCAATCGTAATTCAACAGGATCAAATTCCACGGCATCAATTCTTTCCATATATTTTTTGCCATACACAAACTCACCAATAGGAATACCTTCACGTGTTTGAGATATTTGAAAACGCCCAGCCGTTACAAATTTTGTCGATCCAGGCGGAACAATATATACAAAACATTGTCGTTCAGAAGTCATTGTCTAATACCTTCTTTCGTTTTGCTGCTGTTTTAGGTGCGCGTATGCTCTCTAAAGCTTTTCCTTCAATATCCCTATCAGGATCAGCAATATTGACTAAATCATCTGTCAATCTTAGGGCCCACAATGCACCTATATAAGCTGCAATAGCTGTAGTAGGCTTACCTTTCTCAATATCAGACATGACATAGCGAGAAATACCAATTCGTTCAGCTAAGTCCACTAACCGCAAACCTCGACGGATACGTGCAATATGTATATTCCGTCCTAATTGAATGAGGAGGCTTTCTACGGCTGCGGGAGGAGATTTCGCAATATTACTTACTTTTGCCATGTTTATTTCAATCCACTTAAATAGTTTATAAGTTGCCTTAATTAAACATAGCATATAATGATAAAACCGGCAATTACCCTATCAAAAGTTTATTATAAGCAACATATAAAACTTATAAGTTTGTTTTATTAAACATAGCAATATTGAAGGAGAACCTCTTTTTGATCGAGGATAGATTTCAAACATGGAGTTAGTCAGTAGATACATACTCATAATCGCATCTCCTTTTGCGAGATAGCATTTGCTGTATCTGGATATAATAAGCCTTTGACTATTTTCTTATAAAATTCTCATGGATTTTAATGCAATAATTTATAATTCGCGGTTAATATTTCACATTTTGCCTGTTTAAAATCAATATCATGAGTAACCAATTTCAAATTATTAGTAATACATATATTTTCTAATATTTGATCATTAAAATCAGCTTTATTATCTGAATAAAGAGAAAGAATTTCATTAAGCACCACTGATTCAAAATCACTTGATATTCGCTCTGCTATCGCTAATATTTTTTTGCATGCGTTATTTACTGCTGATGAAACAACTTTAAATTGTTTATTTTCACGAAATTTTTCATATTGATGCACATCAATATTAAATTCTTTCAATGCCAAATATTTAGCATATCTGTTGATAAATTCAGATAAGACAATAACATCTATATAAATCTTACATTCGCTCTGCTGCATTTTTTCCAAAGCGGACATATATATATGTGCATTTTTATCTGGATTTTCAGTAGGGCCAATTAAATAAAACCAAATATTGGTATCAAAAAAGAATTTATCTGTTAACTTAAACTCATAATCTGTTATGTGGCATTTTTTATTCATAATTTAGACTTATCTCAATATTTTTTAACCTAGCATGAAGACATTATTAACTAAAATCATTTATCACTTTAGCAAAAACGTATAAAAATTATTAATCTTTCGCTCTTTCTTCTAAGATGGCCACAGCAGGTAACTTCTTACCTTCAACAAATTCCAAAAACGCCCCACCGCCTGTAGAAATATAAGAAATTTTATCTGCGACATTAAATTGTTCAATCGCTGCAACAGTATCGCCACCACCAGCAAGAGAATATGCATTACTGTGCGCAATAGCTAATGTGAGCTTTCGAGTACCGTATGCAAATGCAGGAAATTCGAAAACACCCACAGGACCATTCCAAATAATTGTGCCGGCATTTTTTAAATAAGATTCATAATGCTCTGCTGTATCTGGACCAATATCAAGAATCATGTCTGCAGCAGAAACATCTTTTGTTGATTTAATTTGCGCAGGCGAATTAGCAGAAAATTCTGCGGCAACGACAACATCACTGGGTAATAATATTTGTTTATTATTTTGTTTTGCAAATTGTAATAATCGTTGCGCTTCGGGAATAAAAGATGACTCATATAATGATTTACCAATGGGCAACCCAGCTGCAGCAATAAATGTATTTGCAATACCACCACCGACAATTAACGTATCGACTTTTTCAATTAATGCATTTAATACTTCTAATTTTGTTGAAACTTTGGAACCACCAACAATGGCTACCACAGGATGTTTCGGTTGAATTAATGCTTTTTCTAATGCAGTTAATTCAGCAATTAACAAAGGACCTGCACAAGCCACTTTTGCAAATTGTGCAACTCCATAAGTCGATGCTTCTGCGCGATGCGCGGTACCAAATGCATCCATTACAAAAACATCACATAAAGCTGCCATTTTTTTTGCGAGTGTTTCATCGTTCTTTTTTTCACCTTTATTAAATCGCACATTTTCACACAGCACTATGTCACCCGCTGCTACATTCACCCCATTTAACCAATCTTTTTGTAATGTCACAGGATGATTTAACAATCGCGCTAATTCATCAGCAACCGGTTTAAGAGAAAATTCTGCTTGATATTGTCCTTCTTCTGGACGACCTAAGTGGGAAATTAATATGATCTGTACTTTTGCCTCCAAAGCTAATTTTATGGTAGGCAATGCTGCAATAATTCTCGCATTATTGGCAATTTTGCCATCTTGCATAGGTACATTAAAATCTTCACGGATTAACACCCGCTGATTATTTAAATTCAGATCGGTCATTTTTATTACTTGCATCACTTATTCCTCGATAATCACCCATAAAGAAGCGATAATATATACCATTTTATATGAATGTTGCGAATCGGATTTTACCGTTTAAAATGATTGCCTGAGGTAACACTTAGAATTTTTCTTTTCTTTGAGTCACAAAACTGGAGTAGTACATGTTATACCCATCATTACAATTGAAAAAAAATGAAGACCGCAGAATTCGAGGTGGACACTTGTGGATTTATAGTAATGAAATAAATACCAGTGTAACGCCATTAAATCAATTTGCATCAGGACAATTGGTCAATATCTTCGATCATCAAAATAAAACAATAGGCACTGGATACATTAATCCTAATTCATTAATCAGTGTGCGTTTATTACAAAGAGAAATAAATGCAACAATTGATGACACGTTTTTTATTGAGCGCTTTAAATCTGCGTTAACACTCAGAGAGAGATTATTTAAACAACCATTTTATCGCATAGTGTATGGTGATAGTGATAATATACCTGGATTAATAATTGATCGATTTAATGATGTCTTAGTAGTACAAGCAAATACTGCTGGTATAGAATTATTATTGCCAGTTATCAAACAAGCATTAATAACACTGTTAAAACCCACCGCCATTTTATTACGCAACGACTCTAATGCACGTAAATTAGAAAATTTGCCTGATTATGTGGAGCCCTTGCATGGTGAGCCACCGAAAGAAATAATACTTGAAGAAAATAATACCCAATTTCAAACCAACATCTGGCAAGGCCAAAAGACAGGATGGTTTTATGATCACCGCATAAATCGCGTTAATATGATGAAATATGTTAAAGATAAACGCGTATTAGATGTGTTTTGCTATGCGGGAGCTTGGGCTATACAAGCTGCCGTTGCAGGTGCAAAAGAGGTCAATGTTATTGATAGTTCTATGCCAGCATTATCGCAAGTTGAATTTAATGCAAAATTAAATCATGTTTCAGACAAAATTAAAATTATTCATGATGACGCCTTCAAAGCATTAACTCATTTAAAAAATGCTAAAGAGCAATTTGATGTTATTATTTTGGATCCGCCTGCATTTATTAAACGTAAAAAAGATATTAAAGAAGGGCTGATCGCTTATCGGCGTATTAATGATTTAGCGATGCAATTGTTAAGGCCAGATAGCATTTTAATTTCTGCATCTTGTTCACAGCATTTAGATCAAAATACTTTGATTGATATTTTACGTAGCACCAGTTTAGCAAGAAATAAAACATTACAAATAATTGAACTAGGTCATCAAGGTCCTGATCATCCAATTCACCCAGCTATACTTGAAACTCAATATTTAAAAGCAATTTTCGCCAGAATTTATTAACTATGTGGCATTCGATCTATTTTTCTCTGTGCTGATGAAAAAATAGGATCGCACTATTGATATTGCATTAATTAAGGTTTCATGTATAATTCACCACCCGAAATTTATTAAATTATTATTATATCTATATTGTGTTTAAAAATTATCATGAATACATCACCACTAGAAGCTATCCACGAATCATCCGTATCAACGAATGAACCCTCTGTTAATAATGCCCATGTAAACATTACAGCAGAAAATCAAGCACCCGTTAAACAACCATTAACTGTGTCACAAGATAACAATAAAAATATTTCAGCAGACTATATATGCGTCCTGTCACAACTCATTTTTTGCGAACCCGTTGTTTTATCTGATGGATTCACATACGAGCTTGAATACGCAAAAACATTATTAGCAAGTGAAAATCCTATCAGTCCAAATACACGCGCACCTTTAGACAAAAATATCATCATCCCCAATCATCATGCATCAAAATTGACACAACAATTTTTGCAACAACACCCTGATTTTAAACAGAATGTTTATGTACCAAATCCTATCAGACGATTAATCGAAAAGTCTTTATCATCTTCAGATCCCCTTTTTGCAGAACATTTACGAACTACAATAGAAACAAATCCGAATGCATTAAGTGAGATTGATTTATCTGATTTAAATATGTATCTAAAAACCGCTTATAATAACCAAAAATTCTATGTGTTTTTTGCACTATTAAATCAGTTTCCAGAATTAGAAAAAACCGGATTAGAACTATGCACTCAAAAAATAGACATAAATGATCAAGATTATTGCAATATATTTTATATTCTAGCCGAACAAAAGAAATTACCTATTGAATTTTTTGATATGACGGTCAAATTTCTTGGCACTGACAAATGCAAATCTCTTTTTCAACAAAAAAATGAAAATGAATTCAATATTTTTCAGACCTTTTGGCTATCCCATCATTTTGAAGTTGCTAAAAAAGTCCTTGATTTTTTTAACAATGATGAACAGGATCAAATGATTAATGCTGAATGTGAGGAAACCATTGTAGAGGAAGATCAAGCTGAAGATGATTCAGAACACTCTTATAAAATCATCATTTATGGCATATTACACTCCTTGCTTGAGGAGTTCCCAGATGCAGATATTTCCGAAACTTTAGCATTATTAAAAGAAAGGTGCCCACAGAGTATTGAACAGATTTTATTAAAACCCTTAACTTATCATGATAAAAACACCACCATCAGTTTACTTGAACTTTGCCTTGCTAATAATAATATTGATAATGTAAATAAATTAGCAGAGCATTGCTCTCAACAAACCATCAATGATGCAATCTTAAAACCGCATCAAGAGCAAAAGCAAAGAGTTGAATTGAGAAATCGATCTGAGTTAAACATATCAAATACAACCATTCGTTACACTAATCAAATACATTCCGCATATTGCAATGATAATAATGCAAAAGCGTTAGCTTATTTTAAATTATTAAAAGATCATGCCGCACAAGCAATATTTTGCACTTGGCATGAATCCCATAAAGAATATTGTAATGGCATTCATTATTTAATCGCCAAAAATAAAATTGATTTTTGCAAACAAATATTAGATGAAAAAATTCTTACACCCGAGCAATTTTCTACCGCTTTGTTAGCCAAAAATAGATGGAATGTAACCATATTTTCAATTGCATTGGAAAGCAATGAATTGGCACCATTACAATATTGTGCAACCCAGTTAGGAATAGAACAATCATCACAACTTATATTTGAAGCACAAGCCCATGTTAAACGTGAGGTAAATTTAAAATTAACTACTATTCAGGTAGCAATTAGACTGAATAAACACGCTGATATTATCAGTTTTCTTATAACCACGGTAGGTGAAAAAATTCATGAATTATTAAAATTACCGGTATCTTATGAACCGATATATTCTACCCTGTCTTATAGCAATCAGAATTTAATCGACCTCTTAATAAATTCATTTAGTGATATAGATTTAATGATTTTAGCAGTTGAAAATTTATATACTACCGCATTTAAGATTGATTACACTAAATATACAATAATTTTACAAGTCATAGAAAAGCGTATCTTGGCGCTTATTAAACAACAACCATCAGTGACATTTGATATGTTTAAGCTAGCCCGTTTTGCAATTATGCACTGTTTAGTTGAAGTATTTGACTACTGTATCTCATCAAACAATAAAGATAAAATTATCGACATTTTTTCACAAACACATGTTAGCGATAATGTTACAAAAGCCTATATTAAACTAACAGAAGGTCAGTATAATATTTTAACGCTTGCAGTTGCTGGAACTGCGTTTTGCAAAGATAAAAGCTTGCTCACATTATGTATGACTAATTTAAATAAAATAATCAATTTAATGTCTCAACATGCAATAAAATCTATACAGCTGCCCTACAAACAAAAGTTTGATTTTATGTCAATCCTTATAAGAGCTATGAATAGTGACCTCAATCAACTCATTATCAATATTTTCGATGACATAGCTTATCTACAAAAAATTTATGATCATATTGAAAAATCATATCCTGAATCAGATGGTGGAAAATTGTTATTAAATGCCATAAAGAACCGAATTAACCAATTAGAAACTCAAAAAACACCACCTCTGACTCATTCTGAAACTGTTAGCGCCGATCAATCCATGAATGAGGAATCAAAAAGTAATAAACGTGACTCTACTACGCTATTATTAGCTCAATCATTACAAACAACATTAAATAGTAATATAGAGGGCACGATTGAAAAACGACAAAAAATTGAGAATACAGAGACCGCTTTACCATCAGAAAATAAAAAAGCAGCAAGCGAGCCTTCGTTTCAAATAAGATAATTTGGAGTTTATAAAGCATAATTACGGTAATTTTTCCTTCTCCCGGTTGCGGAAGAAGGGAAAAATAATGAGATTTAAATCTCGATCACACCATCAAACACAGTTTCAGCATCTCCAGTTAAATACACAACCTCACCATCACCTTTCCAACTGACATTTAACTCACCGCCTATCAAACTGACTTTGACAGTTTCATTTAACAAATTCATTTTCTGACCAGCAACAACAGATGCGCAAGCACCACTGCCACACGATTGAGTTTCACCAACACCCCTCTCGTAAACACGCAATTTAATATTATTTTTATCGATAATTTGCATAAAATTAACATTCACACCTTCAGGGAAAAATGCATTTTTAGCAAATGCATTTCCAACGAGAGAAACGGGCGCTTTTTGCACATCATTCACTACAATAATGGCATGAGGATTTCCTACAGATAATGCAAAAAATTTAAACTCTTCACCGGCAACAAAAAGAGAATGTAATATAGATTCCCGCTCTGCATTAATGGGAATCAATTTTGGATCAAATCTTGGCACGCCTAACGATACTTTAATGCGATCATTATTTTCATAAAACAATTGCATAATATTATTTTGTGTTGCTACATTAATAATACTTTTATCTGATAATTTTTTATCATGAATAAATTTTGCTAAACACCGCGCACCATTACCACACTGTGCAACTTCACTGCCATCAGCATTAAAAATACGGTAATTAAAATCTAAGTTCGATTGTTGCGCAGGCTCAATTAATAATAACTGATCAAATCCTATCCCCGTATGACGATCCGCTAATTTCTTTATAAGTGGCGCAAATAACTGAATTTTTTGGTGCGTGCTATCAATCACCACAAAATCATTGCCCAAACCATGCATTTTAGTAAACTGGATTTTCATGAAATACTTTCTCCGGTAACAATTTTTCATCACGATATAAATCTACCACTGATTCCCTTGCGCGTATCACATACGCCGCTTTATCATCGACCATAATTTCAGCAACACGCGGCCGTGAATTATAATTAGAACTCATGGTAAATCCATAAGCACCTGCAGTCATTACCGCTAATAAATCACCTTCAGCAATAGCTAATTCTCTGTCTTTTGCAAGAAAATCACTACTTTCACAAACTGGCCCAACAATATCATATTTATGTGTTTTATTATGACTTGTTAATGTCACTGGAAGAATATTATGCCAAGCTTCATATAATGCTGGACGCACTAAATCATTCATCCCTGCATCCACAATAGCAAAATATTTATTATGTGTTTTTTTAATGTATTCAATTTTTGTCACTAAAATGCCTGCATTTGCCACAATTGCGCGGCCTGGTGCAAAAATGAGTGATTCTATTCGTTTATCAAATTGCGTTAACAGTGCCTGTAAATATTCTTTAATTTCTGGTGCTTTATTGTCTTGATATGGCACACCTAATCCACCACCAATATCGATATGCTCAATAATAATGCCGCGTAATTTCAGTAAATCAATTAATTTCAGCAGGGTTGTTAATGCTTCACAAAATGGTGCGACATCCAATAATTGTGATCCGATATGACAAGCAATACCCACAATTCTCACATTCGATAAAGTTGCTGCATATTCATAATAGGTCAGCGCTTCTTTAAAACTGATGCCAAATTTATTTTCAATTAACCCCGTTGTGATATAAGGATGTGTTTCAACTGAAATATCGGGATTGATGCGAAATGCAATGGATGCAACGGTATTTAATTGTTTAGCAATGGCTTGAATTCGATCCAATTCGGGCATTGATTCGACATTAAAACAATAAATATTAGCGTTTAATGCACGCGCTATTTCTTCATGTGATTTCGCCACACCAGAATAAATCACTTTTTTAGGATTACCACCTGCCGCTAATACACGCTCTAATTCACCAATGGAAACAATATCAAAACCCGATCCTAATTGTGCTAAAAGATTTAAAATTGCTAAATTACTATTTGCTTTAACGGCATAACAAATACAGTGTGGTTGATGTTGTAATTCGTCACTGAATTGTCGCCATTTATTTTCTATCGCTGCACGTGAATAAATATAACAAGGCGACCCAAATTCCTTCACAATTTCTAATACACTACAATTTTCTATAAATAATGTATTTTGTTGATATAAAAAAGCTGAATCTGTCATTTTAGGTCACAGTTTTAATAGCAGTAGAAGGAGATGCTGTGTTAGAAGTTTTATTATTCGCTGCAGGCATTGTTGATGTTGCTCCAGATGTTACAACAGTCGGTTTAGGTAAAACCAATGGTCCTGATTGACCGCAACCAGTAATATTAATCATTAAACAAAAACTGGTGATTAACAAAGTCACACTAAATATTTTTGTATTCATGCAAATTCCCATATATATTGACCTATTCATCATTTTTAATTCGGGTAGTACTATATATCGTCGGAGATTACATGCCAACAAAACCTTTAGAATTTGTCATCGTTGAACCAAAAGAAAAAGCCGTTGCCAGTGTTATTTTTTTGCATGGCTTGGGTGCAGATGGTCATGATTTCACGCCTATAGTGCCACAATTTAATCAAATTACTCAGTTGCCCATTCGTTATATTTTTCCCCATGCACCGATGCGTGCGGTTACTATTAATAATGGTTATGTCATGCGTGCATGGTTCGATATTCCAGCGTTAGATCATCGCGCAGCAGAAGATGTTGAAGGTATTACTGAATCTGCTCAAGCCGTTGAACAACTTATTAGCGAAGAACTCGCAAAAGGAATTCCATCAAATAAAATCATTTTGGCTGGATTTTCACAAGGTGGTGCAATTGCAATTTACACGGGTTTACGATATCCCGCGCAATTAGGCGGAATTATTGCATTATCTACCTTTGTCCCAGCGCCCGAAAATTTAGCGCGAGAAATTCATGCAGCAAACGCGCAAATTCCCATATTTTTGGCGCATGGTACACATGATCCGTTAATTCCAATGCAATGGGGTGAGATGACTTATAAACGCCTACATGATTTGAAATATCCAGCATCTTGGCATAAATATAATATGGCTCATACAGTCTGCCCTGAAGAAATTATGGATATAGGTAATTGGTTAAAGGAAAATCTCGGCAAATAAAAATATATTTAATTACTAGATTGTAAAATTATTGGTTGTGTCATTCCCGCACGATAAAAATTTGTAAAAAATATTGAACTATCAAGCGGGAATCTATAGCGCAATAACTATCGAAGTCCTATTAATAAGTAATCAATACAAGTTATAAATTCAGAAATAGATTCCCGCTTGATAGATATATATTTCCGCTATTTTCTGTGCGAGCGGGAATGACAAAATTGATAAGAAATTTTTACGTTAAGGCACAATCCCACACGCAACTCGCGGTCCACCACCACCATTCGCTTCAGGAATATCTGAGTAATTATCACCATTTTGATGAATCATTAACGTATGCCCTTTCAAAAATCCTGTATTTAATCGAGAAGCAACAACGGGCGTAGATGCTTTCCCATTTTGATCAACAATTAAAACAGGTAAATCCCCTAAATGACCACTCGGATTATTTGGACCTAAATGTTGATTAGTATGACTTGGATCTAAATGCCCACCAGCAGCCATACCATTATTATCACAACTGGGATTTTGATGGATATGAAATCCATGTGCACCAGGTGTTAACCCAGTTAAGTGTGGCACTAACATTAATCCACCTGATGTATCAGAAGCGACAATATTACCAATAAATTTACCCTGACCATGAGCCGCTGTGAGATACATTGGGATAGTAATGTCTGCAAAAGCAATACTACTTATCAAAATACCGAAAGCTAATGCGCCTAAAAAAATTAATTTTTTCATACACTCCTCCTTGAATAATAAAAAACAAATTTTATACCGAGTAATAATAATAGAGCAAACCACCTCCCCTTTTTTTCCTTCTCCCGCTTGCGGGAGAAGGTGACTTCGGTAGATGAGGGGGTGCTAAATTAATCTTCAATACATTTTAATACTCCGCGCCCCCCTCGGAGCGAATAAAAAAAATCTATTCCCCCACTTATTAATGCCTCGCACCTTTTACTATGATATAATTTTGTGTTCGATCAAACCGGAAGATCTTGTCTATGAATTCTCCAAAATTTTTCTCCGCTGCTGCACCTCTATTTCTTGCTATTTTTGTAGATGGTATGGGATTAGGATTATTATTCCCTATATTAAATACTTTATTAGTGGATCCGCAAAGTGGCTTTATAAATATTGCAGCGAATTTAACAATGCGACACTTCGCTTTTGGTTTCACCATCAGCATTTTTATGTTGTGTTGGTTTTTTGGCGCAGCTTATTTAGGCGATCTTTCAGATATTATTGGTCGAAAAAAATCATTATTAATTAGTTTAATCGGATCAGTCATCGGCTATTTAGCCGCAGCAATTGCAGTCGATATTCATAGTTTTACATTATTAATTTTAGGCCGAATCATCGCTGGATTTACTGCCGGCAGTCAATCCATTGCACAAGCATCTATTATTGATATCAGCACCCCAGAACATAAAACACGCAATATAGGCTACATTTTATTTTTCTGCTCATTTGGTTTTGTCTGTGGCCCACTGTGCGGCGCATTTTTCTCAAATAATCATTTTGTATCATGGTTTAATTTATCGACACCATTTTATTTTGCTGCACTGATATCATTAATCAATGCATTATTATTAATTAAATTATTTCGTGAAACATTTAACAAAAAAGGTACTATCAATGTTAAATTACATAGAGCGATAACTATTTTTATATCTGCTTTTCAACATGATAAAGTGCGACATCTATCGGTAATTTTTTTATTAATGTTATTAGGGTGGAGTAGCTATTATTCATTTATTTCAATGTTTTTAGCAGGTCGTTATCAATTTGACACGTCTCAAATTGGATTATTTATGGCGGTATTAGCAGGTGGATTTGGCTTAGGATTTGGTTTTTTAGTCAATTATTTTTCACAACGATATGCGTTAATTCCAACAATTATTATCGGATTGATATTCGCGGCAATACTCACGCTATTCTCAGTCTTAACACATCAAGTTATTTGGCTTTGGATCTTTACTGCGCCGATTGGAGCCGCTGTTGCTATCGCTTATTCCATGATAATTACTTTATTTTCTAATCAAGTGGATGAAAATGCTCAAGGTTGGGTCATGGGTATTACGGGTTCAATTATGGCACTGACATTTGCTATCACCGGATTATCTTCAGCATTTCTGGCTGATTTAAATGTTGCGGCACCGATTTGGTTTGCAGGAATATTTTTATTAATTAGCGGATTGTGCATGATTAATTTAAAAACAGAAAAAGCAAATGTAGAATTAAATAATCAAGAAATAGAGCCCATATAAATTAATATTTAATCTGACAATTTGAACAAAAAACACTGCTACGATCGCTAATACGAATTTCTTCCAATACTGTTTTACATTTATGACAAGGTAAACCAACACGTCCATACACTTGTAATTTTTGTACAAAATATCCCGGTTTTCCTTCACTATTTAAAAAATCTCTTATGGTGCTGCCACCACTTTCAATTGCTGCAGATAATATTTTTTTTATGGCCTCTACTAATATTTTATATTGTTTAAATGAAATTTTTCCTGCTGCTGCTAAAGGATGAATGCGTGCCATAAATAATGCTTCGTTGGCATAAATATTACCCACGCCAACGACTATTCTGCCATCCATAATAAATTGTTTAATGGCAATATGACGGCGCTGTGCGCGTTGTAATAAATAACCGGCATTAAAGTCATCTGATAAGGGTTCTGGTCCTAATTCAGCCAATAAAGGATGAAGCATGGGGTCATCATTAGTCCATAAAATAGTGCCAAACCGTCTTGGATCGTTAAATCGCATTGAACAACCATTATCCATAATCAAATCAACATGATCATGCTTTTTTGGATCCTCTTCACGCGTTATTACACGTAAATGACCTGACATTCCTAGATGGATAATCACAGTACCTTGCGCTGTATGTAATAAAAGATATTTACCGCGACGGGTAATTTGATTAATAATTTGCCCTTTCACGTTTTTAGCAAAATAAGGTGGAATAGGCCATCGTAATTGCGCTTGTCGGATAATGACATTTACAATACGTTGATTAATGAGGTGTGGTATAATGCCACGCCTTACGGTTTCTACTTCGGGTAATTCAGGCATATATAATTAACTCTCGAATTAAATTTAATTAATTTTTTTCTTTGACAAAAGGCTACTATCTACATGCTATATGGAATTTTAAATTTATCTTTTTGGGGTTACGTCATTGCAACACTTATCTTAACGCAAATGACAATCATTAGTGTCACATTATATTTACATCGTTGCCAAGCACACCGTGCATTAGATTTACATCCTTTCATTAGTCATATTTTCCGCTTTTGGTTATGGTTAACAACAGGGATGCGTACTAAAGAATGGACTGCAATTCATCGTAAACATCATGCAAAATGTGAAACCATGGAAGACCCACATAGCCCGCAAACTTTTGGCATCAACAAAGTATTATGGGAAGGCGCAGAACTCTATCAAGAAGCAGCAAAAAACAGTGATGATATGGAACATTATGGCCAAGGCACGCCTGATGATTGGTTAGAACGTCATCTATACCATCCGCGAAATTATCTCGGTATTACACTGATGGCGATCATTGATTTGTTACTATTTGGATTACCTGGTATCACCATTTTTGGATTGCAAATGATCTGGATTCCATTTTTTGCTGCTGGTGTGATAAATGGCATTGGACATTATTGGGGTTACCGTAATTATGAATGCCCAGATGCATCACGCAATATTGTGCCCTGGGGATTATTTCTAGGCGGTGAAGAATTACATAATAATCATCACACCTTTGGGTCATCAGCAAAATTTTCATCAAAATGGTGGGAAATTGATTTAGGCTGGTTTTATATTTCAGTATTACGCTTTTTCCGATTAGCACAAATTAAAAAAATTGCACCTAAATTGGCAATTATCAAGAATAAAAATTGCATTGATATGGAAACACTAAAAGCGATTATTCTCAATCGTTTTCAAATTATGTCGCAATATAGTAAAACAGTAATTATTCCTGTGTTTCATGAAGAGAAAAGAAAAGCTGGTGAAAAAAGTCGTGAACTTTATGACCGCGCCAAATCATTATTAATTCGTGAAACGACATTGATCAGTGAAAAAAATAAATTACGTTTAACAAAACTTTTAAATGAAGATAAAGCGCTGCAATTGGTTTATCAATATCGTCAAAAATTGCAAGAAATTTGGCGCCGTACTAATGCATCACAAAAAGAATTATTAGACGCTTTGCAAGAATGGTGTAAACAAGCTGAACAAACAGGTATACAAGCTTTGATTCAATTTGCCAATCATTTAAAAGGGTTTAAATCGATTTCGACACACATCTAGTTTTCCTTCTCCCGCTTGCGGGAGAAGGTGCCGAAGGCGGATGAGGGTGGTTTTAATAAATTAATGAATAAATTATGCCATTAAATATTTACAACTGCTCCATTTCCTCTGACACTCCAGAAAATAAACATCGTGCACAACATCTCGCAACACAACTCAATTTACCCTATTGCGAATTATCTCAATGCACTACCGACTGGCTATTAATTTACACTACAAAACGTTTAGAACTATGCCATAAACAAAATAAATACGGTGGCGCAATTTATGTTGATTTCCTCACGGGTAAATCTGCATACCGACAAAAACAAGGTGGCGGAAAAAATCAACTCATTGCCAAAGCAGTAGGAATTAAATCCAATTACAAACCAACCATTCTCGATGTAACAGCAGGATTAGGCCAAGATGCATTTGTATTAGCTTGTTTAGGATGTAAAGTACAAATGATAGAACGTTCACCTATCATCGCTGCCTTACTTGCAGACGGATTAATACGCGCACAACAAAATGAAGATTTTCTTCAAAATTGTGATTTGAATTTATTAAATACTGATAGTCTGTCCTATTTAAAACAATTATTAAATAAAAAAGAAAATCATCCAGATGTAATCTATTTAGACCCCATGTATCCATCACGTACAAAATCTGCTTTAGTAAAAAAAGAATTACGCGCATTAAGAGAAATTGTTGGTGAAGATATCGATTCAGCGGAATTATTAAATTTAGCATTATTAATTGCTAAAAAGCGTGTGGTAGTAAAACGTCCCAAAGCCGCGCCATCATTAAATCATTTAAAACCATCTATAATTTATACGAGTACGAATACTCGTTATGATGTATATGTTAAATAGTTTAAGAATTAATTAGCCCATAAATCAGGAGTAATAAATGAACAGTAAATATGGATTCGGAAAATTTGTAGATTACGATTACGAAACCGCTTTCGACAAAACCAAAAATGAATTACAAAAAGAAGGTTTTGGCATACTAACTGATATCGATGTATCAGCAACATTTAAAAAGAAATTAAATCTAGATATGCCGGCCTATCATATTTTAGGCGCTTGTAATCCACAATTCGCCCATCAAGCATTAACAATAGATCCATCAATCGGATTATTGTTGCCATGTAATATAGTCATTAGACAAACCGAAAATGGCAAAGTCTATATTGAAATCATGGACCCCAATGCAGTTTTAGAAATGGTAAAAAATCCCGAAATCAACAAAATTGCCAGCGAAGTGCGTAATAAACTTGAAAAAGTTTTACAATCACTTTAACGATATCCATTAAAGTCAATTAACAGCATTTAAGTTGCCGAATATGATGATATTAGGCAACTTAACTATATCGGCAACGTTTTTTACAAAAACTTATGTTTCACCCATCGTCACATTTTTAATTGTGCCGGTTTTTTTCGCTCATTCATTTTTGCTAATTCATTATCGCAATCTTTTAATGCATTTTCAGTCAGCTGGATTTTTTGTATATCTGATTCCGCAAAATTTTTACGCAATTGCAAACAAATATTTAAAAAATATTTTGCTTCACTAAATTGCCCTAATCTAAAAGCAGTACGTCCTAGATTATGAAATGCGATAGCAAAACTAGAATGGCTATTAATTTGATATTTTGTTAAATATTTCAGCTCATCCATAAATAAATTTAATGCGGGGTTATATTTCTTTTCAGTATATGCTTTTTTCGCTGCATCAGAAATTCTTTCAGCGGTGACTAATTGTCGGGTTCTCTCTAATTGATAATCACTATATTTTTTTCTGTTTTCATAGTGTCTGCAAAAACTAAAAAATTCGTCTAAAATACATGTTTTAAATTCAGATGATGGCGCATTTTTTATGTAGCTATTCATTAGTTCTTTAATCAATAAATAACTAGACGAGTTAGTATCAAGTATTTTTGTAATATCCTCTTTTAATTTTTTATCTTCATTAGTGCTCGGAGTGTAATCAGTACGTTTTGTTTTATTGGCCAGTAAATCTTGCATATTTTTCTTGAAGATGGCGTCATAATCATAATTATGCAGATAAGTTTCTATATGAATTGCTACTTCTAATGAGAGAGTCTTTAGATCATCACCAATAGGAACAATGTGGCGAATAGATAAAACATGCATAGTTAACTTGTTAGAAATAGTTATATAAGGATCATTTTGGGAAAAAAGTGCTAGCTCTTCTCTATTAGCAGCATTTTTCACATCAGGACTAAATTCCCAATCAAATATGTGTTCCCAAAATCGTTCATTAAATATTAACAGTCGTTTATCACGCGAGGTCCGTGTTACCGCACGGTGTTTTATGCCTATACATTCTTCCATTTTATGAACAGTCAAGAAACGTTGTTCTTGAGGATGATGAAGTATAACCTCAGGCTTTTCTTTATCAGACCACAGTTTAATAAATGGATGTAGTGAATTATGTTCATTGTGTTGTATTGATGCGGAGATAGCATGAATAGTATTGTCTATATCAATAGTTACAGGTTTTGCTGTGATCTTTTGTTTAAAAAAAATTAATATTTCCTCTCTCACTCGTTTACCTTGTGGATGAGTTAAAATAAAAATTTGTTTTGGTTCCTTTAAAGAATCAAAGTATTGCTTCATTTCATTCATAGAACTATTGAGATCCAAATGAAATAAGAAAACTGTTTTTTCTGCGTCACCCCCAATGAAAATCACAATATTGCATGTTGAAAATCCATCCGTGTAAAGCGCATCAAAACCCAATGCGATAGTTGCTTTAGATAAGAATCCCCCACGACCTTGAGGAATATAGGCAAACGTTTTCATGCAAGCCTCCTGCCCTAATTAGAAAACATCAAATTTATTAATTTCAAACCCTGATTATCTCAACAAAAGAAAAGATATTTCAAATTATTTTAAAATCAATTTTACTTTATGTTGAATGCATATGAATTATGACTGGCGACTCCGTTTCACGCCCATCCCACTACTGCTTTCAGTGCGATCTTTCTCTTTAGTATCGCGTACCTCAATTTCACCAGACTGTTCATTCATATCTCTTAAGAACGCGGATATTTGACGACGGTGTGGAATTGGCATTTGCTGGTTAATTTCTTCACTATAACGTGTTAAATTTCTTAATAATGCATTATAGACATTTCTTTTTTGAGTATTCGATTGCAAATCCATGTTTTGAATGGCTTCATATTCATTACATAAGTGTGTCAGTTGTTGTGTAATGCCAATTCTTTTTATAATCGCTTTAATATAATTTTTAACTGACTCGTTCCAAGACGATACCGCATTTTCAAATTTTTGATGGAAGTAGTAAAAATTGGCTAATTGATAGTGTATTTTAGCGATTAAATGATAATCCTCACATTCATTAGCAAGGTATACCGCTCTCAGATATCTATGTTCAATTAAAGCAGGATCTAAAGAATCAGGTTTCGCGTTGAGTAATTTCTCATAATGCAAGCCCAATTGAAAATGACATTGGCTTAACATAACCACACAATCATTTTTCTTTAAATTAGAATGCTGCAAATGTTTATCGTAATAAGTAAGCGCATCATTTAAATATCTAATTGCCATTTGCAAATCAGCATCAATATCTTGCCAATAATTATCGCTATAGTCTTGTTGTTCTATTCGTAATGTTGCTAATTTTTTTAAACACACGCCCATTCCTTTGAGACTAAAATAAGGGATCCTATCATCTTTGCATTGATGCTCTATAATCTGCAAAGATAAAATATAGGCTTTTTGTGCTTTCAAAGGTGCTGGTTGAACATAAAAACTACCATACATTTCATATATTTCTGCCGCTAACAATTTTCTAGGTGGTTGTTTATTTGGGCTTAATTTTATTGCTATATCCGCGTAGTCATACATTCTGTTCATATGAATTTCAGTTTTTAACACGTGATCATCTACTGCAGCGATATAATATAAATTCGCAAGCGATGCGTATATAATTGCTGACGCTTCATGTTTTTCAAGTGATTTAAAAATTGAAATAAGTTGCAGAAACATGCGCTCTAAATTAAAAAATTCATCGTTACTTCTAGGACGCATACCAAATGAGAGATAATCACCTAAATTTATCATCTTTGACACTAAATAATTTATCTTTCTTTGAATGACTTCTAATTTAGCCAAATCATTCGGTAAAATTGATGTATAATTTTTAGCCTGAAGTAGACATTGAGTCATATTTTGAAGAAGATCGAACAACTCATTAATTCGATTATTATAATAATATATCTCATGACAATTCAGCTTTTTACAATACAAATCAAATAGGCGTAATAATGCATCATACACTCTACCATAATTGTGTTGTTGTTGATTAATGGAAATTATTTCTTTATATAAAAGAATGCAGTCATCAAATAACTGCTTAGGCTCGCATGTGGCGAGAATATCATAAAGATAATCTATATAAACATTGGATACCGTTGAACACCACTTTTTATGAGCGTCTATTTCTGAATTTTGTTGTTGAGCCTTATTTATCCAATAATAAGAATTTGCTAAATTCGATTGATTTCTATCAAGATTAAAATAGCAATCTGAAATAAAATGCATGCTATGAGAAGCGTCAGTTGTGAATTGGTGTTTAATCTCCAGTTCAGCGCATTCTTTTCTGGCTTCAATAGCTGCAGTAATGTGTTGCTCATGCAGAAAAGGATGTTTTATTAAAGCTGACGAATACTTTCTTAAAACTTTCATTAAGGCAATTTCAAGCTTTTTTATGCCTTCTTTACCACCAACGTAATTATTAATTTTTCGTTTAATTTCTTCAATTTTTGTTGAATTTTGTTCAATTAACGTATCTTCCGCCGACCGCATACTTATTATCTCTCTATAAGATGTTCATGGTTTACCAATTAATTTCAATCTTCTCCTTCCATAGAGAACATCCGTTTTATCTTGAAATAATGTATTTTCAATTATTCTTCATGCACAACAGGATACCCAGCTTCACACCATCCTCTAAAACCACCATCCATTGAAATAATATTTTTATAGCCCATTTCTTGTAGATTTTTTGCCGCGAGCGCAGAACGATAACCACCGCCACAATAGAGAATAACCGATGCGTTTAAATCAGGAATTATTTTTTCGATATCACGTTCGATAATACCTTTGCTTAAATGAATAGCACCTGGTAAATGGCCTTTATTCCATTCACTTTCTTCTCTCACATCGACTAGTACAGGTTTAGCCGATTCAGATAATTGGGCTTTCGCTTGATGAACATTGATCTCACCAACCTGTTGTTTTGCTGATTTGGCTAACATGGCAAATAATGGGCTATGTGTCTTCATTTGATTTCTCTCTCCTTTAAAAATGAAATACAAAACCTCTGTACTATAGCATTTCATTGATTTTGTCAGTTTAAAAATTAATAAAACAAAATAGTACAGAACTATGTAATAGTTAATTATTCAATTTAAAATTGCTCTTAATTTCCTCAATTTTCTTATCAATTTTAGCTATTGCTTTAGTTGTAGGTTTGGGTGCGCCGGCGAATTTTAACATATTGTAAAGTGGTAATCCTTTTGCCTTATCAAGCATTGTTACCGCGTCTGCAGCTTTGTTGCTGATTACTAAAGCGTTGACATCATGCATTAACTGGACAACAGAATTTTTACGAATATTTTTTACCGCGGCATGTAATTTTTCGTTGTGAGTTGCTTCGTGTTTCAATACAAACTCTACACCTATGTTTTTTAATTTTAATGATGCTCTATCAAGAACATCTCGTAACTTTGCTATTTTGACTTCAGCTGTTAAATCAGGATTGCTTAAAATCGTATCTAAGCCGTATTTAAATAAATTTTCTTGATTACTTAAATTGCTTAAAAAATTCTGTATTCGCTCATTTTCTCTTTTAAACAATCTGGCATAGGGCATATGTTTTTTAAGTAAATCATAACGTATATTTAATGATAACCCTTCAAAAACAGTATAAATTTCTGCCATTTTAAAATGACTTCTTGGGGTCAAAGTTTCGCAAGGGAAAGAATCAATTATATTGAATAATTGCTCAATTCTTTCAGGTACGACTAAAGCATCTGTTGCTTTGTTGTCAACAGCTTTCACCATGTTTTGCTCCAGCGATTGGTCCCACGAACATAATAATTCAACAATATCATTATTATCTGAAAAAGTGCTTTCGACACCGCGCTCGTAAGGAAGTCTAAGAGCCATACAAATTGCCTGATTTTGAGCTTTTTGTAAGTATTGAAAAGACTCCTCATACTTTCCCATTTTTTTCGATAACACCCCTAAACGATGCCAAATAACGCCATAAGATCGCACATCTACATTTGTTTTTAAATGTTCAAATGCCAACTGAATGCCTTCTTCAATTTTGGCTTTCTGACTTTGAATAATTAATGATTCTAAATATACACATGCTGTCGGTTCGGTTCTTTTCATATAATCTTTAGCATTATTGAGTTCATGTTGAATTTCTTCTGTGAGTTTGAAACCAAAATCAACACATAAAGAAATCACATGTAAATATTCTAAAATTTCAGAAATATTCTTTTCTTCAAGATTCCTTACTAGGTGTAATATATATGATACCTCAGGTATTGCGCCTGCTTCCAAATAGGCGCGAAGTAAGAAAATATTCAATGTTCTATCTTCTTTGCGAGGGAGATATTCAATATAAGTGGAAACATTATATTGCCTCTCAACCTTGTTATCCGCATCGATCTCTACAAAAGTTAATTCATTTATATGATATGGCAATGAGAGAATAATTAAGGCTGTTTCAGTGGTTTGTTTAATATAATCGTCTCTATGCGTCAAATATCTATTAATATATATTGTTTTTGAGGGCTTAATGCCTTGATCCAATATCAGTTTAATAATGTCAGCTCTATATGCCATAAATGCATAATCTAATGCAGTTCTACCTTGATCACATACAGCCTGATAGTTTGTTTCCTTTGGGTTGAAAAGACTCAATAATTTACACGAACCGTATTTTACATAAACATGTAATAAAGGAATTCGCACTGTTTGTGAATTCATAAAAACAGAAGCATTTCTTAATGCACCAAGATTGATAAGCCGTATAGCAAGTTCATATTTTTGCTCATCATTTAATTTACACTTCAACACATTAGCTAATAAAGGATCACCTTGTTTATTTGCTTGACATCTTTCTTCTATAGGCCCTAATTTTGGATTATCTTTTAATAAGTAATCGATGAAATCTTTGTCATAATGAGCAACTGCACAATTTAATAATGCTAGTCTTAAATCAAGATTGTTATAATAGTTGTTGTCATTTTCTTCTAACAATTTCTTAACCGTTTCAAAATTACGAAACTCTATCATCATTAATAATAAACGTTGTAAAACATTGGGTGCTATTGTTAATAATTTAATAATTTCATAGTTAATTTCTGGATCTTCAGCTGCAACTTTTATAGCATCTACACTAAAAATGACAGGCTTTGGACTATCAGCATCAGATTGTGGTTCATTACTTGGGATATCAGCATCAAGCGCAATAATAGGTGATGTACTACTTCTTACTGTATAAGATTTTTCTTTACCTTCAGCAATATCTGATGCACCACTTATCTTCAAAGCCTCAACCATTGCAAGTGAATTCAATTTTAAGGACATCGATAATAAAGATTCTTGTGATTTTTCTTCAATAATTCTATAGCTATCAAATTCAGAAAATGTGCTTCTATTTGAATTTTTATAGATGTAATAAACACAATTAATGTACTGACTTAAATGCGGATTTTTTAACAGCTCTCGCAACAGCATAGATTTTCTTTTCCTGACCACAAACATTAATGTTTCAGCCGGAATATCAATCGCATTAGAAAGCGCTATCAATTTATCATCTTGATCCAAATTAATTAAATGAGCAACCATATCAGTTAAAAAATGAGGATTATTTTTTTCTTTTGCCAATTTAATAAAGCTTAAAAGAATCTCCACAGAATGATATTTGGCCAAGGTCTTCATCAAGAGGTCAGAGACAACTTTATGCTGACCAAGATACATACCAACGATCTCTTGCACTTCATTGTTATTCAATTGACCTAATACCCTTGCTAAATTGATGTATTGCCCAATTAAATCTTTATGTTGCTCTTGGTCGCTACAGTGAAAAAATTCTAAAGCACATTCGCTTTGAACTAAAAATGATGTGCTTAATTTTGTATTTTTACAAAATTCTATTAATAAATTGATATTTTTAGATTCTATCAGTGTAATGAGTTTATTAAACATAATATTTACCTCGATTTGATATTGGTTAAATTTAATCCCAAACACTATTACTTAAACACGGCATGTGCTGGGCTAATTGATTACCCCAAAAAAATATGTCAGCAATATCAAATATTGCTGGCATATGCTGTTTTTTTATAGAATTAAACCAATGAAAATTAGCTTATTCGATTGTAAAAAAATTCATCATCAGAAATCATCTCTTATTTTTAGGTGGGCTGAAATCATTACGTTCATTCTGTTCGTCTTTAGGATTAAAGAATTCGCCTCCATAATGTTTCACAAGTTTGGCACGGAAAGCATGATTAAAATTAGCAGGGGCTTGAACAAATTTTTGTAATTCCCTGAATTTGCCTTCTGCTGAAAAAATAGGTGATTTCACTCTATCAAATATTTCGGTAGCAATGCTTAACTCATCTGCCGAATGCATGCTCTGCTTTTGATATGATCGTAAATAATGATTATAAACTCTTTCAAATTCCTCAACTTCTATTTTTGGTCCTTTTGTATTAAATTTCACCATCGATGATGAATCATCAGAATCTAATTCTTGAGAATCAAAACTATCATCCTCTGAAGTTGGCAACATGGCGGTCAAATAAGTTTTATCTAGCTCAACGCCACCTTTTTCAAAATAAAGCCGTGCAATGTCCGCATTCATTTTGCCCAGCAAATACACATTCGCACATTCTATCATAGCTGTCTGATAATATTTATGATTAACAGGTAGCTCATTTAAGCACTCAACACCCATTAAATAACGATGTGCAATAAGTAGGGAAATTCCAAACCAATAGAAAAGACATTTGCTTTGATCCAATCTACAATATGATTCAAGTAGATTAAGCGCCTCTTCACTCTGTTGTTTTACCACTGCAAAATGTAAATATTTCCCTAAAAGATAAAATTGAGCGACCCATCTTTTTGATTTTGATGTAATTTGATATATTCTTTCGCTAATAAAATATAATTAACCTCTGCTTCATCATAAGCACTCAAAGTAGTAGAAGACGTTTGCGAATGTATATTTTTAGGTTTATTGGTTTTCACCCAAGCTATATCATCTCGCACAATTTGTATTAATCGCGATTCATTGATGTCATGTAATATTGACTCACCAATATGACCAGGATAAAAATTCAATAATATTTTTTGTCCATTTAGATCGTCAGGATTATTCTCAATAATATATCTTACATATTCTTGTATCAATTTTTTAGAAACTGAATTAACACTATCTGCCATATTACGCGGATAATAATGAATTAAAAATTGATATAAAATGGTTTGCATCTCTTGTAATGTTAAACTATCTGTTGAATCTTCCATCAAATTTAATTATAATTTTAAAACATTACGGATCGGTTGCGCTGAATCGACAATCTGAATAGGCTCAACAACCTTTTGGCTTTCATTATTTGAATTATTTTCAGGCGGTAATAAAGCAGATTTTTGACTATCCATTAATGACAACATTTTTCGATCGACTTCATCAATAATATTATTTAATTCAAGCAACATCAGATGATCTTTCTTTCGTGTACTTCTATCATGATAAGGCAACATCAGGAAATCATGAAAATATTCTCTAATAAAATTAAATATATCTTCTTTGTATTTTTGACTTAACTCGAGATCGTTACATTCAATATATAAATTTTTAAGTTTATGTAAAACATTTAACTGATTTTGCATCAATTGCGCAGTTTCCTCGATAGGCGTTGTTTCAATAACTGGTAACGTTGCTAACACTTTAGCGTTTGAAGAACTGGACTGTATGGTTGGAGAAGATGGTGAAGCTGCTGGTACTGGAATTGAACGTGAAGACAAGGCGGCGGTTGCCGGAGAATCAGGTGGTGTTTGTGTTTGCTCTTCAATTCTTACCGGTGATGAAAAGATCACTCTACGAATATATCTCCCTATAGCTGTGGTGGTCGCTACCGCGCCTTCTTTTAATGGAGATGAGTCAAAATAATGCATAAAAACCTCATAATCTTGGTTAGTATTTTAAAACCAATGGAATTAGCCAGAAAAAATATCTTTGAACATTAAGAGAAATTACAGGTCGATTAAAATAAAAACCGCAACTATATGCCAATTATCATTCAAAATATCCGAAGTATTTTAACAGCTGAAGATTAAGGTATTCTTAACGAGTCTTTTAGGAACAACTAATTCAGAGCAAACGAATCTTAAATTCATATGTAGTCTGGATGGAAGCAAGCGAAAAAATTATTTAAATATTAAGAAATGATATATGCATTTTAATAATTTCTTGCACTGCTGAAATCCGGGAAATCAATTTTGATCCCGGGTTACGCCCTTAGTATTATATAATAATTGTGGATAATTAAAGTTATTCTATATAAATTATAATTTTCAATTGGCTTCACCCAGGCTACAATTGATATTAAGATCAGCGTGCCCTGAACTCATTTAAATCAGCAATTCTGAGTAATATCTTATACTGGCTGCAATTTAGCAAACGCTGCGATTAACCATTTCGCACCTGATTCTGCAAATTTAACTTGCACACGTGAACTATCACCGCGGCCTTCAAAACTTAATACCACACCTTCACCAAACTTAGGATGCATAACACGCTGTCCTAATTTTAATCCGCAATCATTAGTTGGTATATCAACAAAAGAAGATAATGGGCGACTCACAGAAATAGGACGGGAAACTTGTGTTCTAATACGCACATCTTGCATTAATTTTTCAGGAATTTCGCCAATAAATCGTGATGGTCTGTGATAGGTTTCAGTGCCATGTAAACGTCTGCGTTCGGCGTAAGTAATATATAATTTACGCATCGCGCGCGTCATACCCACATAACATAAACGGCGTTCTTCTTCTAATCTTAAGGGATCTTCTACTGACATATGATGCGGAAATAATCCCTCTTCCATACCACATAAAAATACTAAATGAAATTCTAATCCTTTTGCAGAATGTAATGTCATTAATTGCACACAATCTTCATGCGCATCACCTTGAGTTTCACCTGACTCTAATGCAGCGTGTGACAAAAATGCAGCCAGTGGTGATAAATCGGTTTCACCATCATCTTGAAATTGTTTAGCCGCATTAATTAATTCTTCTAAGTTTTCAACACGAGCTTGGCCTTTTTCACCTTTTTCTTTTTGATAATGTTCAAATAAACCGCTGCCATATAAAACTTTAACAGTAATTTCACCTAAGGCTAATAATTCACAATCACGTGATAAATCCGCAATTAAATCAGTAAATGTTGCGAGTGAATTAATAGCGCGGGAAGTTAATTCACGTTGTGTCATTAATTCCTGTGTTGCACGCCATAAAGTCATATTATTAGCACGCGCAAAATCGCGAATAGTTGATAATGTTTGATCCCCCAAACCACGTGGCGGTGTATTTACCACTCTTTCAAATGCGGCGTCATCATCATGATTAGCAACTAATCGTAAATAACCTAATGCATCTTTAATTTCAGCGCGTTCAAAAAAACGTAAACCACCATAAATGCGATAAGGAATGCCTGATTGAATTAAACTTTCTTCTAAAACACGTGATTGCGCGTTGGAACGATATAATATAGCAATGTGTTTACGGGAATTGCCTTGCTGAATCCATTGTGTAATTTTATCAGTAATAAATCGTGCTTCATCTAAATCATTAAATCCTGAATACAAAGAAATTAATTCACCATCACCATCTTGTGTCCATAAATTTTTACCTAAGCGCCCTTCATTATTATTAATTAATGCATTTGCGGCTGCTAATATTGTGCCTGTTGAACGATAATTTTGTTCTAAACGCACTGTGTGTAAATAATTAAAATCTTTATTTAACCGCTGAATATTTTCGATTTTCGCACCACGCCAGCCATAAATAGATTGATCATCATCACCGACTACCATTAAGCTGCCAATATCTCCTACTAATAATCGAATCCATGCATATTGAATGGCATTAGTATCTTGAAATTCATCCACTAATACATGACGAAAACGTTGTTGATAATGTGATAATAATGCAGGATTATTTAACCATAATTCATAAGCACGTAATAAAATTTCCGCAAAATCAATTAAGCCACTACGCTGACAATTTTCTTCATATTGTTGATAAATGCGAATTAATGTTTTGGTATGCATATCATTGTGATGATCTACATTTTTGGGACGAATACCCGCATCTTTATTTTGATTAATAAACCATTGAATTTGTTTTGGCGCCCATTGTGTTTCATCTAAATTAAATGCTGTTAATATCCGGCGAATTTGTCGCAATTGATCATCAGCATCTAATATTTGAAAATTCTCTGGCAAATTCGCTTCTTGCCAATGTGTACGTAATAACCGATGCGCCAAACCATGAAATGTTCCCACCCACATACCGTGCGTGCTTGATCCAATTAAACTTTCAATACGGCCACGCATTTCATTAGCTGCTTTATTGGTAAATGTCACCGCAAAAATACTAAATGGCGATTGATTTTCAACTTGCATCATCCATGCAATACGATGCACTAATACCCGTGTTTTACCACTGCCAGCACCAGCTAATACTAATAAATGACCTAACGGCGCGCCTACTGCTTCACGTTGTGCATCATTTAAAGGATCGAGTAATTCAGAAACATCCATGAGGTTCACCTAGATTGTTGTAATAATAAACGGCATATTTTAAAAGACTTAATGAGGTTTAGCTAGCGATAAATGCTGTTGACTTAACTGATATGGTTTTCTTGAGAAGGATCTAACATCAATCTTATTTATTATTTTTATTAATCGTTAAAATCTCTAATAATCTAAATAATGCTTTTTCAAAAGGTATTGCTGTAATATCACCATGGTATTCTTCATGATCTCCACCATAAATTAAATATAATTTAGCAACATCATAATCACTTTTAAATGCTTTCAAACCTCTTAAATCAGATGAACTAATTGAACGCTTTCGTTTTATTTCAAATGCTATTAATCCTCGTTCACCATATGCAAAAAAATCAACCTCCACATCATTACTTGTGCGCCAATAAAAAAATTGATATCCCAAACGATAATAATCATTAAATGCACGTAAATGCGCTATAAATAATGTTTCCAATACTGGTCCATCAATTTCTTC
>JAJYDF010000033.1 GCA_021777765.1 Pseudomonadota bacterium | reverse complement strand
CCAATTGATTTAATATTCTTCATAACCCTGCCTCCTAATTTTGAATGATAATTTCCAATCTTCATTCTGGCTCATTGCGAAGCCTTTTTATAGGTGGGCAGGGTCCATACTATTACCCAGGCTACATGTCTACATGTCTACATGTCATTACAAAGGGAAAAAATGCGTGGAATTATCTTAATTTTAATGTCGCTAAACTGATTAATACTAAAATAACAGTAATTATCCAAAACCGTACAATGACTCTGGGTTCAGGCCAACCTTTTAATTCAAAATGATGATGAATGGGTGCCATGCGAAAAATACGTTTACCTGTCATTTTAAAGGAGGCTACTTGTAAAATAACTGACACTGTTTCCATTACAAATATACCGCCCATAATTAATAATAATAATTCTTGACGTACCACTACCGCTAAAATGCCTAAAGCTGCACCTAAACCTAATGCGCCTACATCACCCATAAATATTTGCGCTGGATAAGTGTTAAACCATAAAAAGCCAAGTCCAGCTCCCACTAAAGCGCTGCAAAATACAACTAATTCACCCGCACCAGGAATAAATGGAATGGATAAATATTTAGCGAAATCGGCATTACCAGATAAATAAGCAAAAATGCCTAATGCACCACCGACTAATACAGTCGGTAAAATAGCCAAGCCATCGAGACCATCTGTTAAATTAACCGCGTTGCTGGATCCAACAATGACAAAGTAGGCTAAGACAATAAAAAATGGGCCCATTTGAATAAAAATATGTTTAAAAAAGGGCACAACTAATTGTGTTTCCGCAGGTAACAAAGCAGTTTTATATAAAAAAACAGCAGCGCCTAAACCTAATAAAGATTGCCAAAAATATTTCCAACGAGCAGGCAATCCTTTGCTATTTTTTTTAATTAATTTGCGATAATCGTCAACCCAACCAATGGCACCGAAACCTAACATAATAAAAGTGACGATCCAAATATAACGGTTGCTTAAATCACTCCATAATAATGTGCTTAATGTAATTGCAATTAATATTAATGCACCACCCATGGTTGGTGTGCCGGCTTTACTGTAATGACTTTTAGGCCCGTCATCTCTTACTGATTGACCAATTTGATGAATGCTCAGTTGTTTAATCATATAAGGGCCCACTAACAACGAAATAAATAATGCAGTTAATGTGCTTAAAATGGCGCGTAAGGTTAAATATTGGAAGACATGAAATCCATGATAATAGTGTGTTAAATAATGTGATAACCAGAGTAACATTTAAATTCCTTATTTCCTTCTCCCGCTTGCGGGAGAAGGTGCCTTCGGTAGATGAGGGTGTGCTAAATAAATGTGTATAACTTTTTAATACCCCCTCATCCGCCTTCGGCACCTTCTCCCCTTCGGGGAGAAGGAAAAAATATAATGAGTATTTATTCCTTATTCGCCAAACAAATTTTAACTTGCATTAAATCACTAAACGGTTTTTTTTCTTTGCCAATCGTTTGATAAGTTTCGTGGCCTTTTCCGGCAATTAACACAATATCACCTGCTTTTGCGCAAGCAAGGACATGTTCAATCGCGCGTGCACGATCATGTTCAATAATAATTTGCTTGGGATTGGCAATGCCAGAAACAATATCTGCAATAATTTGTTGGGGTGATTCTTCGCGGGGATTATCATCTGTCAAAATGATTTCATCGGCATAAGTTGTTGCTATACCACCCATAATAGGTCTTTTACCGCGATCGCGATCGCCACCGCAGCCAAAGACACACCATAATTTACCCGTACAATATTCGCGTAATGTTTGCAGAACATTGGCCAGTGCATCAGGTTTATGCGCATAATCGATCACAATTAATGGTTGAATACCGCCACCTAAAGTTTGCATGCGGCCAGGTAAACTCGATAACTGTGCAATATATTTAATAATATTTTCAAAAGGAATTTTCAAAATACCCAGTGTAGCAACCACAGCTAATAAATTGATTAAATTAAAACGACCTAATAATTTACTGGTTAGAAGACCGTCACCCCATGGTGTAATAATGGATGCCGTCAAACCATTTTCATTGATGTGTATTTTTTCTGCGCAAATAATATGTGGAATTGTTTTATGATGTATATGGTTACTATCAAAAGTTACACCATATACAATTAATTTTTCTTTTAATTCATTTGCCCACTGTAAACCGTAATTATCATCTAAATTAAATATGGCATATTGCATATTCGGTTGTTCAAATAATAAATGTTTTGCATGTGCATAATCACTCATCGTTTGGTGATAATCTAAATGATCACGCGTTAAATTGGAAAATATTCCGATATTAAAGAGCACACCATTTAAACGAGATTGTATTAATCCATGCGATGAGGCTTCTATTGCCACATGATGCGCGCCCAGGGCATACAGTTCTGCTAATTCTTTTTGTATGGTAATAGCATCAGGTGAAGTTAAATCGCCAGGTTGTAATTGACCCGCTAAACCATACCCTAATGTGCCAATAACACCAGCAGGTTGATCAGCCATGGATAATGTATTTGCAATAAATTGTGTGATAGATGTTTTACCACTGGTGCCAGTGACGCCAATCACATTCATTTTTTCTGACGGATCGCCATAAAATTTACTGGCAATTTTGCCGACTTTTTCGGTTAATTGAAAAACGGGAATAATAGGAAATTCAGGATCTATTTTCACACTGTTTTTTTTAAATTCTTTGCCTAGTAATTGGAATGGTTGTTCTTCCTTATTATTAGAATGTAATAAAACAGCAACCGCGCCATTATTTTTTGCGCTTATGATAAATTCGGCGCCATCTGTTTTTGTACCCGGTAATGCAAAAAATAAATCACCTGGTTTAGTCGTGCGGCTATCTAAAGAAAGCCCGGTAATTAATTTATCGTATTCTGCTGGAATATTAATCCATTCAGAAGTTAACTCTGATAATAGAATAGAATTTCTATCTGTTTTAAGCATCGATATTTCTCTGCGTATTATTAGTTGAGCTGGGCGAATTAGTGGTAGTTGGATTGAGATTATCGGGTGGAATATTTAATAATCGCAAAGCCTGCGACATAATACGGGAAAATACCGGCGCTGCAACATCTCCACCAAAATATTTTCCACCTTGTGGATCATGAATCATAATTGCAACAACTAATTGTGGATTTGTGGCTGGAGCAATTCCCACGAACATACCATTGTGATGATCTTTTTCATAACCATGTGGGCCTAAAATGCGTGCAGTACCTGTTTTTCCTGTCACATAATATCCAGGAATTCGTGCTGCAGGTGCAGTACCACCTTTATCATATAAAACAGATTCCAGCATGGTTAATAATTCATGACAAATTTTAGGATTTAATACTTGCACACCTTGTGCTGGTTGATCCATTTTTAATAAAGTAACAGGCGTTTTCACGCCATCATTTGCTAATGTGGCATAGGCTTGCGCTAATTGTAATGTTGTTACAGAAATACCGTAACCAAATGATAATGTTGCTAAAACAAATGGTGACCAAATAGGACGATTAATTAATTCACCGGATCGTTCACCGGGAAATTCGCTGGCAGTTGTTTGTCCAAATCCTAATGAATGTAACGTATTATAGAGTGCATGATTTTGTGTATTTAAAATGACTTTAGTCATGCCAACATTACTAGAAACTTTTAATATAGTTGTTAAATCAACGACACCATTATTATATCCATCATCATCTACTTTTTTGCCATCAACCATTATCCAACCCGGTGAAGTATTAACTGTTGAATATGGTGTAAATTTTCCGGATGCTAAAGCAGTTTCTACCGCAAATGTTTTAATTGTTGATCCTGGTTCAAAAACATCGGTGACAGCACGATTGCGATAACGGTCATCTTCATGTGTGGGTCGCATATTAGGATCATAAGAGGGTACGTTTGTCATCGCTAAAATTTCACCGGTTTTAATATTTAATACAACGGCTGATCCCGATGTCGCGTGAAATTGTTGTACACCATTTAATAATTCAGTGTAAGCAATATATTGAATGCGATTATCAATACTTAATTGTAAATTTCTGCCGGGTTGTTGTTGGCGAATTGTTTGTTCATCGGCAACGGTATTTCCATAACGATCTTTTAATACTTTTTCTAATCCGGGTTGTCCTTGTAACCATTGATCATAGGCCATTTCTAATCCTTCTTGGCCATGATCGTCTACATTAGTAAAGCCTAATATATGAGCGCTAGCAGGGCCTTCAGGATAATAGCGGCGATAATCTTTTTGTAAATAAATACCGGGAATATGTAATGCGGTAATTTGTGCGCCTATTGAAGGATCTAAATCGCGGGCTAAATACATAAAATCTTTATTTTCAACTTTGGCCAATTTTTGTTTGATATCGGAAAAATGGCTATTTGTTAATTTCAGTAATTGCGCAATATTATCTGTATGAATATCAAATTCGTGTGGATTAATCCAAACAGATACGACGGGTATGGTGATGGCGAGTGGTTGATTATTGCGATCGATAATCATGCCGCGAAAAGAGGGTACGCTCACAACGCGTGTGGTGCGAGCGTCGCCTTGTCCTTGTAAAAAATTATGTTTTACGATGTTGAGATCGATCAGGCGCGCAATTAAAATCATTGCGCCAAGACTTAAGATGCATATTATTGTCCAATATCGCCACAGCTCCAGTGGTGCTCGTTCTGTATATCTCACTGTGTAACCACGACAACATTTTGCTGCGTTGGTTGTACCATTTTTAATTGATTTAACGCAATTTGTTGCACGCGAGCAGGCGCAGACCATTTATTTTGTTCTAATAATAATTGGTTGTATTGTGTGTTCAGATCATTTTTAGTTTGTTGCATATTTTGTAATTCACTGAATTGATGGCGATTAACATCGGTTACATAAACAATTGCCATCGCAGATATCATTACTGCAATAATTAGTGAAAAAATAAATAAATATTTTAATGAAATAGAAAGTGAAAATGCATTTACATTTTCAACAGCAATTTCTGGTGAAAAAATTCGGGTTGCAGTCGTCATAGTATTTTCTCCGCTAATCTTAAAATTGCGCTCCGTGCGCGCGGGTTATGTTTAATTTCTGCATCGCTGGTTTTAATTGCTTTTCCAATCGCGTGCATTCTTTTTTGTTCTTTAATGACATTTATTATGGGTAAATGTTTTGGCAAATTATCTGTTTCACTTTTACCTTTAATAAATTGTTTCACAATACGATCTTCTAATGAGTGAAAACTGATCACCGCTAAACGGCCACCAATTGCTAATACATCCACACATTGATTGAGCGTAATTGTTAATTCATCTAATTCATGATTAATAAAAATTCGTAGTGCTTGAAAACTACGAGTTGCTGGGTGTTTATGTCGTTCCCAGGCTGGATGAGCAGCAGCCACGATTTCTGCAAAGCGTGCAGTTGTTGTGATGGCAGCTTCGGTTCGTTCACGGACAATGGCCCGTGCAATACGTTTAGCGAAGCGTTCTTCACCATAATCATGCAAAACTTGGCAGATTTCTGCTTCGCTGGCTTGCTGAAGCCAACTGGCAGCATCTGGTTGTTGCGTCGTATCCATACGCATATCTAAAGGCCCGTCTTTTAAAAAACTAAAACCTCTTTGTGGGTCATCTAATTGCGGTGATGACACACCGAGATCCAATAAAATACCGTTGACCTTTCCCGTCCAATTTTTTTGTTCGACGATTTTTTTTAAGTGTGTAAACGATCCTTGCTCCACACTAAATCTTTTATCATTAGCAAATTTTTTTAAAGCAAATTGATAGGCGTTTATATCTTTATCAATTGCTAATAATTTACCGTTTTCATTTAATTGCGACAGTATTGCCGCTGAATGTCCGCCGCGACCAAATGTCGCGTCTATATAAATTCCATCCGGTTTTATGGCTAAACCGTTAAGTACTTCATTCAATAATACGGGTTGGTGTTGATCGAAATTAGCCATTTTTATAATGCGAGATTTTGTAATTCTGCTGGTAATTCATCGTTATTATGTTCTTCTTCTTTTAACCAAGCCTCACGATTTTTGTGCCATTTTTTATCGTCCCACAGTTCGAATTTTTTTGATTGTCCAATTAACATGATGTTTTTTTCTAAATCTGCGTAATCTCTTAATAATTGCGGCACTAATAAACGGCCGCTGTTATCCATATCAATTTCAGTAGCATGTCCAATCAGCAATCGTTGTATGCGTCTTGCTGCTTTGTTGAAACTGGGCAGTGCTTGAATTTTTTGTTCAATGATTTCCCATTCCTGGATTGGGTAGAGTAGAAGGCAGGGCGAGTCAGTATCGATGGTCATGACCAGGCGATGATTACCGCTTTGTAATAATACATCTCGATAACGGGTCGGCATTGCTATGCGCCCTTTATTATCGATGGTTATGGCATTAATTCCACGAAACAAGATGAGGCTCCCAATTTTTTCCACTTTTCTCCACTTTGTGCCACTTATTTACACTAAAAATGTCGAATTGGCAAATGGTTTTTGAAAAATAAAAGAAAATTTCTGAATGGAGTTTTACGCTTTACTTTGGTTTGTGAAATGGTGGTTCGCAACGCAGACAGTAACTGAATAGTCATCGGATGATAGTGGATCACATTTTTCACGGTCTGCTTATGCGAACCACCATTTCACAAACGCTTATGGTTAACATTTCCTTAGCGTAATTTGACTTCGGTATATTTTTCAAAATTGCTGGGAGAGTGGTGGGGGGGGGGCGGGTTTCGATTTCTGTAATATTAAATGACGTCGGAGAGAAATCGCTTATGATTAACATTTCCTGAGCGTAATTTGACTTTGATATATTTTTCAAAATTGCTGGGAGAGTGGTGGGGGGTAGCGGGTTTCGATTTTTGTACTATTAATTGACATTGTAGTAAGTTCGCAAACATCATCGTGGAAAAGCTTTAAGTCCAACGGTATTTTAACGAAAGATAAATCAATTCAATGAATTATTATATGACTTTGGGTGTTTTTGCTTTGCATTCTATGTTTGTGTAAATATATTGCAGATATTTGAATTTAATTATAGTTGTATATTTTTTTGATTTAGAATTTTGTTCTAAAGTAATTGCTTTTTGAAAGTAAAAATCAGCATTAATGAGATCATTTTTATGTATAAAAACAACTGCCAATCTAAACGCTGCTTCCGGATCGGTAATCGCGAGAGTTTTTAATCTATTAATAGCATACACATAACCATGGGTTGCTTCTAATTGGAATGTTCTTGCGGTAGATATTTCCACATAAAATTGCAACATATTTCTCATTCTCAAAAATCCTTTTGTTAAATTCATAAACCGATTAGTGTTGTTTTTATATTTGGTATTATGTTTCATTTTATTTTGATGTCCAGGTGAGATCGCTGATCATGATGGTGAAGATATTGCCTATTGCTAGCGTTGATATCTTAATAATGTAAGAAATATTAGGGTAATTAACCGTATATGTTAATTTTAAAATACCTTGATTGCTATTTTGATTTTCGATGGAGATTTAATGCAATAAAAATAATGATGAGTGTTAATGCCAAGGTAAACCATTGCACGGCATAACCCCTATTTCTTTGCGGTGATACATAATTAAGAGGTGACCAATCGCATATAAAACCGCTGGGCTGATTGGGTGATAATTCGATTATTACAGGATAAAGTGATTTACCAATCATTTGTGACAAATTAGCGATCTCAATGCGTTGTATTAAAAGAGGCCATGAAATAGTTGTTTCATTAGGACCGAGTGTGAATGATTTTTCAGGTATTCTGATAATGCCATTGATTAATTGATTGTCTGTTGCAGCAGGTATCAATGGTAATTGTTCGCGAGAATGACCCTGTGATATCCAGCCTCTATTAATTAGTACTATTTTGTGATTATTTAATATAAAGGGTGTTAATACTTGATAGCCTAATTGACCGCGATATATTTTATTGTCTAATAACAGGGAATGTGGATTGTCATAGAAGCCACTTAATTGAATGTGAAAAAAATTGAGATTTAGTGGGGATTTATTGAGATCTTGTGCAGTGAGTGGTGGCAAAATACTTCGTTGTATATAATTGTGCATTAATGTTTGATTTTGTTTAGCGCGGTCTAATTGCCAGAAACCTAATTTTATAAATAGAAGTAATATAATTAAAGTTGCGATAGTGGGAATTAATGTTGGTTTAAATTGATAATGATATTTCATCCTTGTTGATCCTAATCAACACACTTCTTGTTTATTATTATTTTGAATTTGATTGTATATTGGTAATGATTCGACAATAACTTTCCATTCTCGAAGGATCAATTGCACCTGATGCGGCTGCTTGTTGAACAGCACAATGCGCAATGTGATCGTGTTTGCAATCGCGAAATCGGCATTGTGCAATATAGGGGCGAAATTCAATAAATCCTTGTGCAATTGATTGTGGTGACATGTCCCATAGCATGAATTCTCTGACGCCGGGTGAATCGATAATATCGCCACCATGTGGGAGATGATATAAGCGCGCTGTTGTGGTGGTGTGTAAACCGCGGACTTGTGAAGTATTCGCATCACCAATTGCTATTTCTTCATCGGGTATTAATTTTGATAATAAAGATGATTTACCCACGCCAGATTGCCCGACAAATATGCTGATATGATTTTGTAATTGTGACTGTAAATCAGCAAGACCAAATCCTATTGTGGCACTGACGGCAAAGACGGGATAATTTAATGCACGATAGATATCTAATAATTGTGTAGAGCTTTGTTCGTTAGAAATATCTAATAAATCAATTTTATTGAATACGATAACGGGTTGCATCTGATTATTTTCAACGGCAGCAATATAACTATCTAAGAGCGAAGTTGCAGGTTGTGGTTGTGCGGCTATAACGATAACCACTTGATCAATATTTGCAGCAATATCTTTTGTTTTATCAGGGGCGGTGGGACGTGAAAGGGTGCTTGTTCTTGATTTTACAGCTACAACAATACCGTTATTGACGTCTACTCTTTGCCATATGACTTGATCGCCCACAACGAGGCCACCCAAATTTTGTCGTAAATTACAACGTATGGTTGTTTTATCAATAGCTTCCACATCGACATAACTACCATAATGAGCAATGACTAAACCTTCTTGTTCCCCCTGAGTATCAGATGAGGTGTTCTGATTATTTTGTTCAACGCGTAGTTTATATTCTGCGTGTTTTTGTTGGATGCGTTGTTGCTGCTGTTGTGTCAATCGTCTCTTAGACATAATGATTTATTGCCTTTATAAAATTAATTTCACACCAATGATTAAAAAAATATTCCCATCACCTGGAACCGTATTTCTGGGAAATAGCAGGGATTACAACAGGAATAAAATGTGCAATCAATTGTAATTTCTCCAAAAAACATTGAATTAATTATATCTTATCTCCATTGAATCACCAAGAATTGGGCGGTTGGCTCACTGCTATAATTAATGGATAGATTTTTATTGAGTATCAAAGGAGAAAATCTATGAATAAGCAGCGAAAAGTGATCGATTGCCGGCTTTATCCTAGTGAGAAAAATTGTAGTTTGACTATCGCAGGTACAGAAGATGAAGTTTTAGATATTGCTGTTTGGCATGCTATTACAGTTCACGGCCATGAAAATACACCAGATTTAAGAGATAAATTGCGTGAAGCATTGCTGGATGAAAAAACGCACTAATATTTTTCTGTAAACGCAAAGAAAAAATGGCATAATAGGCATTTTATTATGACTAAAGGAATTTTACGACATGATAACAATGCCCCTCAGTAATGCAGCAAAAATATTATCTGCCAATCTGATTAATGATCAACAAAATATACAATTTAGTGGCATTAGCACTGATACCAGAACAATACAAAAAGGGAATTTATTTGTTGCATTAAAAGGTGAAAAATATGATGCACATAATTTTATTGATGAAGCAGTTCAAAACGGTGCTGCTGCGGTGTTGGTCAATCGCCAAGTTAAGGTCACTATTCCGCAGTTAATTGTGAGCGATTCTTTAGCAGCATTAGGTAAATTGGCGAAATCGTGGCGTGATCAATTTCATATACCATTTATTGCATTGACTGGAAGTAACGGTAAAACAACCACAAAAAACATGCTGGGTGCTATATTTCTACAGGCTTACCACAATCATCAAGATCAAATATTATTTACGCAAGGTAATTTTAATAATGATATTGGCTTGCCATTAACATTATCGCGTTTAACTGCTAATCATCGTGTTGCCATTATCGAAATGGGCATGAATCATTTTGGTGAATTAGATTATCTCAGTCGCTTAACAGAACCTACTACCGCTTTAATTACTAATATTGCGCCAGCACATTTGGAAGGTGTTGGCGGAAATATTGAAGGCGTTGCTAAAGCAAAAAGTGAAATATTTAATGGCTTAGTCGCTGATGGCATTGCTGTCATTAATGCCGATGATAATTTTGCAAATTATTTACGTCAATTAATAGGCCAACGTCGTTCTATTACATTTGGATTAAAAAATACAGCAGCTGACGTGCATGGTGAATTATTAACATCAGCAAATGCAAAATTACAAACGTTATTTCGTTTAAATTATAACAATCAATCTACAGATATTTTATTAAATTTACCGGGTGAACATAATGTGATGAATGCGCTAGCAGCGAGTGCTGCAGCATTGGCTAACGGTGTTTCTTTAACGGATATTAAAATTGCGCTTGAAAAAATCCAACCGGCACCCGGACGTTTGCAATTAAAACAAGGTCAGCAAGGATTACGAATTATTGATGATACTTATAATGCAAATCCAGAATCATTAAAAGCCGCAATGCGTACTTTAATAAATCATCAGGGCACAACTATTTTGGTGTTAGGTGATATGCGTGAATTAGGCCCTGATGCAGAGAAATTACATCGTGAATGTGGTGCGTTTGCACGAGATTTAGGCATAAATTATTTATTTGCTACTGGTACATTAAGTAGAGAAACTGTTGCTGCGTTTGGACAAAATGCATTTCATTTTGTTGATCATGAGAAATTAATTAATGCCCTCAAACAACATGCATTAAATGAAAAAGTGATTATGTTAGTGAAAGGGTCTCGTTCCATGAAAATGGAACAAGTTGTGCAAGCATTTTTAATGGAAAAGAGTACAGAAGAGTCACATTAGATTAAATTATATTTCAATATTTTTGTATGATTGATTTTAGTCGTGTAGCACTGCGTTTCATTAATTTTTCATTCTTTTTTCCTTCTCCCGCTTGCGGGAGAAGGTGCCGAAGGCGGATGAGGGTGGTTTATTAGTACAGCGAATACAACGTCAACACAATTCCATTTTTAAGAGTCAATTAATATGTTCAACACATTAAAGCGACAACGCAAAAAAGTTGGATTACCGCCAGGTTCTCTTGTCTATACAGGTGATCAAAGTGATATAACACCTACGCTCACATTATTGTCATATACACGAGATAATATTCAAGAAAAGCATGATAAAAATCTTGAAGAATGTTTAACTGCAAGAATTGATAATGGGATAACCTGGTTGAATATCGATGGATTACAAAATATCGAACTCATTAAACAAATTGGTAAAAATTATAATTTACATCCTTTAGTATTAGAAGATATTTTAAATCCTGTGCAACGTGCCAAAATAGAAATGTTTGAACATTATGTTTTTATCGTGATGAAAATCATGATATGGCATGAAAAGTCGAAAAGTTTTTCAGTTCAACAAATCAGTCTGATTTTAGGCGATCATTTTGTATTGACCTTTCAAGAAAAACATTGTCCACTTTTTGATGCAATATTCAACGCAATTCGATCAGGTCAGGGACGTATTCGTGAGCAGAACACCGATTATCTTTGTTATATTTTGATGGACACCATTGTGGATCAATATTTTGTGATCTTGGATCAAATTGGTGAGCAAATTGAGAAAACAGAGAAAATCATTATCACTGATCCTACTAAAAAAAATATTCAATCATTATATCGCTTAAAACGTAAAATGTTTTTTTTTCGCAAAGTAGCTTGGCCAGTCAGAGAAATTATTAATCATTTATTACAAGCTAAAGTTTCTTTTGTCGGTGATTTTGTCTTGCCTTATTTTAGAGATGTATATGATCACATCATCCAAATCATTGATACTGTAGAAACTTTCCGCGATATGCTGAGTAGTATGTTAGATGTTTACTTATCCAGTTTAACGAATCGTATTAATGAAGTGATGAAAGTTTTAACCATTATTGCAACATTATTTATCCCGCTCACTTTTATTGCCAGTATTTATGGCATGAATTTTAAATATATGCCTGAATTACAATGGAAATGGGGCTATTTTACTGTATTGGGTGTAATGGCATTAATGGTTATTGGCATGCTGATTTATTTTAGAAACAAGAAATGGATGTAAATAGTATTTTTTTCATGTCAAAGAATTTCACCTTTTTACTGCAACAAAATTTATAATATTAATGCTCATTCAATTGCGTATTTAAAATGTCTTTTGATAAGAAAAAAATCAAGTGCCATTTTGTGAATTCAGCATTGACAAAAAAATCTACTTAAAGCGATAAATTATGGTTAATACTGTTACACAGCCGCATGTGATGAGACTTAATAAAAACCCATAAAAAAGCAGGTCATCTTTATGCAAATAGGCGTGGAGTATTACAAAAAACTGTATCAAATTAAAACCAGCAAATGTGACTAATGAAATATCACGTGAGTCTTTATTTTTATACAATTTTATAATTTGTGGGATAAATAGAGCAGCATTTACAAAAAGGCTGATACTAAAAACAACTTCGATGATATGTACAATAAAATTATTGGTAGTCATTACAAGATCTCATGTTCAATTAATAAAATGTAGCGTTTTCAAAAATAAATATCGGATTGCGAAACAGTGAATGTTTGATCATGAACTGGCATTAATAGGTATTACTGTGGCGTAAATAGTTTATATAGCACTTTATGAGAAGTAAATGCGCCTTTTGCATTAATCATCTTTCAAGATGACTCAGATCTGAAAAATTCTATTAATTTCTCCAGTGCGAAATGAATTGCTTGTTTTCTTATCGAAGAACGGTCGCCATTAAAATGTTTTAATAATGTATGAGTGGGTTTATTGATACATGCAAATGCAAACCATACTGTTCCAACAGGTTTTTCTTTTGAACCCCCATCAGGTCCTGCAATACCTGTTACTGCAATACTAACTTGTGCATGACTGTTTTTTAAAGCACCTTCAGCCATCGCTTTTGCTGTCTCGCTACTGACAGCACCGTAATTCATCAGGATTTCAGCCGGGACAGTTAATAATTCTTCTTTTGCGCTGTTGCTATAAGTCACAAAACTGCGGTCGAACCATTGTGAGCTTCCCGCTATCTCTGTTAATAAATAGGCAATGCCGCCACCAGTGCATGATTCTGCAGTTGTTAAATAATATTTTTTAGCAAGAAGTAAATCCGCAAGTTGTATAGCTAGGGTGAGTGCTTGATTTTTCATTGTATAAAACAGTCTTTATCATTTAACATAACCAATTTAAATTTTATCACGCTATGTAATATATGACTACAGAACTTCTTGAACAACACACGCCGATGATGCAGCAATATTTGCGCATTAAAGCGCAGCATACCGATAAATTATTATTTTATCGAATGGGCGATTTTTATGAATTATTTTATGACGATGCACGAAGAGCGGCACAATTATTGAATTTAACATTAACGCGACGTGGTCAATCCAATGGTTCGCCAATTCCCATGGCAGGCGTACCATTTCATGCAGCGGAATCTTATTTAGCAAAATTAATTAAATTCGGGGAATCTGTAGCAATCTGTGAACAAATAGGTGATCCAGCAACCAGTAAAGGGCCTGTTGAAAGACAAGTGGTCAGAATTGTTACACCAGGCACTGTGAGTGATGAAGCATTATTAGAAGAAAAACGTGATAATTTATTGATTGCATTATCTCATCACAAAGAAAATTTTGGCATTGCTGTTTTAGATATTACCAATGGACAATTTTATATTTTAGAAATTACAGGAAGCGAAGCATTATTAAGCGAATTAGAACGATTAAGGCCTGCTGAAATATTAATCAGTGAAGATTGGGCATTGGATCAGTTATTAATAGGTCGCAAAGGACTGCGCAAAAGACCACCTTGGGAATTTAATTTTGATACGGCACAACGATTATTGACTGAACAATTTCGGTGTAAAGATTTAGCGGGATTTGGTTGTCAGGATTTGCATATAGCGATTTGTGCGGCGGGTTGTTTAATGCAGTATGTGAAAGACACTCAACGTACTGCATTACCTCATATTCGGGGCATACGTGCTGAATTAAGAGATGAGGCGGTTATTTTAGATGCAGCAACACAACGTAATTTAGAAATAATCACTAATTTATCAGGGTGTAATGAGCATACATTAGCTGCAGTTTTTGATCATACTGCAACAGCAATGGGCAGCCGATTATTGAGAAGATGGTTAAATAGACCATTGCGTAACAAAACGATTTTACAGCAACGTCAACAAATTATATCGGCATTAAATCAACAAAAAATTTATTCATCATTGCATTTGATTTTACGGGGTGTTGGTGATGTGGAACGTATTGTATCGCGCATTGCATTAAAATCAGCACGGCCGCGTGATTTAATTCAATTAAGAAATGCATTAACAGAATTACCGCATTTAAAAACAACATTATTAAATAGTGGTCATGAAATTTTGTTTAATTTATGTCAATCAATTAATGAATTTCCACACATCGTTGATTTATTACAACGAGCATTAATTGAAAATCCACCGGTAGTATTAAGAGATGGCGGTGTGATAGCGAAAGGATATCATAGTGAATTAGATGAGTTACGCAATTTAAGTGAAAATGCGGCACAATATTTAATTGATTTAGAAAACCGTGAAAAAGACCGTACTGGGATAAATAATTTGAAAGTCGGTTACAATCGTATTCATGGATATTATATTGAACTCAGTCGAGGACAAGCCCATCAAGCACCCGTAGATTATCATCGCAGACAAACTTTAAAAAATGCAGAACGATATATCACCCCTGAATTAAAAGCATTTGAAGATAAAGCGCTCAGTGCACAAAGTCGTGCATTAGCAATGGAAAAAGTTTTGTATGAAGAATTATTAAATATTTTATTAAATGATTTAACAGAATTACAAAAAACAGCTGATGTCATTGCTGAACTAGATGTGCTCAATAATTTAGCAGAACGAGCAGATACCTTAAATTTAATTCAGCCAGAATTATCCGATAGCAGTGGAATTTATATTGAGGCAGGGCGTCATCCTATTATTGAACAAGCGATAGAAAATCCTTTTGTGCCCAATAATACAATTTTAAATGCAGATAGACATATGTTAATGATCACTGGCCCCAACATGGGTGGTAAATCAACCTATATGCGACAAACTGCATTAATTGCATTATTAGCGCATATTGGTAGCTTTGTTCCTGCAAAAAAAGCCATTATTGGCCCTATTGATCGCATATTTACACGCATTGGTGCTGCAGATGATTTGGCAAGTGGTCGATCGACGTTTATGGTTGAAATGACTGAAACTGCCAATATTTTACATAATGCCACGAAAAATAGTTTGGTATTAATTGATGAAATTGGTCGCGGTACCAGTACATTTGATGGATTATCTTTAGCGTGGGCTTGTGCATCTTATTTAGCGCAACAAGTCAGTGCTTATACATTATTTGCGACACATTATTTTGAATTAACCAGTTTAGCTGAAATGATAAATGGTGTTGTCAATATTCATTTAGATGCAATTGAGCATGGCGACGAAATTGTTTTTTTACATGCGGTTAATGAAGGTCCTGCTAATCAAAGTTATGGTTTACAAGTTGCACAACTTGCAGGAATTCCTCGCAAAGTTATTGAAATGGCAAAAATAAAATTAGCTGAATTAGAGCAGCATAGTATTTATGTTGCGCAACAGATGGGTGAACAGTGTGAAAACAAACCTTTGCAAAATGATTTATTTGCGGGTCAACAACATAGTGCGTTAATTGAGATCATTAAAAAATTACAACCTGATCAGTTAACGCCGCGACAGGCGATGGATGTTTTGTATCAGTTAATTGCGATGGTATAAAAAAGTATCCTCCTTCTCCCCGAAGGGGAGAAGGAAAAAAAATAGGTGTTATTTATTTTATTAGGTATTTTATGAAATTAATTAAAATGGGAAAAAATCCCGCCACTGATGCAGCTGCGTATAAACATGCAGTCAGTTTATTAAAAGCAGGCGAATTAGTCGCGTTTCCGACTGAAACAGTTTATGGTTTAGGTGCTGACGCAAGTAATTTAATGGCAGTTGCAAAAATATTTGCAGCAAAGCAGCGTCCAGCAAATCATCCGGTGATAATTCATATTGCTAAGTTAGAAGATCTCACGCAATGGGCTAGTGAAATACCTGAAGCCGTATATAAATTAGCAGATAAATTTTGGCCCGGACCATTAACAATAATTTTACACGCAGCAACCCATGTGCCACCTATTATTACTGGAGGACAAAAAACTATAGGTATTAGAATGCCTGGTCATCCGGTTGCAGGAAAATTATTAACACTTTTTAATGGGGCAATTGCGGCACCATCCGCAAATCGATTTGGCCGAATTAGTCCAACCTGTGCAGAGCATGTTATTGAAGAATTAGATGATGTCGTTGATTTGGTTTTAGATGGGGGGCCTTGTTCAGTAGGATTAGAATCAACCATTATTGATTTAACCAGTGTTAAACCCCGTTTATTAAGGCCTGGGCCTATCGCTATAGAACAAATTAGTGAGTTGTTAGGCGAAACGGTTATTACTGATAAAAATAATGCTCCACGTGTTTCTGGCAGTTTGCCAGTACATTACGCACCACAAACACCTATGCAAATTATTTCATCTGATGAAATCGAAAAGAAATTGCCGCAACTACAAAAGCAGTATACAAATATTGTTGTTATGTCATGCAAACCCTATAAAACTTCTATGCTACATATTACTTGGCAAGTGATGCCAGAAAACCCCAAAAATTATGGGCAGCTGTTATACGCGCAATTACGCAATTTAGACAATTTAGCTTTTGATTTAATTGTTGTTGAGGAACCTCCCGATGATAATCATTGGCTCGCAATAAAAGATAGGTTAATCAGGGCTTCTGCAAATGATAGTCTCTAGGTATCGTTTGATGTTTCACTTTGCTGGACTATAATTTATATGAACGTTTAGTGTTTAAAGAATACTAATTTTTTTAAAGTTTATTTAATGACAAATGGATTATTTTTATAAATGAATGTGAGAAAATTAAGGATATTGTCATGAAAAAAAAAGATAAAACAAATCGTCGATTAAAAAAGCGTAAGAGCAGGGGCTCAATTGTAGAACCCTGGACTTATGCATAAATAATTAGTTGATAATTGTAAACCCCTAGTTTTCACATTAGGCTAGGGGTTTTTTTTTGGCAATTAGAATATTTATATGGATTTAATTGTATGCGCGAAATTTCGGTGGATAATTGTTTCAATTTGCTTAAGCATCAACCCATTTTTTCATTATGGCCTGATGATCTCTTAATGCAATTTGTTGAACAATTAGAAATAGTCTACTTCAGTTCACAAGAGGTCATTGTCACCGAAGGAGATATTATTGATAAAGTTTATTTTATCATTAGTGGAAAGGCGGAAGTTTTTAAGCATGAGGCAAAAGATCCAACAAAACAATTAATTTTAGCAACATTACATGCAGAAGATAGTATTGGTTTAAGTGATACTGGTTTATATTCAAGCACAGGTATTAGAACTGCAACTGTCGTAGCACTTACCATTATTATCTTAATAAAAATTGATGTAGAATTATTACATAGATTTTTGACACAACATCCCCATTTAAATATTTCATTAGCGTCAGCAACAGAACAAATATTGAAAATGCGCTTAATTAAACAAGCAGCTCCATTTTCTGTATTAACCATAGAAGATATAACAAAGCTAGCGAACCAGATTGAGGTAATGGATTGCCCCAGAAACACTGTGATATTTAAACAAGGTGATAAGGGCGATTATTGTTATATTGTGCAAGACGGACAAATCGAAATTAGCAGACAAGAAAGTTCAAATTCTTCTGAAGTGCTTGCTGTATTATCTTCACCCGCAGTATTTGGCGAAACAGCAATTTTAATGGATTTTCCAAGGTCGGCTACTGCACGTACTATAAATGATGTCCGTTTATTGCGATTATTGCGTGAAGATTTACTGACTATATTAGCAAAAGAAAAAAAATCAAAACAAGCGTTTGCTACTATGATATTAGAACGCAGTCGGCCCAAATATTTGCCAGATATTAGCGCGCATCAACAAATTAATGATGAAGGGGAATTAATGGTTATATTAAAAAACCCTCATAATCATGAGTATTATCAATTAACTCAAGAAGGATGGCTTATTTGGCAACTCATTAATGGTATAAAAACTGTTAAAGACATCACTATGGAATTAGTGATGGCATATAATATTTTTTCACCGAGTATGGTGAATAATTTAATGTTCGATTTAGCACAATCAGGTTTTATTGAAGTACAAGGATTTCGTTTCATTCAAATTGAAAATTTACCCACATGGATGATCATGATGGATAAAATTAAAAAGGTAATGGAATATGAATGGCCATTTCCTCATATTGATCAGTGGATAACGAAAGTATACCGTAATCAAATTAAAGTTTTTTATACATTACCCATTCAAATGGCAATGTTAATTACTGCATTGGTCGGCTTTATAGCCTTTGCACTCTTTACACATAAAGCATTACATTTTTTGCCTCAAGCCCCTCATATCATATTGCTCTTAATTCTTGTCGATATTGCTGGCCTTATTTCTATTCCTTTACATGAACTAGCTCACGCTTTCACTACCAAGCATTTTGATCGTGAAGTGAGTCATTTTGGTGTTGGTTGGTATTGGGTTGGGCCGATGGCATTTACAGACACATCAGATATGTGGCTCAGCAGTAAGTGGCCTCGCATAATGGTCAATCTGGCTGGAGTAGCGATTGATTTTGTTTTAGCAGGCCTATCTGCAATTATTGCTTTAATAATGCCTTGGCACATCATTGCATTATTTTGTTGGATGTTCAGTATTTTTATTTATTTAGGGATTTATCACAATCTGTATCCGTTAATTGAATTAGACGGTTATTATGTATTAATGGATTTATTTGACCGGCCACATTTACGTGAAGATGCAGTTGCTTGGTTAGTGGATGTGTTTCCAAAAATATTTAAAGAACCTGTTTTTAGCAAAACTTATAAATATGAAATACTCTATTGGTTGATATGTTTAATTTTTATTATTTTATCGCCATTAATGGCTTGGTTCGTTCAGCATTTTATATTAGCTGCTATCTTTCCAGGATTGCAGTATGGTTATTGGCGATGGTTTCTACCGATCATTGCAATAACATTATCACTGGTAAGTGTCTGGGTAGAAATTCAAAAACAACGGCTAATTTAATGTAAATGATAAAAAAATCATGCAATAATTTAGTTGTATTATTGTGGGACATGATATTTTGGAGAAGGGTATAAAAAATTTTGTATGTACTCTCATAAAAGAGCCAACTTGATCCTCTCATACAGCCACAGATGGAATATTGATATTTTATATAACAAATCTTATCTCTGAATGGCATAGATACTTGTAAAAACAGGTTTTATGTCTATAATTTAATTATAAATCAATTCCTTACGTGGAAATGATCCTATTTTGATGAATAAGTTGGAGGTATAAAATGTCTAAATTAGTTAAGAAAAATCGTAAATTGAAGAAAAGAATTTCAAAGCATGTAGGCACTAGTTTTGGAGGTCTATATTAATAGAGCTTTGTTTGCTTAAACAGTTTGAAATTTTATCTATTTTTCTTCCCGATGCAGAAAAGCTTAGTATGAACTTAGAAGTTGAGCTGTAGTTTACTGCATCGGGTTTTGTTTGACGGATCATCAAGCTTTGATACAAATTATCATCGAGTATTTAGTATTGCGCTGAACGTAGAAGTATATTTCCTAAAATCGGTTGCACTGTTTGTAACATGTTTTTAAAAATTTTAGGATTACCTGCAACAACATTCCCATTATTTAAATAATTCTCTGTGCCATTAAAATCTGATATTAGTCCGCCAGCTTCAGTAATTAGCAATGCACCGGCAGCAATGTCCCATGGAGATAATCCCATTTCCCAAAAACCATCTAAACGGCCCATAGCAACATAAGCTAAATCTAATGTCGCAGCACCAGCACGGCGTATGCCAGCAGCTTGTTTGGTTAATGTTTGGAAAGAGTCTAAATATTGCGGTAAATGTTCTAAATATTTAAAAGGGAAACCAGTGCCTAATAAGGATCCTTGTAGTGTCGTGCGAGTACCCATTCGAATACGGCGGTTATTTAATTGTGCGCCGGAACCGCGTGTGGCAGTGAATAATTCTTGTCTGACCGGATCATAAATAACAGCATGTTCAGTGCGATCTTTGTATTGAACGGCAATTGAAATGGCATAATGGGGAAATCCATGCAGAAAATTGGTTGTGCCATCTAATGGATCAATAATCCATAAATAATTGCTTTCTTGATTGGATCTACCACTTTCTTCAGCGAGAATGGCATGTTCAGGATAGGCTTTATGAATGGTGGCAATAATTTCTCGTTCTGCTAATTGATCGACTTCTGTCACAAAATCATTGCGTTGTTTTTCGATGATTTGCACAGTGTCTAATCTTTCTGACAAGCGCAGGATATGTTTGCTGGCGTTGCGTGCTGCGGTTATAGCGATATTAAGTAATGGATGCATAATTTTCTCAGTATGGAAGAGGGTGAGTTTTGCCTTCTTCATTTAAAAAGTGGGTAAGAATATCAGATTTGTATAATTGACTGTAGACTTTTTCTGATAAGTAATTGATCATTATTAACCAATTTTTTCCTTCTCCCCTTCGGTGCGAAGGTGCCGAAGGCGGATGAGGAGGCACCTTCTCCCGCAAGCGGGAGAAGGAAAAAAATATGTAAAAATAATTTATTTAGAAATTAACTCATGACTGATTTATCACATATACGCAATTTTTCAATTATCGCCCACATCGATCACGGCAAATCTACGCTGGCGGATCGCTTTATTCAATTTTGTGGCGGACTCTCTGAACGGGAAATGTCAGAACAAGTGCTCGATTCGATGGATATAGAACGGGAGCGCGGCATTACCATTAAAGCGCAAAGCGTCACTTTGCATTACACCGCGAAAAATGGTGAAGATTATCAATTGAATTTTATTGATACCCCAGGACACGTGGATTTTGCTTATGAAGTATCGCGCTCCTTAGCAGCCTGTGAGGGCGCATTATTGGTAGTCGATGCGGCGCAAGGCGTTGAAGCACAAACTGTCGCCGTTTGTTATACCGCAATAGAACAAGGCTTAGAAGTTGTGCCGGTATTAAATAAAATCGATTTGCCTTCTGCAGAACCTGAACGGGTTATTAATGAAATAGAAGAAATTATTGGCATTGCGGCAGACGATGCCGTGCATGTCAGTGCCAAAATGGGCATCGGTATTCAGGATTTATTAGAACGAATTATTACAACTATACCCGCACCCGAAGGTGATCGTGATGCGCCGTTAGAAGCATTAATTATTGATTCTTGGTTTGATAGTTATTTAGGGGTTGTTTCGTTAGTCCGTGTTAAACAAGGGACGTTGAAAAAAGGTGAAAAAATGTTGGTGATGTCGACGGGTAAATCTCATCAAGTCGATCGCATCGGTATTTTTATGCCTAAAAAAAATGATACTGCGCAATTACAGGCGGGCGAAGTAGGTTATGTGATCGCCAATATTAAAGAGATTAATGGTGCGCCTGTAGGCGATACATTAACGCATGCATCACGTCCTGCTGAAAAACCATTACCGGGATTTAAAACAGTTCATCCGCAAGTATTTGCTGGCATGTTTCCTGTCGATGCCAATGATTATGAAGCATTTCGTGATGCCTTAGCGAAATTACGTTTAAATGATGCGTCATTATTTTATGAACCTGAAGTTTCTGAAGCGATGGGATTTGGTTTTCGCTGTGGCTTTTTAGGGTTATTGCACATGGAAATTGTGCAAGAAAGATTAGAACGAGAATATAATTTAGATTTAATTACTACAGCACCTACGGTGGTTTTTGAAATATTAACTACAAAAGGTGAAATATTACATATTGATAATCCCTCTAAATTACCGGTGGTAAATTATATTGCAGAAATGCGAGAACCTATTGTGCAAGCAAATATATTAGTGCCGCAAGAATATTTAGGAAATGTGATTACCTTATGTAATGAAAGACGTGGTGTGCAAACAAAAATGTTATATGTGGGTAATCAAGTTTCAATGACTTATGATTTACCGATGAATGAAGTCGTATTAGATTTTTTTGATCGTCTAAAATCAGTCAGCCGTGGTTACGCTTCGTTAGATTATTCATTTGTGCGTTTTCAACCGGCTGATTTAGTGAAATTAGATATTTTAATTAATAGTGATAAAGTTGATGCATTAGCATTAATTGTTCATCGCGACCAAATGATGTATCGCGGTAGACAAATGACTGAGAAATTAAAAGAATTAATTCCGCGACAAATGTTTGATGTTGCTATCCAAGCAGCAATCGGTGCACATATTATTGCTCGTCAAACGGTTAAAGCATTACGTAAAAATGTACTTGCTAAATGTTATGGTGGTGATGTATCGCGTAAGCGTAAATTATTAGAAAAACAAAAAGCGGGAAAAAAACGTATGAAACAAGTGGGCCGTGTGGAAATTCCACAAGAGGCGTTTTTAGCAGTTTTACAAGTTGAGAAGAAATAATGGATATGAATTTTGAATTGATTTTAACTTTAATTGTAATATTTTCTGGTGTGGTTTATTTAGCAGATGTTTTATTTTTTGCACGAAAAAGACATCAAGCAGAGTTATTAATATCAACAACACCTGAAGAAACTAAACGTAATATTTTAGAACAACAAGCCACTATGTCTAAAATAGTTGAATATTCCCGGGCTTTTTTTCCTGTGCTATTTTTGGTTTTGCTCATTAGATCATTTCTTGTTGAACCTTTTCGCATTCCATCCGGATCATTAGAACCGACTTTAATTCCGGGTGATTTTATTTTAACGAATAAATTTGCTTATGGCATAAGATTGCCTGTGTTGCATACGAAAATTATTGCTGTCGGTGAACCTAAAGTAGGACAAATATTTGTATTTCGTTGGCCAAAAAATCCTAATGTAGATTTTATTAAACGTGTTATTGGCGTTCCTGGCGATAAAATCAGTTACATTGATAAAGTGCTTTATATTAATGGTGTAATGCAGCCTCAAACTGATTTAGGTCCAATATTATATAGAGATGATGATGGCAATTTGTGGAATGATGTTGAATTAAAAAGCGAAGTGATTAACGGCGTTAAACATGATATTTACATATTGACTGATAAACCCGCCGATGATTTTACTTTGGTTGTACCGCCCGGTAAATATTTTGCTATGGGCGATAATCGTGATTTTAGTTACGATAGCCGTGGTTGGGGTTTTGTACCAGAGAATAATTTAGTCGGTAAAGCAATTCTTGTTTGGTTAAGCTGGGACAAAGATACTTATAAAGTTCGTTGGTCTCGTATGATGCAGGAAATTAATAAATAAATGTCTCCAGATTATAAAAAATTATATAAGCTTCTTGGGCATCAATTTAATGATGTTAGCTTATTACAGGCTGCATTAACGCATCGTAGTGTTCGTGGAAAAAATAATGAAAGATTAGAATTTTTGGGTGATGCAATTTTAAATTTTATTATTGCAGCTGCATTATTTGATCAAAGTCCTCATGCCAAAGAAGGGGAGTTGAGTCGTTTGCGTGCGGGGTTGGTTAATGGCGAAACATTAGCGGAAATTGCACAAGAATTTACTTTGGGTGAATATTTGCGGCTGGGGCCTGGTGAATTAAAAAGTGGTGGCGCTAGACGTAAATCTATTTTGGCAGATGCGTTAGAAGCGATTATTGGTGCCATTTATTTTGATAGTGATATTCATAATTGTCGTGAACGTGTTTTGGCATGGTTTGATGATCGTTTAAAAACAATTACGCATTCTGGTAATAAAAAAGATGCTAAAACGCAATTACAGGAATATTTGCAATCGCGTAAATTACAGTTACCCATTTATTCTGTGTTGTCTGTTGAAGGTCAGGCCCATAAACAAATTTTTCATGTGTCTTGTCAAGTTGAAGATTTTACAATTACTACGGAAGGATCGGGTAATAGTAGAAGAGCTGCTGAACAAATAGCTGCGCAGAAATTTTTGGAATTAATTACCAATAAATCATCACTAGGAATTTAATATGTCGCTAAACACCCAATGCGGTTTTATCGCTATTGTGGGCAGACCCAATGTGGGTAAATCAACTTTATTGAATAAAATTCTGCAACAAAAAATCAGTATTACTGCACGTAAACCACAAACTACGCGTCACACAATTGTTGGTATTAAGACAACCAATCATATTCAAATGGTATTTATTGATACGCCGGGCTTACATCGTAAAGCGACAAGAGCATTGAATCGTTATATGAACCGCACTGCCAGTGCTATTTTAAAAGATGTGGCAGTAATTGTTTGGGTCGTTGATGCATTAAAATGGACGCATGATGATGAATTAGTCTTGGAAAAATTACAGCATGTTTCTGCACCTGTCATTTTGGTTGTAAATAAAATTGATTTGCTTGCGCATAAAAATGATTTATTACCAACGATGCAAAAATTATCTGAGAAAAGAAATTTTGCGGAGATAATTCCGATATCTGCAAAAAATAATTCGCAAATAGATAAATTAGAAGAAATAATTTCTAAATATTTACCAGAAAGTGAATTTTATTACGATGAAGATCAGATTACTAATCGCAATGAAAGATTTTTGGCCAGTGAATTTATTCGTGAGAAATTATTTCGTTTATTAGGACAAGAATTACCTTATGCAATTTCGGTGATGATAGATAAATACCAATTAAAAGCAAAAATATTGCATATTGATGCCATTATTTGGGTTGAACGCGCAGGGCAGAAAAGTATTGTGATTGGTAAAGACGGTGATTTATTGAAAAAAGTGGGTACAGCAGCTAGGCGAGACATTGAAGAAATGTCAGGTCATAAAGTTTTTTTACGATTATGGGTCAAGGTAAAAGAAAATTGGGCAGATGATGAAAGCTACATAGAAATGTTGGGGAAATAAAGAAAAAGCGAAAAGAATAAAAAAGAATAAAAAAGAATAAAAAGATGGATTACTTATGAAAGATTTACGCTTTACTTTGGTTTGCGAAGTGGGTGGTCGCAACGCAGACAGTAATTGATTAATCAGAGTTCGAGAGAGCATTATTTTTTTCACGGTCTGCTTATGCGACCACCAACTTCGCAAACGCGGATGGTCAACAATTTATGAGTGTAATTTGAGAGTGAATTTTCTTTATTGTTGGGCTGGGAGTGAGGAGGGGGGATTAATTAGATTCGTGCCAAGATTTGTTGTTTTTTTTGATGGGTTTTGATGGTCAACAATTTATGAGAGTAATTTGAGAGTGAATTTTCTTTATTGTTGGGCTGAGAGTGAGGAGGGGGAAATTAATTAATATGACACGTCAAATAATTTCTCTGGAACCTGCTTATGTATTACATGCCAGACCTTATCGAGATAGTAGTGCGATAATTATATTTTTTACTTGTAACCATGGCATTATTCATGCGGTAGCGAGAGGGGCGCGTGGTAATCGTTCTCGATTGAAAGGATTGTTACAACCTTTTGTACCTTTATTGATTTCATGGTCTGGCCATGGCGATTTGTGTACATTGCGCGACGCAGAAACACAGGGTCATTATTATATGTTCAGTGAAAAATATCTCACCGGATTATATTTAAATGAATTATTAGTGCGTGTATTACAGCGTCATGATCCCCATCCGGAACTTTTTCAAGCTTATCAGCAGGCTTTGCAAGAGATGAGCGGTGATAAACATGAACAAGTGATATTGCGTGTGTTTGAAAAAAAATTATTACTTGAATTAGGGTATGCATTACCGTTAAGTCAGGAATGTACTACGGGGCAAGTCATATTATCTCATCGATTTTATCAGTTTGATCCCGCACAGGGTTTCAGGATTTTACCGGAATCTTATGTGTATCAAGATGCGATCAATGTTTTTTCGGGGGAAACGATAGTTGCATTACATGATGAAAATTTTCAAGAGAAGCGTTTGTGGCGTGATATGAAACGATTAATGCGATTGGCTTTGGCGCCGTTAATTGGCGTAAAACAATTGAAAAGCCGCGAACTGTTTTTATAGGGTGGCTTGATTTTATTAAAATAGTCAGTAACATAAGCGACTTTATTTTAATCAATTCAAGAATTGGACATATTGGCATGGCTGCCATGCAAAAGGTTATGGAATGATCAATAAATTTTCGTTTAAATTGATAGGTGTAATTTCATTCTGCTTCTTATTATGCAGTTGTGTTCCAACTTCTCCTAAAGAACCACCACCACCGCCGCCTGATACTGTTAAATTGTTTTTAATGCAGCATAAAAATATTCATAAAAAATTTAGAGCAAATCATGTAACGGTATATCAACGTGGCTCAGAAATATTAATTATATTGCCCGCCGATGTATTCTTTAATCAAGATTCAACTAATTTTGATTTCAGTACTTTGCCCGTTTTAAAAGATATAGTGACTTTAATTAATACTTTTGAAGTTGTCGATGTGAGGGTGGCGGGCTACACAGATAATCAAGGACCACAAATCCGTAATATGGCAATATCACGTGAATGGGCAGATATTGTAGCTCATGATATGTGGGCAATGGGATTGGATGCACGATTGGTTTATGCAACGGGTTATGGTGAATTTGACCCTATAGCAACTAATGATACTCCTGGTGGCCAATCACAAAATAGGCGGATAGAAATTACTTTAAGATTGCCGCCACCACCATATGTTTATTAATAATGGATGATTAATGACTAATACAATTATTGAATCGGTAAAAGAAAAAAAGTTTTTTTATCGAGATTACTATCGAAGAGCAATAAAATTACTAGTGATTTGTCAGTTTATAATTATATTATTAATTCCATTAGTTTTTTATTTTGGCATGCATCGTCCAATACCTGGATATTATTCCAGCAGTAGCAACGGAGGTATTACACCATTAAATCCGTTAAATCAGCCTAATTATTCTAATACGGCATTGTTGAAATAAATTAGGGCTAATTCATATCACCGATTGGTAATTGATTATGGCAAGGATTTAACAGTTATGAATGGTTAAGCTAGCATTTTACATTTGTTGTGAATCGAATGGAGTTTACAAGAGAACATGGCAGTTAACGATTTTAATAAAACTAATTTTCGCCGAGTAATGAGTGCGCTGCTATTTTCTATGATGATTATTGTTGTTTTAATTGTAGCTTTTGTTTATGTTACAACGCATCCATCACAACCCCAATATTATGCAACATCTATCCAAGGCCGAATTAATCCCATTGTACCGCTTGATCAACCTAATCTTCCTCCCTCATCTTTATTACAATGGGCAAATGAAGCAGCAATTGCTTCATATACTTTTGACTTCCAAAATTATGGATCTGAATTACAAGCGGCGTCTATCTATTATACACCCACAGGTTTTTCAAGCTTTATAAGTGCTATGAGAGCTCACGTTTTGCCTACTGTAATTGCAAAAAAAGTCATACTCAGTGCTGTATCAACGGGAGCACCTGTTATTTTAGAACAAGGGGAGCGTGAAGGTGTCTACACCTGGACAGTCCAAATGCCCATGTTAGTCAGTTATCAAAGTGCGAGCCAATTAAAGCAACAACCGGTAATGATTACCATGCAAATTCAGCGTGTTTCAACGTTGAGCTATTATCGTGGTGTAGGAATATCATCATTATTGACGCAATAATTTAATATTAAGATAACAGCTGGATAGGCAGAGATTTTTCTATCTCCGATTGGTTTATTTACACGAATCATTATTAAAACGATTAATTTGTAAAGCCTCATTTATTCAGTATAATCACAGAGATTTGTTATTGTGATTACAAAAGAAAAGAAGTAAGATTAATGTTTAATTTTTTATTAGTAGCATTTTTTTGAAGGGATGATGAAAAAAATTAGTGATTAAAAATTATACTAGTTTATTACTTTTTCTCACTGCTTTTAAATTAATATGGAGTAATAAAGCATGGCAGATGATGCCGCGACTATAGTTGTTAAAAACCGTAGCGAATATTATCGAGATAATTATCGTCGTGTAATTATTGCGTTATTATTATCTATTATGATCATTGCTAGTTTAATTACCTCTTTAGTTTATATTACTACGCATCCACCTCAACCCGTATATTTTGCAACAACCATTCAAGGTCGTATTACGCCGATTGTGCCGCTTGATCAACCTAATCTTCCACCATCAGCATTATTACAATGGGCAAACCAAGCTGCGATAGCATCATATACCTATAATTTCCAAGATTATCGTGCTGAATTGCAAGCGGCTTCAGATTTTTATACACCGAGTGGATGGTCAAATTTTCTTGATGCATTAAATAAATCGAATAACCTCACCACAGTCATTCAAAAAAAATTAGTTGTTTCCGCTGTTGCTACAGGAGCGCCACAGATTTTAGATCAAGGCGTCATTGATGGGGTTTATACATGGAAAGTGCAAATGCCAATGCTGGTTAGTTATCAAAGTGCTAGTGCATTTGCGCAACAACAAGTTATGGTTACTATCATAATACAACGTGTTTCAACATTGAGTTCATTTAGGGGTGTGGGTATTGCATCATTGATTGCTCAATAATTGATATTTGACTCTTGTGTTATTTTAATATTGACGGTATATAGTCGAGATTGTTTTGTAATTTTTTTAATAATTAAAAAATTAAATTACATTTAACAAATCTTTAAGTGAGTGTAAGAGTACAAGTAAAAGGAATCTGTAAGTAAGATGGAAAATTTTTGTATGCAATCTCTTCTAACCTCACGTGGGTTTTTAGTATTAATTTCTGCGTTAACGCTATGTCAGATTAGTTCTGTGAGTTACGCACAAACAACTTCCAATCAAACACAACTGCAACAACAAATACAGAGTTTGCAAAATCTTAGCCCGCAACAGCAACAACAGTTACAACAAGCTGTTCAAGCAAGAGTCGCGCAGAACAATCCTTCAAATACTGCTTTAAATGTATTACAACAAGCTCAATTAGCGCCTACTAGTCAAAATCAAGCCGGCAGTTTAAACCCCGTTCAAAATGTGAATGCTGTTGGCGATCAACCAGCTGCAGGTCAAGCAGGGGGCAATAATTTAAGTACTTTTACCAATCCTAATCAGCCGCTTACAGCCGCGACTGCTGGTCAAGCACCATCAGCTGTAGCATCGGTAGGGGGGCAATTCGGTGGCCAGCCAGCAAATATAACCATTCCACCACCGCCAGCTCCGACTACACCTGTTGCAAAAGGCCCACCACCACCAACTACTTTCACAGCACCTGCGCCAGCTCCAACAGTTGCTACACCTGCTGCTGTTCCTGCACAACCAGCGGCTCCTCCAGCGCCAGCTTTAACACCACAACAAATTGATGATGCAGCATTTAATGCGAACATAGAAAATACATTGCCGATGTCCCCGGATCAAATTCAGAAGTTACGTTCGTTATACCAACAATCTCAGTTCGCAGCGGCTTCCACGCCTGATACGCCCCCACGGCCAACAGCGACTTCGGTTTTTGTCGATTTATCACCTGGTGCAACACCGCCTGTAATTCGTTTATCGCAAGGGTTTATTACTTCTTTGGTGTTTTTGGATTCAACTGGCGCGCCATGGCCTATTCAAGCCTATGATGTGGGAAACCCGCAAGCGTTTAATATTCAATGGGATAGAACCACTAACACCATGATGATTCAATCAATGACTATGTATAACTATGGAAACCTTGCCATTCGTTTAAGAGGGTTGCCAACACCTATCATGATTACATTGATACCAGGACAAAAAGCGGTGGATTATCGTGTCGATATGCGTGTACAAGGTTATGGACCTAACGCCACAGCATTGCCTACAGGTAACGGATTGCCGGCGAGCGCTGATCCGACATTATTAGGCATTTTAGATGGCGTACCACCTGATGGCGCTAAATTACTGAACGTGACTGGTGGCGAGTGTCAAGCGTGGTTGGCCGGCTCGACCTTATATGTTAGAACCCGGTTAGATGTATTATCGCCGGGCTGGTTAAGTACTATGTCAAGTGCAGATGGAATGCATGCATATGCAATGCAACCAACGCCTGTCTTGCTTGTTTCACAAAATGGCAAGGTATTGCAGCTCAAAGTAGAGGGATTTTAATTAATCATGGGTGAGAGAGCGAAAAATATTGCAGGTCTATTTAAAGATCCTAGAACGCGGGCGATTGTAGTTATTACATCTATAGCATTGTTAGCCGCAATACTGATCGGCGTATATACAATGCGATCGAGAATTTTTGGTACAACTAGCGGTGGTGCCAGTGTTGCCAGTGCGCCAGGCGGTATTGAATCTGTACCTTTTCAAGCGCCAAATCCTGAATATGCCCGTACACAAGAACAACAGAATGTGACACAAGCGCAACAAGCTGCAGCTACAGGTGGTAGTGCTGTTCCCACCATTGTAAGTTCTGGAAAATTGATCAATTTGACACCTGAACAACAAGCGGCTTTACAACAACAATCCCTCGGTTTTACTGGATTAGCACATGTTGAGGAAGCAGGTACCACTTTCACCCCTAAAGAATTTGCTATGGGCGGCCAAGGACCTGCAAAAGGGGATTTATCTGCTTTTTGTAATCCCTGCGTTACCTGCGCTAACGGTCAAAATATCAACAATGTTTTAGGCCAACCCGTTGGGCTTACTACACCGATAAACCTCCCAACTATTAATGTGCCGAGTCAATTATGCCCTAACGCTGGTAATCCTGTTAAAGATGCTAAAGGGAATCTAATTGGTACGGTTGGTGTCGACTGTAAAGTGCGTGATCAAAGTGGCAACATCATAGGTACTGTGGGCCCAGACGGTATTGTAAGAGATACAAACGGTAATATTATTGGTGTAGCTCAAGGCGCTGCCGTTGCAGCAGCCCCAGCCGCTCCTTCTGCTGCGGCTGTTACGGGCGCAGCAAGTAATTTAGGAACACCCGTTTATGATGCACAAGGCCATTTAATTGGTTATGCAGGTCCTGATGGGAAAGTAAGAGATCTCAATGGAAATGTTATTGGGACTCTCGGACCCGATGGGATGGTGAGAGATGCAAATGGAAATGTAATAGGGGGTGTCGGCGTCAATAAAGGCATACCTGTATATGATGCACAAGGGCATTTAATTGGTTATGCCGGACCTGATGGTAAAGTACGAGATCTCAATGGCAATGTTATTGGTACATTAGGCCCAGATGGTTTGGTCAGGGATGCTAATGGCAACATTATTGGTAAAGCAGGGACTCCAGGTACAGCAGTTTACGATGCTCAAGGACATCTTATTGGTTTTGCAGGGCCTGATGGTGTAGTCAGAGATCTGAATGGCAAGGTTATTGGTACAGTGGGGCCAGATGGTGTAGTTCGTGATTTGAATGGCAAAATAATTGGGCATACAGGTGCAATTCCGCTTGCTGGTACGCCCGTATATGACGCTAACGGTCATTTGATAGGCTATGTGGGCGCTGATGGCAAAGTGCGTGATTTAAACGGCAATGTTATTGGGACGGTAGGTGCTGATGGCATAGTGAGAGATCTTAATGGTCATATCATTGGCAGAGCTATGTCTTCGCCCCCAGGCACGCCAATTTTCGATAAAAACGGTCGATTGATTGGAACTTTAGGTCCAGACGGTTTAGTCCGGGATGCTAATGGAAATATCGTTGGAAAGTTGGGTGTCGATGGTTTAGTGCGTGATATGAATGGCAATATTATTGGAAGCACCACCGCCAAACCTAATCAGTGGGCTCCTAATGAGACGGCTTTTGCATTTGAGTCTGGGCAAATCACTGATCCCCATATGCAACAATATTTCGAACAGAAACGTAGTCAAATTGGTGGTCAGATATCTCAGTTAATAGCGGCATGGACACCACAAGCACAAGCCTATGTTGAAGGTACTAGCAGTGGTGGGCCAAAAGCGGGTCAAGGTGGTAGTAGTGGTGCTGGCGCTGGCGCGGCAGGTGGTGGTACTGGTGGTAGAGTTACTGTAGGAGCAGCACCGATATTCATTAAAGCTGGAACAGTTATGTTTGGTGTGATTAACACTTCAATTAATAGTGATGAACCTGGACCAGTGATGGCCACGATTGTCTCAGGTGATTTCAAAGGAGCAAGATTATTAGGTTCTATTACCAACCAAGGGCAGAAAGTCATGGTGTCATTTAATTTAATGACCATCGACACTGTTGGAAAGAGCATTCCAATTAATGCCGTTGCTATAGATCAAAATACAGCAAGAACCGCCTTATCTACAGATACTAATAACCATTATTTGTTGAGATATGGCTCATTATTTGCATCATCATTTATGCAAGGTTATGGTCAAGCGATCGCTACCTCAGGAACGAATACGAGTACTACAGGATTAACCACAACAACCTCTACTCAAACTTTAAGTCCTAAACAAGAAATTGCAGTCGCATTAGGTAACGTCGGTACTGCATGGGGTAATCAAATGAATACCATATTCAGTACTCCACCAACGGTAAAAGTTGCATCAGGGACAGGTGTGGGCGTGTTATTCTTAGCCGATGTTGCACAACCTTAAGTTTTTAATCTCAGATTTGAGTCTTTTTTCCTTCTTTCATTTGGGGAGAAGGAAAAAAGAGCTCTGATAGTTTTTTGACATTTATTATTGTTTTTAGCAGGTGCCATTAATGGAAAATGAAAATTCAAGATCGGATGAAGAATATCAGGCTTCCGAAGAAGAGCATGAGATATATCAACCTGAAAGAGAACCAGAACGAAAACCAAGTGGAACCGGTTCAAAAAAACCTATTTGGTTATTATTGGGTTTGATAGTTTTAATTATATTGCTTTATAAATTGTACGTATATTTTTCTGCTGCACCTAAAGCAACAACTGCAATGACAACAGGAACTCAAACTGTAGGGACAACTATGCCTTCTACTGTTTCTCCTACTGTACCTGCATCAACAACGGTAATTAAACCGAATATTCCGTCTATAACCCCGACGAATACGGTATCTCCTGCAGCCAATGTACCTACAACACAGCCCGCGGCAGCTTTACCAACATCAACTGATCAACAAGCTAATACACCAGCTACACCAACGTCACAACAAGGACAAAACACCGTTTTACCCGGTGCTACTCCAAGTTCGTTGGCAGGCGCTATTACACCCAGAACCAGTAGTGGACTAACTTCGCCTAGTTCTTCAGCAGCAACTGCGCCAGGTATTTCAACAGCTACACCAGCTGCATTAACTTCCCCCAATGCAACTGTGGCATCGTCTGTGCCAACACCACCATCTGCGCCAAAAGTACCCGTTAAGTCGTCATTACCTGCGACACTATCTGTAATGGCTGCACAAACAACACCTGTTGCTCCTGGGTTACCTGCAACTCCGGTAACAACTCCTAGTTCGAGTGCAACAGCTAATTCAACACCTATGGATGCTATGCAAAATAATCGTTTAGATACTTTAGAACAAGGCATGAATCAAAATCGTGTCGCAATTCAAAATATCCAAAATCAAATTAATTCATTAGCTTCTTCTGTTTCTAATTTACAAGCAGGAATTAATTCGCTTAATAATACATTAGGGAATATTAAAAATGCGCAAATACATACAAATCCTGCGCCACAAATTCCTGTTAAATCAACTATAATTAAACATAAAAAGATGAAGCATTTAATGAGCATGCAAGAATCTGCATATTTAGCACCACAAAAAACAATAACAACAAATGCACCGCCATTACCACCTCCAGCACAAGGTATGGGTCCAGCATCAGGAGGTGCTCAATATTTTGTTAAAGCAATGATTCAAGGACGTGCATGGTTAGTAACTGCTGACGGCACATCAACAGTAACAATTAGTAGTGGTGATTATTTGCCGGGTTATGGATTAATTGAAGATATCAGTCCTAGCCAAGGAATTGTAACAACTAGTTCTGGAGCAATTATTCAATTTAATCCTGCTGACCGGTAAATTTAATAATATTTGCCTGGTGGGGTTTTATTTATGAAGAAGCAATTATTGGATAAATCAAATAGTAAAATAAAAAATGTTTTAATCATTTTTGTAACATTATTTGGATTAATTTGTTGTAATTCTGTATTTGCTCAACAAACAGGAACATCAACAAGTGCATTAGATATGTTGATTAATCTAAGTCAATCATATCCTGCTGTTACAAAATTAATTTATGGCGTGTCTTATTTAATGGGTTTGCTTTTCATGGTTGAAGCTGTTTATAAATTAAAAGTATATGGTGAACAGCGCAGCATGATGTCTGCACAAACAAGTTTGAGAGGACCCATAACCCTAATAGTTGTTGCAGCTGTTTTATTGTGGTTACCGTCGTCTTTACATACATTTATTATGACTGCGTTTGGTCATCAAAACGTGTTGCAATGGCAATCAAGTCCGTCCAATCCACTCGGTCAGGCAGGTACGTATGCACTGATTTATTTAGTACAACTGATTGGATTAGTTTCGTTTATTCGCGGTTGGGTGTATCTCGCACAAGGTGCACAGGGTGGTCAAGGACAGCATACAACTGGAAAGGCACTGACGCATATAATTGGTGGTTTATTAGCAATCAATGTTGTTGAATTAACAAATATATTATGGAACTCGTTTGGATTTTCACCACCATTCTCAACGTAATACTTTAAAATACAAAATTAATTTATTATTTTTTTTAAAGTATATTTTTATAATATGCTAAAATAAAATTTTGTAATATAGTGAGATTTAACAAAATTAAACTATAGTGATTTTTACTTCGTTTGCATTTGCTGGTAATTTCGTGCCATGATGTGAAACGTTTTTTTTAATTCGTTAATTATAGGAGATGAGAGGTGGAGATGAAAAAGCGTTCTAATAGTAAATTGATTAAAGTAATTGGCTTAGTAATTGCATCAACAGCATGTTTATATGCTGGTTTTGCATTAGCGCAAGCTACTGATATTGGTGGTGTTGCATCAACAATATCATCTACTTTCGCTAACCTTGCAAAATTAATTACTGGGGTGTCTTATATCGCCGGTTTAGGTTTTGCAATTGCAGCTATTTTAAAGTTTAAAGCACACAGAGATAACCCACAACAAGTTACTGTTGGCACTCCTATCGCTTTATTATTTGTTGCTGCTGCGTTGTTATATTTACCATCATTATTCACAGTCGCAGGAAATACTATTTTCGGTACTAGTAAGTCCACAGCAACAGTGAGTGGTACATCGTCAATCTCATAATTATATGCACCCACTTAGTTTGTCTGTTACGCCAGGTGCCTGGCGTGCATTTATGGCGAGGAAGGCTGATAAAGCCTTTCTCCCATTTATCGATAAAATCTTAAAAAGAGATAATTACACTTGTCAATTTTGCGGATTTCAAGCGAAAGACTTTCAGGAAGTCGTCAATATAGATGGTAATTATTCTAACAATAAGACATCTAATTTAGCGACAGCTTGTGTATTTTGTGCACAGTGTTACTTTTTGGAAAATGTAGGTGTCGGTGGTTATGGTGGTGGTACATTAATTTATTTACCAGAAATTTCACAATCAAATTTAAATAGTTTTTGTCACGTATTATTTTGTGCAGTTACCAATGATACCGGTTATAAAAATAGCGCACAGTCTATATATAGAAATTTAAAGTTTCGAGCACAAGCCGTTGAAGAAGAATTTGGTGAAGGATGTAGTAATCCTGCAACGTTGGGTCAATTAATTATTGATACACCTAACTTAAATAAAGAAAAAATGCGTCAAATGTTAAAAGATGTACGTTTATTACCATCAAGAGGAAGATTTAAAGCACAAGTTGAACATTGGGCTGCTGCTGCATTGAAGGAATTATCATCGGAATGAATATACTTTTTTTCCTTCTCCCCGAAGGGGAGAAGGTGGAAGGAAATAAGTTGTTAAAGGAATTTTTATTTAATTAAGATGGTGTTATGGCGAAATTAATTGATACATTTTTGGATGGAATAGATTCTTTTTTAGCTTGGTTAAGTTCATCTCTAAAGCAAAATGTTGAATCGTATTGCGATATTGAAACTGCTGATAGTAGTACAGTATTAGCTGCACATAATGGTTCCCTTGTTTCCGTCATTAAAGTCGAAGGAACCATCGCTCTCTTGGGAATGCCTGAATTTACTCGCCTGCATGAAGGATTAACACTCAGTTTTCAATCTGCAATGAAAAGAGATGGCCACGCCATACAGGTGTTATTTAATTATGATAAAGAACAAGTCGTCAATCAAATATCTGATATTTTTGAACCTGCACGAGCAACTGCAAAAAGATTAAATTTAGCATTGGATGATTTATTTGAAGAACGAATTAGATATATTTCACGGTTTTGTGGAAAAGAAAATGTGTTCTTTGTGTTATGGACAACGCCTAAGAGTTTATCTCGCGAACAATTACAACAAGCATCAAAAGATAAATTGAAAGCGATTCATGATGAAAAAATTCCAGCATTTACACGCACCCAAAGTGTTATTTCTGCTATTCCTAATTTACGTGATACGCATGATTCATTTGTGCGTGCAACGATGAACGATTTAAATGCTTTAGGCGTTTATGCAAATATCTTAGAAGTTCATGAAGCCATATTTGAAATGCGTATGACAGCAGATCCTGAATTTACCGATCGTACATGGACCCCTGTGTTACCTGGTGATAAAATTCCTATCAGAGATTATAAGCGATTTACTGGTGATATTGCCGATCTATTATGGCCCTCATTAGGAAGACAAATCTTACCTCGCGATGCTGAAAATATCGATCTTCGCACAGTCCGCATTGGCGATAAAATTTATAGTTCTGTATTTATCGATTTATTTCCTAAAGATATCAAAATGTTCGTGACATTATTGCAGCGAACATTAGCCGCGAGAATTCCATGGCGTATATCATTCTTAATTGAAAGTAATGGATTAACATCATTGCGTCTCAAAGCAGCTTTGGCCGGCGTTCTAGCGTTCTCATCATCGCATAATCGCTTATTGAGCGATTCATCCAATTTATTGAAATATATTTCAATTAATACTGACGATGCAGTAGTCCGCTTACGTGTCGCTGCATGTACATGGGCCCCTGAAAACAACATGCCTTTACTCAGAACAAGAGCATCAGAATTAGCTAAAGCTATGGAAGGATGGGGAACTTGCGAAGTGACTGAATTAAGTGGCGATCCTTTTGGCGGTGTCGTTTCAAGTATGTTGGGCGTCACCATGAATAGTTTGGCTACAGCTTCGGTCGCACCATTATCTGATGTTGTTTATATGTTACCGATCAGCCGACCTGCTTCGCCATGGAAAGCGGGCGCTTTATTATATCGTTCTCCAGATGGTAAACCATGGCCTTTCCAACCAGGTTCTGCGGAACAAACTACGTGGATCGATTTGCTCTATGCGCGTCCTGGTTCTGGTAAATCAGTATTATCTAACGCATTAAATTTAGGATTATGTTTATCAGCCGGTATTCGCCGTTTAGCGCGAATCGCCATTATTGATATTGGCCCATCCAGTAGTGGACTCATTTCACTATTACGCGAGGCATTACCACAAAATCAAAGACATTTTGTGACATATCATCGCATGCGTATGACGCCTGATTATTCAATTAACCCATTCGATACACAGTTAGGCTGCCGCTATCCAACACCACAAGAAAGAGGCTTTTTGGTGAATTTCTTGACCTTATTAGCTACTCCATTGGGTGCAGATAATGCCTATGATGGTATTGCCGATATGGCAGGTTTGGTAGTCGACGAGTTGTATAAAAATTTAGCCGATGGTGCAAATCCTTATCATTACACACCAGGCATTGAAACATTGGTTGACGGTATATTAGAAGAAATCGGCTTTATTCAAGATCCACAAACGACCTGGTGGGAAGTCACCGATGCATTATTTATTGCTGGTTTTGTCCATGAAGCAACCTTAGCGCAACGCTATGCCATGCCGTTAATTGCTGATGCTGCATCAATCTGCCGTACCACAACTATTGAAGATTTATACGGTAAAATTATTGCACCTACCGGCGAAACATTAATTAATGCCTTTGGCCGTATGATTTCTAGTGCGGTTCGTGAATATCCTATTTTGTCCCGTGTTACTGCTTTTGACTTAGGTGATGCGCGAATTGTATCTCTTGATTTAGACGAAGTCGCTAAAGGTGGTGGTGATGCTGCTGATAGACAAACCAGTGTAATGTATATGTTAGCGCGTTATATTCTGGCACGGCATTATTATTTAACAGAAGATAATGTATCTGACATGCCTGAACAATATCGCGAATTTCATCGAGCGCGAATCGCTGAATTACGTGAAGATCCAAAACGATTAGTGCTTGACGAATTCCATCGTACTTCTAAAGCAAAAGCAGTTCGAGAACAAGTGATATTAGACATGCGTGAAGGCCGTAAGTGGAAAGTTCAAATTGCTTTAATTTCACAATCATTAGATGACTTTGATCCAGTGATGGTTGAATTTGCTACTTCCATTTATATCATGGATGCTGGTCCATCTACCTCCATTGAAAAATCAGCTAAAATATTCGGTCTTTCACAAACGGCACAAGTTGCTTTACGGACACGTGTACATGGACCGAGAGAAGGTGGCGCAACATTTTTAGCACAATTTGCTACTAAAGCGGGTCTGAATCTGCAATTGTTAACGAGTACTTTAGGTCCCATTGAATTATGGTCGTTCAGTACTACTGTTGAAGACGCAAACATACGTAATCAATTGTATAAACGTATTGGTCCTGCCGAAGCACGTCGTGTATTAGCTACATTATTTCCTTCAGGCTCTATAGCTAAATTGGTTGAAGAAAAACTGAATGCTATGAAAGAAACACAAGGATTAATTAGTGAATCAGCTAATTTAGGTATTGTTGATGAATTAGTTGAGAAGATATTAATTGCCTATAAAGATAACCCCAATTTCAAATCTCTGCCCAAAGATTAAGTGTGACTACAGCATGTCATAACTATCGTTAATTGTAGCCTGGGTGGAGCAAATGAAAATTAAATTAATATAAATGTGTTAAGGTTACTAACGATTTTAATTAAAAACCACTGCGTAACCCGAGAAATTTAATTTCCCGGGTTACGCCATCGGCTAAAATAGATATTATTGTAGATGTTATAGATTATCATGCTTTTCATTGTTTTCATTTGCTCCACCCAGGCTACAATCTGATTAACTTGATAGACGGTACTTGACCCCTTTAATCCTCGCTAAACTCTTATTAATTAGGTATAATTATTTTCTTTTTTATCTATAAAGGTACTATTTTGAATTATAAATCCCTCTATAAATCCCTCTATAAATTCCTAATTCTATTCATTTCACTCCTGTTTTATTCAACGGTTAATGCATCATCCGAATTGATTCCTCAATCTGTAACAGCTGGAACAGTTCAACCGCGTGTTGCTTTGGTATTAGGCGGTGGTGGTGCTAGAGGCGCTGCCCATTTAGGGGTGCTCAGTGTATTACAACAAGCGGGTGTGCCCATTGATTTAATCGTTGGCACAAGTATTGGCAGCATGGTGGGTGCATTATATGCGGATGATCCTAATGCGGATTCCGTTTCACAAATATTATTTACTACCCATAAAAATCAATTATTAAACTTTAATCTTTTAAATATCTATCATGGACCATTTAGCAGTGATGGTATTGAAAATTATGTGTCCAAAGAAGTTCACGCGAAACAATTTAGCGATTTAAAAATAAAATTTATTGCTGTTGCTACGGATAGTGATACCGGTGCAACAGTGCCGTTATATTCTGGACAAATTAATGATGCAGTAGCAGCGTCTATGGCACTGCCTCCATTTTTTCCATCATTAAATATGGATGGCAAAAGTTTGATTGATGGCGGTATGTCTGATCCAGTACCCGTTGATATAGCAAAATTATATCATCCTAAAATTATTATTGCGGTGAGTATTGCTGAATCAGTGCCAGCAGTAACAAATAATATTTCTGCGATGGATAATTATAAAAGAGCAGAATTAATACAAAGAGAAAATTTTGATAAAAAATCAGCGCATGGTGCTGATGTCTTTATACATCCTGATGTGGGTCAAACTGGTGTATTTGATGATTCGCATGAATATATGCTTGCACAAAATGGTGCGAAAGCTGCAGAACAAGCATTGCCACAAATATGTGCTTTATTGAAAGCGAATCATATTCAATCTCATTGTGATGCAGTGCTGAGTAAAATGAATTAAATAATTCATCATATTTATGGAAGATTGTGAATGCGCCTAGAAAATAATGCTCAATTGAATAATTTTGATCTATTACGATTTCTAGCCGCAATTGCTGTTATTTTTTCTCATAGTTTTGTTTTATGTACTGGACACAGTGATCCCCTCAGCATTTCCTCTCATGGGCTATTTGATTTTGGCGGTTTAGCTGTTGCTACTTTTTTTACCATCAGTGGTTATCTCATCGCCGCAAGTTATGTCAGAAGAAATGAAATTATTTATTTTTTCTGGGCGCGGATTTTAAGAATTTTTCCCGGATTATTTGTTGCTGTTTTATTTTGCGTATTGATTATTGGCCCATTAAATACGCAATTGACCATTTATAATTATTTTGTAGATAAACAAACTTTGAGTTATTTTTTAAAAAATATTTCATTAATCCATATCCATCCATGGGATTTTTTGCCAGGAACTTTCGTTAATAATGTTTATCCCAATGCCGTAAATGGCAGCTTGTGGACATTACCATTAGAATGCGTCATGTATATTTTGTTGGGAATATTGGGATTACTTGGAGTTATAACGAACGCAAAATTAAAACCACTTATTTTTATAATGACATTAATAGGTATTTATTTATTAAACTTTAATCATGGAGTAACAATAATCCCAATTCATTTTTTAAAGGATTATTTGCCATCTATTTGTTGTTTCATGTTGGGTACAATATTTTTTATTTATAGTAATAAAATCGCCATAAATGGCAAGGGATTATTATTATTAACTGTGTTAACTGGTTTAATGCCACATGCCTATTTCATCTGCTTTTTCTATGCTACTTTTAGCTATTGCGTGCTTTATTTTGCATTGAACACATTTTATATGAGTGCTTTATTTAAAAAAATCGGCGATATGTCATATGGCCTATATATCTATGCCTTTCCAATCCAACAGCTGTTAGTGCATTATTTTGCTTTAGAGAATGCTTATATTTTATTTCTCATAACAGTGCCTATCACTGGCATTTTTGCATACATGTCGTGGCATTTAATTGAGAAAAAGGTCTTAAAATTAAAATCAAAAAAACCTTCCTTTTCTTTCCTTCTCCCGCTTGCGGGAGAAGGTGCCGAAGGCGGATGAGGGTGTGTTAAATAAATGTATAAAACTTTTTAATACCCCTC
>JAJYDF010000032.1 GCA_021777765.1 Pseudomonadota bacterium | reverse complement strand
GGAATGCAACATATCTAATGGTTCAAATCCTGCAATTACAATAGGTTTTTGATATTTTTGACTGACTGCTTGATAAGCATTACTACCAATGACTATGCTGACGTGCGCAGGCCCCACAAAACCATCTAACTTAACTTCATTGTTTTGTAATAAATTATCCATTGCTATGGGTGTTAATACATGATTACAAAAAACACTGAAGTTATGCAGTGCTAATTTTTTTGCTTGTGTAATTGCAAATGCTGTTGGCGGTGTGGTTGTTTCAAAACCTATAGCAAAAAATACCACTTTTTTTTGTGGATTTTGCTGAGCGATATTTAATGCATCATCTACTGAATAAATCATGCGTACATCAGCACCATTTGCTTTTGCTTTTAATAAACTATATTGATTGGATCCGGGTACACGTAACATATCACCATAACTACATAAAATAACATTTGGCATTAATGCTAATGCAATCGCTTTATCAATTCTGGCAATCGGTAAAACGCAAACAGGGCAACCAGGACCATGAATCATTTCAACATTTTTCGGTAATAAATGCGGAATGCCATAACGATGAATCGTGTGCGTATGACCACCACAAAATTCCATGAATTGATATGATCGATTTGGATTTGCTTGTTGCGTAATTTGTTTGATTAGCGCTTTAGCTAATTCACCATCACGGAATTCTTCGATGTATTTCATTATATTAATATCCTTACCTTTTTTTTCCTTCTCCCGCTTGCGGGAGAAGGAAAAACATATCTGAAAACAATTTCAACGTTTTTTGCGCTTCTCGCTCATCCAATTTAGTTAATGCATATCCCACATGAATAATGACATAATCACCTTCATTTATATCTTCAATTAACGCAATAGAAATCTGTTTCGTCACACCACCTAAATTCACAATGGCTTGTTGATTTTCCAATATCTTAACAATTTGTGCGGGCATTGCTAAACACATAATAATCTCCCAGCAACCCAAGCTTGACCCAGAGATATTCCACCATCGTTGGGTGGTAATTGACGAGGAATAATTGCTTGAATATCGCGTTTATTTAATTCGCGGATTAATCCTTCCGTTAATATTTTATTCAAAAAACATCCTCCGCTTAATAAGATCGTACGAATTGCTGTGTTATTGACCCATTTTGCGATCCATTCCGCAAGCCCGTAAATTAATGTGCCATGAAAAATATTAGCTCCAGTAACTGCATCACACTGTGTTAATATATTTAATGTGGGTAACAAATTTAATAAATCATTTTCTATATACCAACCGTTACCTAAAATTTCAGTTTTTGTTACTAGACTCTCTAATTGCATAGCTGCTTGACCTTCATAATGTGACATTTCACAAACACCTAATAAAGCACTCGCTGCATCGAATAAACGGCCACAACTACTGGTTAATGGCGAATTGATATTTTTTTGTAAAATATCTGCTAAATATTTAGCTTGTTTATACTGAGAAAATCGTTGTGTTATTTCTTGGCTTTTATTTAATAAACACAACACCGCAGCCGCCATTCGCCAAGGTTCACGTGTTGCATAATCTCCACCCGGTTGTGGCAAGGGAAATAATGATCCTAATTTTGTAAATTCTGTTTTCTTCATTAATAATAATTCTCCGCCCCATGCTTCACCATTAATACCATAGCCATATCCATCTAAAATTAATCCTATCGTTGGATAATCAATATTATGTTCTGCAGCAACTGAGGCTAAATGTGCATGATGATGTTGGATAGCAAAACAAGGAATTCCATAATTCTGTGCAAATTGTGTGGTATAAAAATCAGGATGTAAATCATGTGCTACACATTCAGGTGTTACATTGAGAAATTGCATTAAATAATTTAATGTTTCATGAAAAAAATCGATAGTTGCTTTATTATTTAAACTCCCAATATGTTGTGATACAAAAGCTTCATTGTCCCGCGTAATACAAAAAGTATTTTTAAGATGCCCACCGACTGCAAGAGTGCATGGAATAGAGTGGGGCAGTTTAATAGGGGTTGGCACATAGCCACGTGCGCGTCGAATAAAAAAAGGCGCGTTATAAATTATTTGTAAAACAGAATCATCTACGCGAGTGATAATATCGCGATTGTATGAAATAATCACATCTGCAATTGAATTTAATTCATTTTCTGCAATAATTTCATCTTTTACTAATGGATTACTTCCACTATTTGCACTAGTGACAATTAAAATAGTTGAGTGAATTTCGTTTAACCAATTTTTAACATCTTTTCTTAATTCCGTGTGAGGGCTTTTCAACGCTTCAAATATTAAATAATGCACCGGTGTACAAGGCAACATCACCCCGTAATGCGATAACCCCGGTGCAATATTATCAGGCAATATTTTATTTTTTTTCTTTAACAACACAATAGCGCGTTCTTTACTCTTTAATAATTGTTCTGCACAGTCATCAACATCAACAATTAATTTAGCACTATTAACATTCAACACCATTAACGCAAATGGTTTTGCATCACGATTTTTTCTCTCGCGTAATTTATTTACAGCATCTAAATTACGTGCATCACAAATTAATTGATAACCACCTATCCCTTTTACTGCAACAATTTTTCCTTGTTTAATATGTTGAGTAATATTTTCAATTGAAGAAGAAAGCTGCGGTCCACATTGATGACATGCGGTTGGTTGCGCATGATATCTATGGTTTATAGGATCAGAGTAATCACGTTGACATTGATCACACAATTTAAATTCAGCGAGAGCAGTTTGATGTCGATCATAGGGTAATGATTTAGCAATAGTTAAACGCGGACCACAATTCGTGCAATTTAAAAAAGGGTAACGATAATAACGATTATTAGTATCAAACAATTCTTGTAAACAATCATTACAAATTGCAACATCTGGTGAAATAATGGTATTTCCTTTGCCAGAATTGCTTTCAACAATATGAAATGCATGATCATTGTATTTCGCAGCAATAAAATTGTTTTTAATCTCATCTATTTTTGCTAAAGGGGGTAATTCATTTATTAAACGAGATAAAAAATTTTCGATATTATGTCCTTGAACTTCAATTAATACTCCAGCGCTATTATTTTGTACCCAACCAGTTAAATTAAGTTGTGTAGCTATTCGATAAACATGTGGTCGAAAACCAACGCCTTGCACTTGACCTCGAATTTGAATGTGTAAACGAGTGGATTCCATTTTAGTGAATTAATCCTTAAATTTCTTTTCATCTAACCAGCCATACCAACTATTTAACCCTTTCCCCTGTGTTGCAGAGAGTGTAAGAATTTCTATGTGAGGATTTATTGATTGTGCATATTCGATACACTTTTCTATGTCAAATTCAACATAGGGTAATAAATCAATCTTATTAATAATCATTAAATCAGCAACACGAAACATATCCGCATATTTAAGTGGTTTATTATCACCTTCCGTCACCGACAGTAATACAATTTTGTGCATCTCACCTAAATTAAATAAAGCAGGACAAACAAGATTGCCGACATTTTCAATAAATAACAACGAATTTTCTTTTACAGCCAAATCAACTACGGCGTGGCCAACCAAATGCGCATCTAAATGACACATTCTACCTGTGTTGACTTGCAAAACATTACCACCCACTTTGATAAGTTTTTCCGCATCTAATTGTGTATGTTGGTCACCCACAATAACGGAAATAGCCTTATTGTTTTTATAATTATCAATTGTTTTGGTTAATAAAGTTGTTTTACCAGAGCCAGGACTAGACATGATATTTAATGCCATAATTTTTTTATCCAGAAAATATTTTTTATTATTAAACGCAAATTGATCATTTTTAGCGAAAACATTTTGCTCAATTTCAATCATTCTGGTTTCATCATGATTATGATGATGATTTTCAGTAGCTGATTCATCATGGTTATGGCTAACGACTAAATTATTTTCAGAGCAACCACAAATCCCGCACATTATTCTACCTCCATGGATTTTACCAATATGTCATTACTTTCATTTTCTATTATTTCAAGGGTTGCATGTTCAGCAACGGTATTTTTTGTAATAATGTCTAAACTAAACAATAAAGAAGATTTATCAATCATGGATTGACTACCAATGATTAAAGAGATTTTCTTTATTTTATGACATTTAATATCATTCGCTTTTTGTAAAATGATTTCCATAATATTTTTACATAGCCAAAGTTCATGCATGATTTTTTTCCTGCCAAAATAATTACTTTAATTTTTTCTTTTTTATTACCGCATGAAAATCAGGCATAATCCGTTTCATAAATCCATCAAATAGTGGCACGGTAAAAGAGGTGTCACCATGTTTAGGGCTATATATCATCCCTTTTTTAATCAAATTATCTCTCAATGGTGCGACATGTTTAACATCTAATCCTAATTCAGTTGCAATATCACCGGATCTTTGTGGAACAGGGCCTAATTCAGCAAGTGCCCTCAGATATTCTTTTTCTTTTGGCGTCAGTCGATCAAATCTTACCCGAAAAAAACTTTGATCGAGTCTTTTGATAGAAACTTGTGTCGCTTGGTTTGCAACAGAAATATCTATGGGAGATTTAATAGCAATATTCCAAGCTTGATATCCCCATTCTTGTAAAAAATAAGGATATCCTTGTGTGACACGAATTATTTCGTTTAAGGCATCTGGCGAAAATTTAACGCCTTCTTTTTCAACAGGTTCTTGCAATGCTAATTTTGCATCATCAATGTTTAATGGACCTAATTCAGGAAAATCAAAAAGCCTTTCAGCATAAGATTTAGCGCGTCCTGCATTACCGATTAATTGCGGTAATCCAGCACCTATAACAACAATTGGAAGTGACTTTTGTGACACTTTATGTGCTGCCATAATGAGTGAACTGAGTTCTTCCTCATTTAAATATTGCAATTCATCAATAATAATTGCTACAGATGTATGACGATCTTGTGCTGCTTCGCCTAATGCAATAAAAACTTGTGCCAGGTCGGTTTCTAGATCACCGCTATCCGCTGAGCCTCTTTCTGGTTCTATACCAATTCCGAGATCTAATTCTTTTATTTTTACATTTAATTTAATACTCGAAATAAAACTCTTTAATACTCTAAATGCTCTTTTTACTTTCGCACTTATTTTTTCTCCAGCATCGAGAGTAAATAAAACTCTACGTAAATCAGGTAAAAGTAATTCTGGCAGGGATTTTTTTTCATGCGCTTCTATCATAATGGCATGATATCCTTCCTTTTCTGCGAGGCGAGAAATTTCATAAAGAAGGACAGTTTTACCAGTTCCTCTAAGGCCGATCATCAAAATGCTTTTCTCAGCACGGCCTCGTTTGACGCGGGCTAAAGTAATTAAGGCATGTTTTAATATGTCGCTTCTGCCTGCTAGTTCAGGTGGTGGTGTACCTGCGCCTGGCGAAAAAGGATTTAGTAGCGGGTCCATTTATAACAACCTTATCTAAGTTTATAGAAGTTATCTATTTTATTATATATATTGGTAAACTCAAGTAATTTTCTTATAAAAGAGACGAGTACCTATTTTACAATTAATTATTTCAGTAATTTTTTTCTTTAAAGTTAGTACATAAAAGAGGGTGATCATATTGATCACCCTCTGGTTGCGAAGTTCTGTAATGAGATTTAATAGTTTTTGTTGTATGTATTAAGTAGGAAGGAAACATTATTCAAGACAATCGTATGGAGACTGGTTGACTTGTCGAAGATACCATACAGATTCAGCAAGAAGAGATCATTACTCAGTGTGACGCTATTGAGTGATGAATCGACCGATAAACCATAAGTGGCATTGGCGAATGTAGAACCATTGTCAGAGAGAGTGTTGCCTGTTCCTGTTATCTGAACAGCATAACTGGGGTTAGAAGAATTTTTACCGAGACCGACAATGATATTTTTACTGAACGATGCACTGTTTGCTTGGTCGAATGTTACGCCAATAGGATAATTACTGATCGCATTACCGACAAGTTGCAATCCAGTAGAAGGTCCTTCATCTACTGCAAGTGCAGGACCCATATTGGGTGCCGCGCCGGCTCCGATCATGACATTATTCTGCAGTAGTGTAGATTTAGCATGGATAATGAAAACATTCGATACTGCTGCAGGAGGTGAAAAGAAAGGTAGTTGGTAAGGTGCGTAAACGGGATTGATAAACAGGTTGTTAACATACTGCGCATTAGAACCATGATCGTTTATAGATAAACTATTACCTGAAAATAGATTATTAGCCCAGTAATCACCATTGTCGGCTGTGTCTGATCCAACAGTATTGTAAATAGCATTTCCTAAAATTTTATTGTTGCCGCCGAATAATGGTGATATGCCCTTTTCTCCGCCTGCTGTGATGTTTCCTTGGATTAAAAGGTTCGTACCACCTGTTGAGACGATTGAACCACCAAAAATAGTAGCATTATCGCTATAAATAACATTGTTTAAAATCTTATCTCCTGAGCTCGAATTGGCAATAAGTGCGCCATAGGCAGCGCCTCCATTATTGTTGCCATAGGGATCAATGCCCATTAAGTTATTTTGAACCACATTGTTATTATCGACGCTGGAGCCAGCAAAACCGGCAATGGACACTGCACAGCGAATACTCAGAAAGACATTATGTTGCACAGTGCTGCTGTTGCTTTTCAAATCAATATCATCAGCGCCATAATTTCCCATTGGTAGTGGAACATATTGTCCATTTGAATTTATATAAGCACTAAAAAGATTGTTTGAAATCATGTTTGAATCTGCACCAGGCATCATGATAATGCCTCTACCAAACACTGGATTATAAGGATCGTCAACGGTGATGTGATAGCCCGCTACTTGATTGTTTGTAATCGTATTATTCCCTGCATAGGACAGAATACCCGATCCATTTTCAATGACTTTGGTACCAGTGACATCCGTACCGATGTGATTATTTTTGAATATATTGTTTCCTGCATTGGGGTTAAAAATATAAACGCCAGCACCATAAATAACAAAACCAGGATCATTTGGATCTTTAATGGTAGGGTCACCGGTATAAAGTACATGGTTACCCGAGATCACATTTCCTGTAAACAGATCATGACCGCTACCTTTCATGTACAGGCCATACCCATTACCTACAGACCCTATGACAGTCGTGCCAGTAATATCAGTTCCAATAAAATTATTACTATAAATATTGTAACCACCAGTCTCATCCACACCGACAAAGTTACCTGAGATGACATCCTTTAAAATGGAGTTATACCGACCTTCCAATAAAATACCTTCTCCGGTGACAAAATTATTGGTTGAAATGTAAAGGTTCTTAAGTGTCGTGCCATTAGCTGAGGGTTTAACATCGAAACCATATTTTGTGATTTCCACTTTGCCACCCGGCGCTGTGCTTGACGAACCATCAATGGTCATTGGGCTGGTAATAGCTAAGATGCTAGACAATGAAATACTGTTAACACCAGACTTGAACACAATAAGATCCGATGCGTTATCCATATTGGCTTGTGACACTGCTGCGCTCAGGCTGCCAGGTCCTGATGAAGCGTTGTTCATAACCGTAATTGTATTCGATGCGAATACGTTAGAAGTAAATAAAAAAGACATAAACGCGAACATCAATTGATAGCGCTTGCGATAGATATTCTGCAAGTTCATAATACACCTCTTTTTTTTGGGGCTAGAAATTAAATAGGCTTATTTTCTAGCAACATAACCAAAGTGATATTTACCAATCTTGTTTCTATTTCATTTTTCATAAAAATTGAAACATGATTGATTTGTAATCACAACTTCCTATTGATATGAGAGGCTTCCTTGCTTATTCGTTTTGATAACGGCTTTAGATAAGAGAGTTGGTAAAGCAGATAAAAAAACAAGTTTCATATTATGTATAGCATTTCACCATAAAAGTGCAAGTTGTTGAAAAATGGTTGAAATTTGAATAAATTATTTATTACTGAAGATTTAATAAATTAGTTAGACACGCTTGATACTTAACCAAAAGTTTTGTCAGCAAATCTATCTTGTAATGATTTAATATCGTCTTTAATTGGATTATTCGGTGAATGACTTCGTTGGGTTAATAATGCTTTTTGTACTGCTTGATCAACATTTTCAGCAATTGTCATTATTTCACCGGTTGATTTCATTTCTGGGCATAATGTGATGTTTGAGAAATGATCATCAGGAAATACCGGTGTTTTAATTGCAAAATAGGGCAAAGTTTTATTATTTATTAAATGAGGTGGTATAGGTTGGCCTAAAATGCATTGAATTGCTAAATGGACTAAATTTATGCCCATTGCTTTTGAAATAAATGGTACAGTTCTTGAGGCTCTCGGATTAACTTCTAAAACATAAATTTGATTTTCTCTAACAGCAAATTGAATATTAAATAAACCTACTATTTTTAATGCGAATGCAATTTTGCGAGTATATGTTTGTAATTTTTGTTGGATATTTTTTGAAAGTGTTAAAGGTGGTATACAACAAGTTGAATCACCACTGTGAATGCCCACAGGCTCAATATTTTCCATAATAGCTGGTATATAGATGTTTTGACCATCACAAACCGCATCAATTTCAACTTCAATTGCGTTATCTAAATAAGTCTCAATAATAATATTTTTCTGATCGATATGCTGCATTAATGATTGTTCATCACGAATAATTTGAATACGGTTACCGCCGATAATATACGAAGGACGAATAATTAATGGTAAACCAATTTCTTGTATGATTTGTGAAATATTTTTGATGGATTCTAAATCGCTAAGACATTTAACATGCGATATACCGATATTATCTAATAATTGATTAAATAGCTGACGATTTTCGGTCGTTTCAATGAGATCCAATGTTAATCCTAAAAGCGGCACACCACTTAAATGGAGTTGTTTTGCCAAATTTAAAGGTGTTTGGCCACCAAATTGCAATAAAATTCCGTTTGGTTGTTCTGTGTCAATAATTGCTAAAATTTCTTCGGCAATTAAGGGTGAAAAATATAATCGATCAGCGCAATTATAATCTGTTGAAACAGTTTCTGGATTTGAATTGATCATTATCGTCTCAAATACTGCTTTTTTTAATGAATTAATAGCTTGCACACAACAATAATCAAATTCTATGCCTTGCCCTATGCGATTTGGGCCACTGCCAATGATGATTATTTTATTATTTTTAGTGGGATTGGCTTCACATGATTTTTCGTAGGTTGAATAATAATAAGCGATATCTGTTTGAAATTCACCAGCGCAGCTATCAATACGTTTAAAGGCCTGTTTAATATTGTATTTATTTCTTATTTTTTTAATCTTTGTTTCATCACAATGTAATAAATTAGCAATATGTTTGTCGGAAAACCCTTTGCGCTTTAATTTTAATAGTAAATCAGTTAATGGGTCAGCTAAATTAAAATTGATTATCTGTTGTTCATGCGTAATTAATTGTTCAATTTGATACAAAAACCAAGGATGAATATGAGTCAATCGAGATATTTCATTTAAATTTATTCCCACACGAAATGCATCTGCAATGGCCCATAATTGTTTTGAATGGGGTCTAATTAATGATTTTAATAATTCATCATGTGATAAATTTAAGGTATCTAAACCATAACAATCAATTTCTAAACTACATATCGCTTTTTGTAATGCCACTTGAAATGTTTTGCCAACGCCCATTACTTCGCCAATGGATTGCATTTTAGTGCTAAGAATATCTTGTGATTCTGGGAATTTTTCAAAATTAAATCGTGGCATTTTTACAACTACATAATCCATTACCGGTTCAATTGCAGCAGGAATTTGGTTATTAATTTTTAATTCATCTAATGTGTATCCCACAGCTAATAAAGCAGAAATTTTTGCAATGGGATAACCCGTTGCTTTTGAGGCTAATGCAGATGATCGTGAAACTCGCGGATTCATTTCTATAATTAACATTTCGCCATTATTTGGATTAATAGCAAATTGCACGTTTGCACCACCTGATTCAATTCCAACCACTTTTATTACAGTAAACGCAGCAGCACGCATTTTCTGATATTCTTTATCGGTGAGTGTCATGATGGGTGAAACAGTGATGGAATCGCCGGTGTGTATACCTAAAGGATTAATATTTTCTATACCGCATACCACGATACAATTATCATTTTTATCACGCATAATTTCTAATTCAAATTCCTGCCAGCCAATTAATGCGCGATCCAAAGTAATGATTTGTTGTTGATGAGAGGATGATAATAGTGCAAATTTTTCTGTTAATTCTTCTTTATCGTTGACAATATAAGAACCATGACCACCTAGGCAGAAGGATGAACGCACAATTAAAGGAAAGCCAATGTTTTGTGTAGCAAGTTGAGCTTCAACGTTATTCATTACACGAACCGATTGCGGTATTTTTAATCCCGCTTGCGATATTAATTGATTAAATAATTGTCGATTTTCTGCACGTGTTATTACTTCTGTAGTCGTGCCAATTAATTCAACAGCATATTTTTTTAATATGCCATGCGTTTCCAATGTACAAGCAAGATTTAAAGCAATTTGTCCACCCATCGTGGCTAATATGGCATCGGGTCGCTCTTTTTCTATGATTTTGCTAATAAAATCGAAAGTGAGGGGTTCAATATAGGTTACGTCTGCTAAATCAGGATCAGTCATAATTGTAGCGGGATTAGAATTGACCAAAATAATTCTATATCCTTCTTTTTTAAGCGTGAGACAAGCTTGTGTACCAGCATAATCAAATTCACAAGCTTGACCAATTATAATGGGCCCTGATCCAATAATTAAAATGGAATGAATATCGATTCTTTTTGGCATAAAAATTTAATTACATAATAGTTGTCGTTGTTACAAGTTTATTTTTAATTGAATTGATAAATAAATCAAACAAGTATTCACAATCATGCGGCCCGGGATTTCCTTCAGGGTGTCCTTGAAAGCTAAAAGCAGGTGCATGATGGTATTTCAAACCAGCAATAGAATTATCAAATAATGAACGGTGTGTTACTTGTAATGATGATGGAAGATGATCATCGGCTACCACATAATTGTGATTTTGACTGCTTATTAATATTTTATTATTCACATAATCATAAACAGGATGATTAGCACCATGGTGTCCAAATTTTAGTTTAGTGATTTTTGCACCACAGGCCAATGCAAAAAATTGATGTCCTAAACAAATTGCAAATAAGGGGATTTTATTAGCGATAATTTTTTGTATCGTTTTAACTGGTTCAGTCAATAAAGAAGGATCGCCAGGACCATTTGAAAGTAAAATTCCTTCAGGTTGATATGACATAATATCTTCATAGCTTGTGTGTGCAGGAACTATCGTTAAATTACAACCTTTTTCTAATAAATACGTTAAAATACTTTTTTTAATACCATAGTCTATCACCACAAAGTGAATATCATTTCCGGGTTTTTGCATAATTTGTGGTGATTTAATAATGAGGGTTTTATCATTATTTTTCGAATTTAATGCATAAAATAACTTCGCTTGATGTAATGCAAAATCCACATCATCACCTGTTAATAGACAAGCTGCAAGGTTGCCTTTTTCACGAATAATATGTGTTAACTGCCGTGTATCAATTTCGGTTAGCGCTACGATTTTTTGTTGTATTAAATATTTAGATAAAGATATTTTACCTAAGCGATGATTAAAATAAGGTGATATTTCGCGCATAATCACGCCACTTGCCCAAATTTTTGGTGACTGTTGATCGGAATAGTTTATTCCCGTATTTCCAATGTGAGGTGATGTAAATGAAATGATTTGTTGAGCATAGGACGGGTCAGTCAAAATTTCTTCATAACCAGACATGGCGGTATTAAATACTATTTCACCTACACAAAAACCGTTAACACCAACAGATTTCCCACTAAAAATAGTGCCATCAGATAAGACAATTACTCCAAGAGTCATATAAGGTACCGTTGAATAAGATGGTCTAGTTGACTAACATGGCTTAGTCCGCTATATTAAATTGAGATGATATTAGGAGAAGAAGTTATGTTAGTCAATATTCATGATGCCAAAACACATTTTTCAAAGTTTATTAATCAAGCCTTAAAAGGTGATGAAGTGATTATCGCGAAAGATGGCAAGCCTCTTATCAGATTAGTGCCTTATGTGGCAGAAACTGAAGTTCGTCGTGGAGGACAATTTAAAGGGGTAATTCAAATCAGCGAAGATTTTGATGCGCCACTGCCTAATGAAATTCTAAAAAGTTTTTATGGAGACGATGAGTAACATGCAATATTTACTCGATACACATGTTATTCTTTGGTGGTTAACCAATCCCGAAAATATACACACAAAAGCTAAAAAAATTATTAAAGACAGAACAAATAATGTCTATGTTAGTTGCGCTTCATTTTGGGAAATGGCAATTAAAAAAAGTATATGTCGCCTTACATTACCTCATAATTTGCTCGAAACTGTTTCCGCTGAAAATTTTAAAATATTACCCATTTTATCTGATGAAGCATTAGGTGTTGCTGATTTACCACTGATACATGTTGATCCATTTGATCGCTTATTGATAATACAAGCGAAATTACATGACTTGGTAATTATTACTCGAGATTCAAAAATATCTGAATATCCTGTTGTGACCATAACAGCGTAATATTTTGCAGAGAGGATTAGGTTATAGACTGTTATCAACCTTCAATAGTGGTTAACAGCTTGCAGTCTAATCCACCTGTATCTGTCTAAACACCCAAGCCATAAACTCTATTTTGTGTTATAGTTTACCGTTCTGAATTTCGAGTCAATTTCGTGCACTAAATAGACACCATGGCAGAGCATCATTAATGAGTAAAAGCTTATTACGTTCAACTTCAACTGTTTCGCTGATGACCTTCATCTCGCGCATTTTAGGTTTTATCCGTGATATAGTTGCTGCACAAGTGTTTGGTATTAATGCTTCCGTCGATGCGTTTTATCTGGCATTCAGAATCCCCAATTTATTACGCAATTTATTTGCAGAAGGTGCTTTTTCTCAAGCATTCGTGCCGGTGCTTTCTGAATATCGTCATCGCAATAATGATGATGAATTGCGACAGTTTATCAGTCATATAGCAGGTGCATTAGGTGTGGTGTTACTCATAATCACTATTATTGGAGTGATCTGCGCACCATTAATTATTAAATTATTTTCACCGGGTTTAGAACCTTTTCGCTATCATTTAGCGAGCCATATGTTACGTATTACCTTTCCCTATGCGTTATTAATTTGTTTAACCGCATTTGCAGGTTCAGTGCTAAATAGTTTTGGACGATTTGGTATTGCTGCCATTAATCCTGCCTTATTAAATGTCGCATTAATTGCGACAGCATTTGGAGTCACGCATTATTTTAAATATCCTGTTGAAGCGCAGGCATGGGGTGTATTACTGGGCGGCGTAATTCAATTATTAGTGATGTTGCCTTTTTTACATAATATTGGTTTTTTAACGTTGCCACGATTAAATTGGCAAGATGAAGGAGTGCGACGCGTATTAAAATTAATGTTACCGGCCGTATTAGGCGCATCAGTACAACAATTAAATGTGTTAATTAATACCATATTTGCTTCATTTTTACCGATAGGTAGCATTGGTTGGTTATATTATTCAGAACGTTTGGCTTATTTTCCATTAGGTGTTTTTGGTGTTGCGCTTGCAACCGTAATTATGCCGCATTTATCAAGACAACACGCTGCAAAATCCAGCGAAGCTTTTGCACAAACTATGGATTGGGGCATTCGTTGTAATTTATTATTGGGAACGCCTGCTGTGTTAGCGATGGCTTTATTAGCCGGGCCTATTATTGCGACATTATTTCATCATGGTCATTTTACGGATTATGATGTGATGATGACGCGTAGAAGTACGTTGGCTTATGCGGTGGGATTGCAAGCATTTATGTTAGCGAAAGTATTATCATCAGGATTTTATGCGCAACAATCTATTGCAACAGCCGTAAGAATTACCATTATTTCGTTAATTGCCAACGTTATTTTCAGTGCGATTTTAATGCATCCTTTGGCTCATGCTGGATTAGCATTAGCGAGCTCATTATCGGCTTGGTTAAATGTTATTTTATTAACCACCATTTTACATAAGCGTAATATTTATCGTTTTCAAAGTGGTTGGGGCGTTTTTTTAATGCGTTTAGGCATTGCGAGTTTTATGTTGTCATTATTGTTATGGCAGGGGAGTGCAGAAATTACCAATTGGTTAAATTGGCATTGGTATGAAAAATTTGCACATTTATTCGGTTTATTATTTATGGGTATGTTAATTTATTTAGGGTGCTTATGGGCAACGGGTATGCGGTTACATCACTTGAAAGTTCAAGGGGTCAATCTGTAGCGCAAGATAAATCACAGCAAAAAATGGGTACTTATAAAAGATTATTGCTGTACGCTGCAAAATATAAAAAAGCGATTGCATATGGATTAATTGCTTCGGCATTAACATCTGCTGTGGATGCGTATTTTATTTATTTATTAAAACCAATAATGGATAAAGGGTTTATAGAAAGACAAGCCCATTTTATCCATAAATTACCATTAATTATTATTATATTATTTCTTATTCGCGGTTTTTCCACATTTGTAGCCAATTATAATATGGGTTATGCCGCGCGGCATATTGTATTAGGTTTTCGAGAGAATTTATTTGCGCGCTTATTACGTTTACCTGCGGCATTTTTTGATAAAACAACTTCGGGGCAAATCATATCCACTGTTATTTTTAATGTCGAACAAGTGGCTAAAGCCAGTACTGATTCAATCGGCGTAATCGTCGAAGAAAATTGTTTCATTATTGGTTTAATTATCGTGATGTTAAAAATCAGTTGGCGATTAACGATTTTATTTTTAATTGTATTGCCCATAATTGCTGTTGTTTCTCGCTTTGCCAGTAAGCGTATGCGTCGTTTGAGTAAAACGGTACAAAAATCGATGGGTCATGTCACACATGTTTTAGAAGAAGGTGTGGAAGGCTATAAAGTCGTGCGGACTTATGGCGGTGAAAATTATGAAATTAGTAAATTTTCCGCATTGGCTAGAGATAATACGCGACGTGAAATAAAAATCATTGCAACAAATTCTATTTCATCAGCTTCAGTGCAATTAATTACCGCAGGCGCTATTGCCATAATTATGATTGTTGCTTCTTCAAAAGTGGTTGATATTTCTCCGGGTGGTTTTGCTGCAATTATTACTTCCATGGTGACATTATTAAAACCCTTAAAAAATTTAACGCGGGTCAGTGGTACTATTCAAAAAGGAATTGCTGGTGCGGAAAGTATTTTTAATTCATTGGATGAACCTGTTGAATTAGATACAGGCACATTATCAATGGATCGCGCTACGGGATCTGTTTCGTATCATAATGTGAATTTTTCCTATCCTTCATCGCAAAATAATGTATTACAAAATATCAGTTTTGAGGTTAAACCCAATCAAACAATTGCTTTGGTGGGACGTTCTGGTTCTGGTAAATCAACCATCGTTAATTTATTACCAAGATTTTATGATAGTTACGAAGGATTAATTGCTATAGATGGCATTGATATTCGTAAATTAAAATTAGAAGATTTACGTAAACAATTTGCGATGGTGTCACAACATGTCACATTATTTAATGACACTATCGCGCGTAATATTGCTTATGGTAATTTTGATCAAGTCTCTGAAAGCGACATTATTGCTGCTGCAGAAGCTGCTAATGCCATGGAATTTATCAGTCAATTTCCAGAAGGGTTAAATACATTAATTGGTGAAAATGGCGTGTTATTATCTGGCGGTCAACGTCAACGATTAGCCATCGCACGTGCTTTATTGAAAAATGCACCGATATTAATTTTAGATGAAGCTACTTCTTCTTTAGACACAGAAGCAGAAAAAAACATTCAAGCGGCGTTAGATAAATTAATGCGCACTAGAACGACATTGGTAATAGCGCATCGTTTATCGACTATTGAAAATGCTGATAAAATTATCGTATTAGAAAAAGGCGAAATTGTGGAAGTGGGCACACACCAAGAATTGTTAAATCATGATGGCCATTACGCCAAATTACATAAAATGCAATTCAAAGAATAATTATGATTTATTTTACTTCTCTGCGGATGATAGCGAACTATAAAAATATTTATATTCTATTAATCCACAGTGAAACGCGAAATAGGCAGTTATTTATTGCCGGACGAACCCGCGTCCTGCGATCGAAGATTACGTTCCTGTAATCTACGGTCCTGCAATAAATAACTGCCTATTTCGCTTCAAACTTCTGTGGCTACTTGTTAAATGTCTAATTTTTGAGTAATAAAAAATAAACTTAATATATGTGAATGTAGTAATTGCAGCTTGAGTGAAACAAATGAATAATTTATTTGTGGCACATATGAATCCCCTCTTGAGAGGGTTAGGGTGAGGGAATAAATGAACACGCAAAATTTATTGAATAAATTATGGTACACAGACACACCCTATAAATATTTATTATTACCCTTATCAAAACTATATGAAGGCGTAATTAAAATCAGAAAAAACTATTATCAAAAAAAATCAAAAATAAATGGTGAATTTCAAGTTCCAATTATTGTGGTTGGCAATATAACGGTAGGTGGCACTGGTAAAACCCCATTAACAATTTGGTTGGCTAACTTTTTAAAAGAACAGGGATATAAACCCGGTATAGTTAGTCGTGGTTATGGTGGTAAAGCATTTATATATCCCCAAATAGTTACAGCAGAAAGTGATCCCGCTGTAGTGGGTGATGAACCGCTATTAATTGTGCAACACACCCAATGTCCATTAATTGTTGATCCCGATCGTGTTAATGCTGTGCGCACTTTATTAAAAAATAATTCATGTGATGTGGTCATTAGTGATGATGGTTTACAGCATTATAATTTACCACGTGATCTCGAAATATTGGTTATTGATGGTGATAGAAGATTTGGTAATGGTTTATGTTTACCGGCAGGACCTTTAAGAGAACCTATATCACGCTGTAAAGAAATAGATTTTGTTGTGACAAATGGATTAGCACAATCAGGCGAATTTCAAATGGTATTAGCGCCGGAAAAAATAGTTAATATTGCTGATCCAAAAAACACCCAATCTGCTGGTGAGTTTGTTGGAAAAATTGTTCATGCCGTCGCAGGGATAGGAAATCCACATCGTTTTTTTCAATCATTACGTCAAATGGGAATGACAGTGGCAGAACATGTTTTTCCCGATCATTATTATTTTACACCGCAAGATATTAATTATGGCGCAGATGCTATTGTGATTATGACAGAAAAAGATGCGGTTAAATGCAGAAGTTTTGCAGATGCCAGACATTGGTGTTTGCCTGTCAGAGCGCAAATTGATCATGAATTTGGTAAGCAATTGCTGAATCGTTTAACTTCCTCAAAATAGTGTTGTGTTGATGAACTATTTTAATCACTTCTCTTAATGAGGAAAAAAAGAGTGCGGGAATTTATTTAAATGACCTTCACTTGGGTTTAAATAATTTTATGGATAATAAACCAATAAGGACAAAACTTAAATTTTTTTAACTATAAATGGGGTAACGAATGTATCCACTTACTATAGAAGGGCTATTTGATTGTGTAGTAACTGGTTCGAGAGCCGATCTTGAACAATTTTTAACTGAAAATAAGAAAGAAAATCAATTTAATATTAATCAACTTGATATTAATAATAGTCATATCATTAATTATATATTTAGAGAAAGAGTTAAAGATTTTGAAGAAAAAATAGCTGTATTAATTTTTCATGGCGCTATTCTTAAATATGACCCACACTGTAATATTCTGCTAGTTATGGGTAACTTAACAAGCCTAGAGATACAACAAAAAATGATAAAATTAATATCTGATGATGAGAGCTTTAATGGGGTTTATACGGCTCATCATTTTAATGCCGTGATAGGTATCAAACCGAAAAATAAACAAAAAGCCTTTAAGACCGATTTATTTGGTCTTTATCCCATTCATTATGCCATAGCATTTGGGACGCTTAATGAAACTTGGTTTGAAAATGTGCAATATGAATTTATCGATACTATCGAAAATGGCATATATAAAGGAGCTAATTTATTTTGGCATTTTTATTCTGCAAAAAATTTATATCCCCATTTAACATCACTGCAGATCGGATTGCCCTCCGAGAAACGATATCAAATATTAATTTCAGCACGAAGCATGTTCATCAGAATATAGACAAATATTTATTGATTTTTTTGAAAAGGATGCGGAACCAAAGCATAAATACCGGGCTGATTATCAATATATTAAAACACTATCTCCTTTAAGTGCGTTGGAAGGATATGGGTATTCATTGCGAGTTTTAGGGAGTAAGAGTGAAGATCATGCTAAACAATTAGGCGTAGCATTTGCTGAAGCAATCAGTGGCAAAAATAGAGTAAGAGATAATAAGGTATTAATAATTCCTGAGCCCATAAATGCTCCCACAATTCAAATGCCTCCAGCACCATGCACAGTTAATAATTCAGACGAAACAACCGTTTTAAAAATGCGACTCGCTGAGCTAGAGAAAGAAGTGCATGATTTAAAGAGAAAACCAATCTATGTTGAGCAAGAAGAAATCATTTCAGATGAGGAAATATCATCTAAAAATCGTACCAATCAAGATTCCGATTTCATAGCGATTAATCCACTAGCGATAAACACACTTTTTAAACATAGAAAGGTAACCTCTCAGGATTCTCCATTCAGAACAAAGATAAAAGATGGCATAGAATTTGCAAAAAGAAGAGCGCCGTAACTATAAAATAAACTCAGTAGATTACACCCGGACACGTCGCTGCGCTCCTTTGCCCGGGCTACGTTTAATTTTAGTTACGGACAATAAGGGGAAAATATGTCATACCAGAACAGATATGTCCTTTTTTGATATGACAACAATAAGGGGAAATAATGACAAATTGAGCTTATTTCAATAAAATTGATCAGTTTCATTGCAATTACAATTAAGAGGTAGAAAATGTCTGAAGAATTTGAAATACAAGGTGTACACGAACATGAAATTGAACATCAAGCGCATCATGGTGTGCCATTGGCGCAACGAGTGGCGATTTTTACTGCGATAATTTCTTCATTTGCTGCATTAATTAGTTATCATAGTTCCTCTCAGCAAAATGAAGCATTTTTATTGAAAAACGATGCGGTCATACAACAAGCGCATGCCTCTGATCAGTGGGCTTATTATCAAGCAAAAAGTAGTAAAGGTCATTTAATGGAATTAGCGAGTCAATTATTACCACCTGACCGCGCTAAATATTATCAACAACAATTGCAAAAATATAATGATCAAAAGCAACAGATAATGATACAAGCACAACAATATGAAACAGAATCACAAGCGGCAGATAAACAAAGTGATTTTTTAATGTCAAATCATCATCAAGAAAGTCAAGGAATGTTATTACTGCAAATTGCTATTTCACTTGCATCGGTTACTGCGCTGACTAAAAAACGTTGGTTATTTATATTAGCAAGTATTGCTGCATTAGGTGGAATTATATTTTCATTTTTAGCATGGATATAAAATTATCAGTTTCAATTTCATGACTAATTATTTTTTCAGAAATTTCACTAGTGATTTTCATCTTATATATTCAGACTGTAACAGTGTAAGAAAAAAATATTTGGAAGTTATCCCGACAAAAATATTTTTTTTGCGCTCTGTTAACCAGTAAATTAGCCTGTTGCGACCGGAATTTTTTTATGAGTTGATATTAAATTATTGCAGGTATATACTCGCCGCGTTTTTCATCAATTTATTGATATGATAGATTTATAATTATAATTTACAGTAATATTGAATGTTGTAAAACTTTATGGAAAAACATTAATTTTGTAATTAATTTTATAAAAATCTGTCTGATTAATATTTAATTCTACTTAAATACGAGAGGATATTATTATGACTGACCCTGTTGCAATAGATAATATAAAATCAAATTCGATCACATCAGATACTACCATCCATAAACCATTACCCGTGTTAATTAGACCCAACACTTCAGATAATTATTCAAATGTAAGAAGAACCTATTTAAATCGTGTTTTAGATGCAAATGATAAAATAGCATTATTAATGGTTTTAATTTTTGCAAAACTTGCTACTGCCACAGAAACCTGTTTTAAAAGTAAAGCAGGTAATAGTTATACCTTAAATTGTCTTGCCGATCAGGCAGAATCTATTTATGGTCAATTAGCAAAAGATTGTGGTGCTTATACTGATGGTCACAATGATTGTGCAGGATTTTTTTCCAAATCACTGAATTTTTGTTCAGGTTTATTTGGTGGGGCAGTGTGTACATTATCTTATTCAGATTCAACTACGCCTGATGGTTGCATAGTCAATAAAACGCAAGCGCTTTGTCAAAATACCTATGGAACCGCGCAAGATTTCATATCAACGATTGGTATTGGGATTGCGGCACTCACCTTTCTTTGTTGTTGTATGTGTATATATTGCCGATTAAATTTGGGAAGAAGTAGTAGCAATGGTTTGGGTGAAAGTTCTCGTCTTTTACTCCAGTAGTAGTGGTGTTTTGAAGTTATGTGTCTAAATGTAATTTTTATCTCAATAATTTCTTGTCTCTTTTTATCCTCTCTCCATCACGGGGAGAGGATAAAATCATTGAAATTTGTAATAGACATAAATCATGTATTCCTCTGTGCTATCTACTAAAAATCGAGTAAGATTGCCGTTTTGCTGTGTAATTAACCTATCTGTATTTGAATAGTTAAATCTAAAAATCCTCTTTAAGGAGCTTAAAGTGGCAACATTAAAAGAAGTCGTTGTTCCTGATATTGGTAATGCTACCGATGTTGATGTCATAGAAGTGAGTGTTAAACCGGGCGATACAATCACAAAAGAACAGTCATTGATTACCCTTGAAGGTGATAAAGCCACTATGGAAATTCCTTCACCTTTTGCGGGGATTGTTAAAGAAATTAAAATTAAAGTGGGTGATAAAGTTTCTGCAGGTAATGCTATTTTATCCTTGGAATTAAATGGTGCTGAAGCTGCGCCGGCCAAAACAACAGAACCTGCTAAAGCAGCCACCTCACAAGTAGCAACAACAACTCCAACGACTCCCGCAGCACAACCCCCTGTATCTACAGTCGCTACACAGAAAATTGAACCTGCCATTGAAGCAGATGATGAAGGGGACATTTATGCCGGACCTGGCGTTCGTCGTTTAGCACGCGAATTTGGTATCGATTTAAATCGGATTCAAGGCAGTGGCAATAAAAATCGAATATTAAAAGAAGATTTACAAAGCTATGTCAAATCACAATTAGCACGAGGAGGTTCAGCAACAGGTGGATCAGGTTTGCCTGCACCGCCCGTCGTTGATTTTACAAAATTTGGTGAAATTGAAACAAAAGCATTATCTAAAATTAAAAAATTAACCGGTGTTAATGTACATCGCAGTTGGGTATTAGTGCCCCATGTTACACAATTTGATGAAGTGGATATCACCGAATTAGAAGAATTTAGAAAAGCACAACAATCTGCGGCTGAAAAACAAGGTGTGAAAATGACACCGTTAGTATTTTTAATGAAAGCCGTAGTGGAATGTTTAAAAGTGTTTCCGCATTTTAATTCTTCACTGGATGCCAATGGTGAAAATTTAATTTTGAAAAAATATTTTCATATTGGTGTGGCGGTGGATACGCCCGATGGCTTAGTTGTGCCTGTCATTCATGATGTGGATAAAAAAGGATTAATGACATTAGCAAAAGAATTAGCTGAGGTGAGTGCGAAAGCGCGTGCGAAACAATTAATGCCTAATGATATGCAAGGAAGTAGTTTTACGATTTCTAGTTTGGGTGGCATTGGTGGCACCGCATTTACTCCGATTGTAAATATGCCTGATGTGGCAATTTTAGGGGTGTCCAAATCAGCCATTAAACCTGTTTACCAAAATGGACAATTTGTGCCGCGGTTAATGTTGCCGTTATCTTTATCGTATGATCATCGTGTGATTGATGGGGCAGAAGGTGCAAGATTTATTACACAATTAGCGGGATATTTGGCGGACATTCGAAAAATGTTGATGTGATTATTATTTAATATTTAATTTAATTATTTTGATGATTTATATTTTTTGAGGAATACAAATGAGTACTAATACTAATGAAATTAAAACCCAAGTTGTTGTTATTGGTAGTGGTCCTGGTGGATATACTGCGGCATTTCGTGCGGCGGATTTGGGGTTGCAAGTGACTCTTGTTGAGCGCGAAGAAAGTTTGGGTGGTGTTTGTTTGAATATTGGTTGTATTCCTTCTAAAGCATTATTACATGCGGCAAAAGTGATTGATGAAGCAGCACATATGGCGGTGGGTGGTATTGAATTTGGTAAACCAAAAATTGATATTGATAAATTACGTGCTTGGAAAGAAACGGTGGTTAAACGTTTAACAGGTGGTGTAAAAATGTTGACTAAAGTGCGCAAAGTCAATGTTGTGACAGGTGAAGCACAATTTGCATCTTCTAATCAATTAAATGTTAAAACCACATCAGGTAATCAAATTATCAATTTTGATTATGCAATTATTGCGGTAGGTTCACAGCCAGTGAAATTACCATTTATTCCAGATGATCCACGCGTAATTGATTCTACAGGCGCATTAGAATTACAAAATGTGAAAGGAAATATGTTGGTTTTAGGGGGTGGAATTATTGGTTTAGAAATGGCAACAGTTTATAACGCATTAGGTGTTGAAATTCATGTTGTTGAATTATTAGATGGATTAATTCCTGGCGCTGATCGCGATGTTGTAAATCCATTACATAAACGTATTGTTAAACAATATAAAAATATTTTATTAAAAACTAAAGTCACAAAAGTGGAAGCGAAAAAAGATGGTTTATGGGTGACATTTGAAGGTGAAAATGCGCCTAAAGATCCACAAAGGTTTGATCAAATATTGTCAGCAGTTGGACGTAAACCAAACGGTAAATTAATTAGTGCAGAAAAAGCAGGCATCACTGTTGATGATCGTGGTTTTATTCCTGTCGATAAACAAATGCGAACCAATGTGTCACATATTTTTGCAATTGGTGATGTGGTTGGTAATCCGATGTTGGCACACAAAGCATCTAATGAAGGTCGTGTGGCTGCAGAAGTGATTTCAGGATTAAAACATTATTTTGATCCACGTTGTATTGCATCGGTTGCTTATACTGATCCGGAAATTGCATGGACAGGTGTGACTGAAAATGAAGCAAAAGAGAAAGGCATTCAATATGGCAAAGGTGTTTATCCATGGGCAGCCAATGGTCGTTCATTATCTATGGGACGTGATGAAGGTTTAACGAAAATTATTTTTGATGAAAAAACACATCGTGTTATTGGTGCAGGAATAGTTGGCCCTAATGCAGGTGAATTAATTGCGGAATTATCTTTGGCCATTGAAATGGGTTGTGATGCAGAAGATATTGCATTAACCATTCATCCTCATCCTACTTTATCTGAGGCGACTGCCATGGCAGCGGAAGTATTTGAAGGTACGGTGACAGATATTTATATGCCTAAACGTGAAAAAGAAAAGGCATAAAAATTATACTATTTTTGAATACAGTAAATTGCTTTTTTAAATAGTCGCCCCTGAATAATTCGTAATATTGAATTATTCAGGCCAGATAGCTAATCATTTTAAATGGTGTTATGTTTTAACATAGAAGTTTTCATAACATAGATATACTGAGAGATGGATCTTGAAATATACTCTAGTACAATCTGAAAGGAAAAATGGACTTTTTCATGGCTCGTTTAATTTGCTCAATTTGATAAATCTCTTAATACTATTGGCAATTTTATTATTATCTTTCTCGTGTCAAGTATTTGCTGATGATCCTAATACAATCAATTTTACCCAAGCTGTCCAACTAGCCTATTCTTTTAGTCCTAAATTAATGTCGAGTAGTGCCAGTGTTGATGCAGCACGAGCTAACACAATAAAAGCACGTGGCAATGCGTTACCAAAATTAGATTTAGATGAAAATGCAGCGCGAAGTAATAATCCATTAAATGTTTTTAGTTATCACTTGGAACAACGACAGGTAACATTTAATAATTTTGGTTTTGCTCAATTTTCGGGTGCAGGATCGTTAAATACTGCGCCTACAGAATTAAACGAGCCAGGTTATGCCAGTAATTATGACACCGGTTTGATGTTAAATATTCCGTTATATGCAGGAGGTAGGAATATTGATTTAATTAATAAAGCTAATTCACTGCTCGAATCAGCACAACAAGGAAATATCATTGCGCAGGAGAATTTGATTTATCAGTTACTAGAATCTTATGAAGGTTTTCATGCGACTGCTCAACTTGAAGTGGCTGCCAATCAATCACTAATTGCAGCGACAACTTTTTTAAATATAGCTCGTTCACTTTATAAACAAGGTGTCGTGATACAAAGTGATGTATTGCTTGCTCAAACAAATCAACGTGCCGCGGAAGCTACATTAGCTGATGTGATTGCACAAAATGAAAATCAACTTGATACCTTCCGAGTATTATTAGGTAAACCTGATAGTGAATTTATTCCAGGCGCAAATGTAAATATTTATTTACCATCGCAATCAATCAATGATCTTGAAAAACTTGCTCTCATTCACAATCCACAAATTCTTGCATATAGGGCCAATAAAGATGCTTCACGTGAAGATATGAATGCTGCTCGCGCACAGAATTTGCCTAAAATTAATTTAGTATTGGAGCATGACTGGTATGCTGATACACCTACATTATCTGCACCATCAAATACAGCAATGTTAGAAATGAACTGGCCATTATTTAGTTCTGGAATGCAATATGGAGAATATAAACAGGCTGCAGCAGAATTCTCACAGAGCGCAGCCAATTTAGATGATACAGAAAATAATATTCGTTTAGCAGTTGATGAAGCATATCGTTTAGCACAAACAGCAGAAATTCAGGCAAGGTATAACGACACTAATTCAATTCAGGCTGAAGAGGCTATGAGATTATTAGTATTACGTTATCAGCAAGGCATAATACCCATTACACAACTTTTGCAAGGACAAGCGCAATTAGATAATGTTCGCGCTGAAAGAGTTTCTGCGCATTACAATGTATTAATGGCAAGAGCAAAATTATATATGCTCATAAATCAATTATCTCCAGCAATATGTCATTATGTTAATGAAGGGAATTCTTCTATATCACCATATCAAAATAAGGACGATTTGGTATGAAGTTATTTTTCAGATTTATTTTTTTAATTTCTATCATAACTATTTTAACATCTTGTTCCCATAAAAATAGCAATCAGCAAATGCAATTAAATTCTCATGACAGTTCTATTATAACTGTTCAAGCAAAATTATTTCCTAATATTAATTCTATTCCAGGTGTTGTCATTACAAGCAACAAAGCTGATCTTGCTGCCAAAGTCGGTGGATGGATCAAGCATATCTATGTAGTAGCGGGTCAACATGTTAATAAAGATATGCTATTACTCGAAATGGATAATTCAGAAAATAAAGCAACAGTAGCGCAGGCTAATTCAGAATATATTGCAGCAACTACAAATTACCAACAAGCGCAACGTGATTTAAATAGATATCATGTTCTTCTATTGGAAAAGGCTGTAGCGCCTAAAGAATTTGAAGAAATTCAAAACCGTTATAATATTGCAAGAGCAAACCTCTCATCGACGGAAATCGCTTTAAATACGGCGAATTCTAATCTTTCATATACTGAAATTCGTGCGCCTTTTGATGGCACTGTTTCGGAAAAAAATGTTAACGAAGGGGATTTTGTTTCTGCAGGGAGTAGTTTGCTTCAATTAATAGGAGGAAATGCACAAGTACAATGTGAGGTAAGCGATGAAATATATTCAAAATTAAAAATTGGCGAAAATACTACGATAATAATCGATGGTAGTCGTTGGCAAGCGCAATTAATTGAAAAAGTATCAGCGGCAGATCCTGTTACACATACACATCAAATCAAATTTAGTTTACCAGATAATGCGACTGTGAGTAGTGGAAGCTATGCTAACGTAAATCTCGTCATGAATAATTATTGGGCAATTGCTGTGCCAAATTCTGCAATTGTTACACGAGCCGGTTTGGAGGGCGTGTTTTCAATTGACACTCAAAATATCGCCCATTTTCAGTTAGTACGTATTGGCCAATCTAACAATGGATACACTGAAATTCTTGCTGGCATTTCTGCAGGTAATCGTATTTTAAATCAGCCAGGCCCAGATATTGGTAATGGTACTGATATTAAGCCAGGTTTTATATCATGAATAATAAACATAAATTTAACAGGCGATACGGTGCGTCTGGAAAATTTGCTTCTATATTTATTCATTCAAAAGTAACGTTATTGATAATAATTATTTCATTATTATTGGGTTTATCAGCATTATTATTTACTCCTCGAACTTATAATCCTGAAATTGTAGTACCTACTGTGAATGTATCTGTGGAGCGTTCAGGCAGTAATGCAGCAGAAATATTAAATCAAATTGTCCGGCCATTAGAAGCATTGATGGCAGCAATACCTGGTGTAGATCATACATTTGGAATGGCATTAGCAGATAAGGCTGTTGTCACTGTACAATTTAAAGTCAATGAAGATGAAGAAAAAAGCTTGGTTAAAGTTTATGATCAAATTAATAGTAATCTGGATAAAATACCACCAGGAACTGCATTACCATTAATTCAATCCGTCAGTCTTTATGATGTTCCTTTTCTCACGATTACACTGAGTTCTGATAAATATAATAGTATTATTTTACGAGATATTGCATCCAGGTTATTAGAACAATTACGTAATGTACCAAAAGTAGGAAAAACTTGGATAGCAGGGACATCACCAACAGCGATTTATATCTGGTTAGATGCGAATAAATTATCTGCTTATCAAATTTCTATACAGGACATCAAGCGTGCACTTATTGCCAATAACGTGACATTAGATAGTGGAAAACTGATTTTAGATAATCGAGAGTCTCCTGTAAGAGTAATAGCAAATATCACTGATGTTAATGATGTGGGAAATATAATTATTGTTAAAAAAAATAATCAACCTATCTTTTTAAGAGATGTTGCACAAATAGAAACCACATCAGAAAATCCAGACATTAAATCTTTTTTTGGTTTAGGCGGAGCGTCCTTCAAACAAAATATTGGCTCATTACAACAAGCTGTTACTATTGCCTTGGCTCGTCAAAAAGGAAGCAATGGAATTGAGGTTGCTAACGAATTATTAGATCGAATTAAAGCTATTGAACATAATGCGTTACCAGATGGAGTGAATTTAACAATAACAAGAAATTATGGTAATGATGCTAATGATGCTGTTAACACTTTAATAAAACATCTTATTATTTCAATTATCGCTGTTGTTATTTTGTTATTAATATTTTTAGGGTGGCGTGAGGCTTCAATCGTTATCATTTCCATACCTCTTATTTTAAGCATAGTGCTTGGCATAGGCTGGATTGCTGGACAAACAATTAATCGTATAACCTTGTTTGCATTAATATTATCTTTAGGTTTACTAGTCGATGACAGTATTGTTGTTATAGAAAATATCCATCGACACATGTTGCATAAACCACAATATAATTTTACGCGATTGATTGTAAATGCTGTGAATGAAATAGGTAAACCAACTATTGTTGCAACAATAACAGTCATTTTGGCGATTTTACCTATGGCATTTGTGACGGGAATGATGGGGCCATTTATGAGGCCTATCCCTTTTAATGCTCCATTGGCAATGATTACCTCATTATTTATTGCTTATACTGTTGTACCCTATATCAGTTATCGCTGGCTTAAAAATAAATCACGGACAATTACCGCTACACAATTAATGACCTCATCAGCGAAATCACAATCACATCAAAAAAGAATATTAGAAACTATTTATAGTCGTGCATTAAATCCTCTCATTCAATCACAAAATAAACGGAGAATATTTTATTTATCAGTAATAGGATTATTGATTATTGCATTAATGTTGCCACTCATACAATTTATTCGTCCAGGTGGTGTCAATCAATCATTATCATGGTTTGGTGTCGAATTAAAAATGTTACCGGATGATAATGTAAATACATTTCTTGTAGAAGTTGATATGCCTACTGGTAGTCTTTTGGAAAATACTGCTCAGGTAACCCAAGAAATTGCAAATAAATTATCAATCGATCCATTTGTTGAAAATTATCAGATATTTTTGGGAGAGCCTGCGCCGGAAGATTTTGCAGCAATAGTGCGAGGTGACATGCTTCGTCAAGGAAGTAATTTCGCGCAAATAAGAGTTAATTTGGTTGATAAACATCAACGTAAAATTGGTTCTCATGCGATAGCCCAACAATTTTATGATTTGCTTTCTCCAGTGCGCAATGATTTTCCTGAGGCCAAAATTAAAATCTTTGAAACGCCACCTGGTCCACCTGTGCAATCGCAAATTATGGGGGTGTTATATGGGCCTAATTATGCATTATTACAAAACCTTGCGCGAAATATAATAGCTAATTTCTACCCACAGATTTACGGTATGATCAATAGTGATAACTCTGTTACACAAAATATTCCTGAATATAAAATAATTGTTGATCGTAATGTGGCAAGCATGATTGGTATTTCACCGGCATCTCTTGCGAATGAAGTTCAAACATATTTCGCTGGAATTAATATAGGTAGCGCACATGTACCTGGCGTGAGAGAACCAGAAAAAATTATTTTAAAATTACCTGCTATATCTCGGACAAATATAGCAGATATTAATAATCTTTATTTACTCAATCAGCAAAACCAATCTGTTGTTTTATCAACCATTGCACATATTTATAAATCAATGGCAGATAAACCCTTTTTTACACGTGATCAACATACTGTTGTCTATGTTACAGGTGAGATGATGCGATCCAGTCCGGTATTTGCTGTTACTGCACTAACACATGATTTAAATAATTTGCCTATCGATAATCAAAATAATTTAACTGTCAATAATCTTGGATTTAAAGAGTCACAACCTAACGACCTATCTCATTATTCACTTTTTTGGCAAGGTGAAATGCGTTTAACACTAGATGTATTTCGCGATTTAGGTGCAGCGTTTATTGTGGCAATTATTTTGATATATTTTGTATTAGTTGGATTCTACCGATCATTTATAATGCCATTAATTATTATGGGAGCTATTCCATTAACATTAATAGGTGTGTTTCCGGGGCATTGGTTGGTCGGACAACCATTTACCGCAACCTCTATGATAGGTGTTATTGCTCTTGCAGGAATTGTTGTAAGAAATTCATTATTACTTATTGATTTTATACTTGAACACCGTCGCATGGGTTATTCATTAGAGAATGCCGTTATGGAAGCGGGAAAAGTACGAATATCACCTATTTTATTGACTGCTTTTGCAATTATTTTCGGATCGTCGATTATGATATCTGATCCAGTTTTTGGTGGTTTGGCAATCTCGCTGATATTTGGTGCATTCACATCAACAATCCTTACGTTATTTATTATTCCGCTTATTTATTACAGTTGGTGGAAATATCAATACAAGCAATAATTGTTTAAGCAGTTATATTATTCAAATGAATTTCTACGTTGATGAGTGTTATTTCCATCGTTGGTGGGTGGCTGTGGAGGTGGGCCTTTTGGTTTGGGTGGCATCGGTCTTGGTGGTCTTAATAATGTTGAGCTTGATGTATAAGATGCTGAGGGAATAGTGGATGTTAATTGTTGATCTGCACTTGGGGTGCTTTTTGGAAATGATACTGACTGTTTTTCTTTAGCCTGTGCTTTTTGTTTAGAATCACCATATTTGCGTTCATAATTATTTGATCCCAGTTTCTGACTTTCTCCTAAACGATCTTGATATTCTTCTTTATTTCTTGCATTAAAAGTGTCTCCCCAAATATCATTCATTTCACGTAAATTATGTTGTAGTGTTTCTACATTTTGATTAAATTTCAAATATTCTTGATTAATTTCATTTAATTTATTATTGACGGCATCTGCTTTGTTGTGTGTCATTTTTTCGTGTACAGCAATTCCCATTTTTGCAGTTAATGTTACAAAACAAAAACCAATCATCGCACCTAATATGCCACCAGCAACCATACCAATAATATTTCCTGGGCCAGGAAATACAGTCCCTACTGATCCACCAATCATGGCGCCATAATAGGCACAAGTACCAACAGTAATTAATCCTGCGGTACCACCGAAAAATGCCAGCACCGGTGTGGAAATTTTACCAATAAATGCAACAAAATTATCTTTGATGGTACTAAAAAATCCTTTCTGTTCTGCGGAATGATCATCATTAATTTGACTTTCTATTAATGGTTGCTTATCACTTTGATGTAATTGTTTATTCGATGGTATTGACTCATTCTTGCTTACTTCAAAACTATGTTGATCATTATCTTGTACAGGTATTTCAGGTAAACCACAATGTAACCGTTTATTAGTTTCTAAATTACCATTTAATTGTTGTATTTCATTGTTGAACTCGCGCAATTCATTTAACGTATTCTCTAAATCTTTCATTAATAAACTATGTTCATCTTGGCCTGTTATGAATTTATTGAATTCAATTAAACCCGTTGCTGTTAAATAAATTGCAGCACCTGCAACCGCTGCGCCACAAATGCCACCAATAATTAATCCGGCAAGATTACCTAGCCCTGGCACAGTGGTGCCAATTGCACTGCCAAGTAATGCACCGTAATAAGCACAAGATAAAATGGTTACTGCAGAGGCGGGAACACCCACTAACAATAAGGTTGGTTTTTTAACATAATTATAAAAACGTTTAATCGTCGCAAAAAATCCACTCGCTTGATCATTATCATTGCTTGATGGTAATGATTTATTTTTAGATGAAGATTTCACATTATTTTGTGTTGTTTTTATCGTAGTTTTATCTCTTTCGAAGATTAATTCTTCACCATCATTTTTTGTGGATCGTGTTATATCTAATTTATGAATTGTTTCTGTAGGTCGATTATTATATTTGCTGGCATTGATTAAGCTTTTTGAAATGGATACCAATCGTAATGCATTGCCTTTTAAAATCACGAAATGTTGTTGAGTTACATTTAAACTATTTCTCATTTTTGTTAATTGTGATTTTAAGGTGGGCTTTTCGGGTTGTTTTTTATCAGTTAAAACACTATCAATTTTAATAATACTTTTGCCAACAAAAAATACCATAACGCCTGATATGACTGCACCTAATAAACCACCGCTGATATAACCAATAATAGGACCAATTACCGGAATCGGAATAGCATGTCCCACTGTGCCACCAATCATTGCACCATAGTAAGCGCACGAAACAATGGAGCCTATAGCTGCAGCACCGCCTGCAATTTTGAATAGTGTTTTAAATTTAGTAAAAGGTGTTCTAATGACGTTATATACTTTTTTAATAAAACCGAAAAAGCCGTTATTATCATTATTTTGTTGAGCGTTTTCAGAAGGTATGGTGGTTTCTTTAATATTAATGGTGACATGGTCAGGTCGATTTTTTGGTGCAGCTCGTGTAGGGACTGGTAAAATCGGCCTAAATTGATCAGGCATAGTACGAGAAATTAAAGGCGCATATTTTTCTTCAAAATTATCATTTAATTCTGCAACGCCCAGTCTTTTAACTTCGCTGCTGCGATTGGCAATGAGATTAATTTGATAAAAATCTGCTGTGATATTATTGAGTAGGGTGCGAAAGGGTACAAATTTCAGCTGTTTTATTTTATTAATTTTTTCGAGCGATTCATTGGGGTTCTCATTTAATTCGAAATTACTTTTACTGTCTTTACCTAAGGATTTATCAAGGCCAGTTAATCCTTTGTATGCTAAAAATAACAAAGCCCCGGCGAGCCCTGCGCCTAAAAGCCCACCAATGACTAAACCAGCGATATTTCCACTAATAGGGAATAATGAGCCGAGACCGCTGCCTAAGATGGCTCCTTTAAATGCACAATAAAATACTAATTCTGCAGCAGTGGTCGCACCTAAAAATCCGAGAATTGCCGTTGTGCCTTTTTTAACACCGCTTTTTATTCCATCTTTTATCGATTGCCATACGCTCATATCCTTTTTCCTTTTAGTCATTAATTTTTTTAATTAATTAGAAAGAGCAAATATTTTTAAATGGTGGCTAGTTTGATGAATAGGTAGGTATTTAACTGGGTAAGAAAAGCTTAATCCCTAGCGCTTATAATTTTTGTGAAGTGCCAAATTATACCAGGCGATATTTTTTTTCAAGTAGGAAAGTACTGAGTGATTTCATTGTAAAATCTTTAATTTTGTAATTATCTTGAGGAGACGCATTCTCCTGCAGCCAGTTAGCAAGCGCTATCAGCATTTTTATTTGAAGAAGTTTATTAATTTAAAAAAATATAATGATTAAAGGAGGGCAACAAACTATTGGGAAGTTAATAGACCTTATGAGTTTGTAAAAATTTGAACGGATTTAAAGCAATTACGTATCCAACTCATGCTGCAATTCAGCAATCGATTGTGCCTCAGAAATTGCGTGCGTGATGTTTTCACCGATTTGCTTACTTATCATTGAAGCGGAAAAAAAGCCGCGGACAGTTTGTTTATTATGGTGATGTTCATCGAATTTAATCACCAGAATGGTAGGTTGTTTAAGTAAATGCAGCGTCGCAATGATATTACCCACTTTGGCATGACGGAGATGTTCAATATCAAACACAGCCAGTTCTTCTTGCGGGGTCATCACCATACTGACTGGAATCTCAGACCGGCGCAAACGGCCTTCTTGGATTAATTTAACGGGTTTTTCACCGAGAATATCTTCTGAAGTGACAATGCCAACGACTGAATGGGATTCATCAACCACTAATAATACAGGCAAATTATGCGCTTTTAATTCTACTAAGGCTTCATCAATGGATGCATTCGGAGCAACTCTGACGGGTTCGATATATTTAAAATCCACCATGACATGCAGAGCAGAATCACTCAGGTGTATAACTTCGGGTAAATGCGGTGGATGAGCATGTTTGCTCGCTGGTGTCAGCTTCAATGTTGCAAGTGCGTGGAAAGATTTTAGCATTGGTTTTGCCTTATACGTCTGCCAGACAAATAGTATAGTCGTTTGCATTAAATTAAGTGGTGCAGGATAGCAAATTGCATTTAATAACGCCACACTACACCTTGAAAATTATCACTTAATCCCCACATAGTTTAAGTTTACAAGAATTATGAAATACCCACTTTGATTTAAATTTACTATTTTCTAGGAGTTAAAAATATGACCGTTGAAGCCCAAAAAGAAACACTTGGTTTTCAAACTGAAGTTAAACAATTATTACATTTAATGATCCATTCACTTTATAGCAATAAAGAAATCTTTTTGCGTGAGTTGATATCCAATGCCTCTGACGCTGCAGACAAATTACGTTTTGAAGCCTTATCTGATGCGGCTTTGCTGGAACAGAATCCAGAATTATCTATTCATATCAGCTTTGATAAAAAAGCGCGCACTATTACTGTGCGAGATAATGGTATAGGTATGAACCGTGAAGAAGTGATCAGTCATTTAGGTACGATCGCAAAATCAGGCACTAAAGAATTTTTACAATCCTTAACGGGTGATCAAGCAAAAGATGCGCATTTAATTGGTCAATTTGGTGTGGGATTTTATTCTTCATTTATTGTGTCACGAAAAGTGACCGTCAAAACTCGACGTGCAGGCTTAACAGCAGAGCATGGCGTGTTATGGGAATCGAAAGGCGAGGGTGATTACACCTTAGAAAATATTGAAAAGCCTGATCGCGGCACGGAAGTTATTTTACATTTAAAAGAAGGTGAAGATGAATTTTTAGATGAATGGCGTTTAAAACATATTGTAACTAAATATTCTGATCATATTACTTTGCCGATTAAAATGCCTAAAGAAATTAAATCAGAAGCAGAAGGTGATAAAGAACCTGAAGTGATTCGCGTAGAAGACGAAGTTGTTAATCGCGCTACGGCATTATGGACATTGCCTAAAAATGATATTAAAGAAAATGATTATATCGAGTTTTACAAACATATTTCTCATGATTTCGAAGGGCCATTATTATGGAGCCATAATCGTGTTGAAGGTAAACAAGAATATATTTCGTTATTATTTGTTCCATCACGTGCGCCTTTTGATTTATGGAATCGTGAGCGTCAACACGGATTAAAATTATATGTAAAACGCGTATTTATTATGGATAATGCGGAACAATTATTACCCATGTATTTACGATTTATTAAAGGTGTCGTTGATTCTAGTGATTTGCCATTAAATATTTCACGTGAAATTCTGCAACAAAGTAAAGTGATTGATACGATTCGATCGGCAACCACCAAGAAAATATTATCTATGTTGGAAGATTTAGCGCAAAATGATAAAGAAAAATATACTAAATTCTGGACGCAATTTGGTCAGGTATTAAAAGAAGGTCCCGGTGAAGATTATCCAAACCGTGAACAAATTGCTAAATTATTACGATTCTCTTCAACACATACTGACCATGAAGCACAAGATGTATCATTAGATGATTATGTTGCACGTATGAAATCGGGTCAGGATAAAATATATTTTATTACGGCTGATTCATTTAATGCGGCACGTTATAGCCCTACTTTGGAATTATTCCGTAAAAAAGGTATTGAAGTTTTATTATTAACTGATCGTGTTGATGAATGGTTAATGGCGCATTTGCATAATTTTGCGGGTAAAGATTTTCAATCTGTTGCTAAAGCGGATTTAAAATTAGGTGAATTGGAAGATCAAGAAACCAAACAAGCGGAAGAAAAAGCGAAAACTGAATTTGCTACTGTGCTTGAGCAGATCAAAAAAATATTAGGTGAAAAAATTAAAGAAGTGCGTGTGACTTCGCGTCTCACTAATTCACCAGTATGTATTGTTGCTGATGAAAATGATATTAATAGTCATATGCAACGATTATTAATGGCAACCGGTCAAGCAGTTCCTCCAAGCAAACCCATATTTGAGATTAATCCTGAACATAAATTGATCAAGAAATTACATGATGAGCAAGATGATAATCGTTTTGCTGAATTGACTCATTTATTATTTGATCAAGCTGTGCTCGCAGATGGTGGTCAGTTAGAAGACCCTAGCCAATTTGTACGCAGAATGAATCAATTAATTTTAGAAGGCGTTTAACACACATTTTTTACCCCCTCCCTCCTTTTAATTCCCTCTCCCTTTAGGGAGAGGGTTAGGGTGAGGGGAATTTTGTAGCTGTTCTTTACTTATTATATAAACGAGTTAAAGTAGCCGTTGCTTTTTTAAAGTTAGCGTCAACTCTTTGCTTATCAACTTCAGTAGGTTTATCTGATGCAACATAATAAAATGTATATTTCATTAGATCTGTCGTTAAGCGAGTCAATGAACATCGCGTATCATTTTGTTGTTTTGCCTTTACAAAAAATTGCATTTTTTTAGTTCGTAACTGTTCTTGATAATTTTCTTTGATATAAGATTTCCATGATGCTTTAAAATCTTTGGCTTTAAATTTTTCAGCATCACTCTTTTGTGCAAATAAGCTTTCTGAATAAAGATAATCTTCAGGTAAAAACTGTTGTTTGTCTTTAGTAAAGAGATTTATGCCATTCTTTAATAAGTGTATTGTAATTATTATTCTGTCAGCTATATTCGGTATATTTTTTCCTTCGCATACGTGATGTAATACTGTTTTACCATGGTTGTCTTGAGTATTTATATCCCAATTTAAAGTTTGCATTAAGCGGATTACGTTATAAAAATTACGTTTATCTACTATAGAAAACAGTGCTTCGGGTGTGATTTTGTTTAGAAAAGATTGGAAAAATCCATGCTTACTATTTATATGGAAATCGCATACCTTTTCGATGAGTAATGATGATGATACTATGATGCTCACGTCTAACAATGTGATATCTGCACCATAATTAATTAATATTTCTGCAAAAGTAATCAATTTATTTTTGTTACAGTTCAATAGTAATTCTTTGAACATCGTATCTCGTTGTTCACTAGGAATATTATCAATAAATTCAGTTAAAATATAATGCCAGCTAGGATTAACGAAGATGCGGTACAGAAAATACCTGCCTACTTCTTGATTATGACGCCCTGCAAAGGCAATTTGGTGCGATCGTACTTCTGCAGCTAAAAAAGGATCTTTGATTCCATGTGTTTGATTTTGACTACTCAATTGAAAGAGATTGTTTAATGTGCATGTTGTTAAGAATATTTTTGTTTCTATATTGATCCTATCTGTTTTAAGATAATTTTCGATAAACAAATAAATTATATTGAGTGCCTCATTTTGCAAAGCTAATTTGAAGCTATCAATTAAACACTTAGCGGGGTATTTTTGTAAAAGTTTTTCTACTAAATTTTGATTTTTATATAAAATTGCACCAAAAAGTGGATCTTTGAAATGGACATTTGCACCAGCTGATATCAGCTTCGCTGCTATTACAGCACCGATTCCGCTGTTCGCAGCTGTTATTTGCAATAATGACTTACCTTTATAAATAATATTTAAATTCGGTTTTTTTGTTAATATAAAGTCAATTAAATTGGCTCTCTGATTACTTACAGCAAATGATAATGCATAATCAATTAATGTTTGGAATTTTTTTGCTATAGCAATATTTAGGAGATTACTAATAGCTGTTTCATCATCATTGATTAACGCGGTGTATAGATTTCCCTTTAATTGGTCCAATTCCTTAGAGGTTTGTTGTGCTGGAATATCATTAAAAGCTTGATCTGGGTGCAATGTTGAAAATTCGCCATCATATCTAATCCATGCATAGAGTAATGGAAATGTATTCTTAATTTTTGTGCGCCAAAAAAGTTGCTGTGCTTTTGTAAAATGTGGAAATAATGTATGTATTAGCTTTTGATAAAAATCGATATTATTATCATCAACATTTTCAAAAATGAGTTGCATCAGACTATTTTGCATTGATTCAGGAATATTAATTTTAGTTAATATATCTATAACAAAACTATGTGGGGGTATGCTAAAAAGAGCTTTGATTAGGCGTTCAACAGGACAAGTATTTAAATCCATATTCTTTAATGTTTTTAATGCGATTTCGCAAATAGGATTTTTATAATGGCAGTTTTCTAAGATATCTATTGGGTTATCTATTCTATTTAATGTTGAATATTCATTAAAATTGTGTTCATCATCTTGAGAATTATAAAAAATTTCTTTTAAGTTGCGTATTTCCAAATTGAGTTGTTGTATATCTGATTGTGCATTCAGAGCTTCTAATCTCAGTTGATTGTGAATAGATTGTGCCAATGGTTGTAAGTGATGATATTCATGACTTGGCAGGCCATAGTAATAAAAAAACATAAAGCTCATCGCATAAAAGTCCGTATGAGGTTCTATACGTTTTTGGCCCCAATATTGATTAAGATGAGTTAACAATTGGGCTAAGTTTATAATGTCGACATTTTTTAAAAAATCAGCATGATTTCTTGAGTCAAAAAAATCACCTATTCCAGGTATTCTAAAACCGCCTTCTGTACAATATTTTTTATAAAGATATAAAAAGACTTTGAGAGGATCAATGATACCTTGAGTAATTTATTTATTGATGAAGCATTCATATTTTTCTAACAACTGTCTTTGCTTATCATTTGATCGAACATCTGAATCTATTTCTTGCACAGGTAACATCTTTTTATCTCCAAGTACATGCTAAAAATAAGAACATGCTCTGCTCAATGACTGTGTGTTTTATACGATAACAATATTAACTGTAGCTGCATTGCTTTTGAAAAATGCTCACTATTATACCATCCATAACTTAAGAAAATATTAAGCGAAGGGGTCAAGTACCGTCTTGCAAGTTAATTGCAGTTAACTTGCAAGACGGTACTTGACCCCTTCCATTTAAAAGAGCTTTAAGGTGGCAAATGCGAATGTGATAAATGAAGTGTAAGTGGCAAGGAGATACATTAATATTTGTATATTAAATGTTAGTTTTTGATTTTCTGACGTTTGATGGCAGTTGGATTTGTTGACGTTTTGTGCTTGTTTTCTAAGTAATATGAGTAACATTGTTATTAAGAATAATGCATAAAAGTAATAGCTGCCAGAAGTGATTGCTAGCTGTATTTTGGCCATTGCTATAGAAGAATAGCTGATAGGGATGCCGCTTAATATTAATGAAATGATTAATGCGCAAAAATAATATTTAAAATAAGCTGATTTATTCATTAGTTTAATAATAGTGGCCAATGGAATTAACAGTAATGTGAAATAATAAAGCCATGCGAGTGGTGATATTAACAACACGCTTACGATGGTTAATGAAAATTGCCAATCAAAAGCGTCGTTATTTTGGTATGCGCTATAGCCACTATTAATTTTCTTTGGATAGTAGATAACCCATGTAAAATATATTAAAAGCAGTAAAGTAAATATGAAAAAAAGAAGATGAGGGAAATTTGTCTTGCTTATTAAGGAATCGTTATTTGACTGACTGGCATAAAAAATGCGACATATAAAACCATAGAGAGAAGCATTCCAACTGCTAGCATACCAATTAACATGCTGTAATATATTTAAATAATTTTTGAATATTGATATGCCAAAAAATAATAATGCAATAAAGCTAGCACAAACAAATGTGGTTAGCATCGCGAAAAATGCACGCAATTGTTTGCGCATAATAAATAATATTAAAAAAAATCCAAAAAATAATTTAATGCTGAATGCTAATCCTAATAAAATACCGGCGTATTTATAATGATTTTTCCTGTAGGCATGCCATGCTATAACAGTGATTAATAATAAAATTGCACTAATTTGGCCAAGACAAAAATTAGCATAGAAGGGGAAATAAATTAACAATCCAGCTAAACACCACCATCGAATCTGGGTGTTTTGCCATACTACTGGATATGATTTCAGTACTAATAAAATAGCCATGATAGAACATATAAACGATATCAGAGACCACAACAGTAAAGCAGTTCCATATGATAAATAAGCAAACGGTAATAACAATAGAATTAAAAAAGGTGAATTTAAATCGCTGAATAAAGTCAGACTGTTACTATGTATTATTGCTGATTGAGCAGGATTTAAGGGTTGGATTACTGCTGAGTAAATATTTTGGCCGGCATAATAGAATCGTACTGATTGATATAGCATATTAAAATCAGTACTAAATAAATGTTGTGAAGCGATTATGATTTGATGTGCGTAGACCGCAGTAATTAATAAAAGAGCGACGGCACTACCATAATTTAAAATAATGCTTATATATTTTGCTGATAGTGTTTGATTGCGCATTGATTGAATACTCATCAACCTACAATAGCCAGAGTGGCGCAAGTAAATATGATTAATGATGGATAAATAGACAATAAATAAAGTAATAGTTGCATATTTGGTGAAAATTTTGTGCGGTTGTTATCGCGGTCGATAACTTCTTTTTTATTCATTTGTACGCGAATCTTAAAGAGTAAAAAAAATAATAAAACGAGCGAATAAAAATAGTAGTTGGCCCAGGTGATCGCCATGGAGAGTTTGACCATTTCAGTGGGTAAACGATAATAATTAGGCGTGCCGCTTAATAATAAGATAACGATGAGCAAGCAGAAATTAAAATTAAAATGTCTAAGTTTATGAATAAGCCGGATAATGGTGATAAATGGGATTATCAATAAAGTAAAATAGTAAAGCCATGCTAATGGTGATAATAATAACATTACCACTAAAGTGAGTGAAAATTGCCAATCTAGTTCATCTCTCGGGTTATAATCAGCTACTCTCATTTCATTTTGGTAAGATTTGTGAATTTGATAAACAAAATACACCAAAATAATTATTGAAATAATATGGTAGAAAGGCTGTCCTAATGATGGATAGTTTATTATAGGATGATTACCTTCATGACCAGTACCGAATAATCTAATTAAAAAACCATACAATGATGCATTCCAACTGCCAGCAAACCACCTTATATGATTAAGCGTATATAAATAGTGTTTATAATTTGATAGACCAAAAAATACAAATGCAGCAAAACTGCAGCTGACATAAGTGGTAATCATGATGAACAATGTTCGCCATTTTCTACGTATGAGAAAAAAGATTAAAAATAAGCCATAAAACAATTTTAAACTGAAAGCAAAACCTAACAGAATTCCAGCGATATCATATGATTTTTTTCTACACTGTAACCATGCTGCGGCGGTAATGAGTAATAAAATCGAACCCAATTGACCTAAGAAAAAATTAGCATAAACAGGAAAATAAATTAATAATCCGGCGAGCGCATACCAACGTATATTGGGATTTTGCCACGCTTCTGGGTATGATTTAAGTGATAGCAGTATTCCTAAAACTGAACAGCAAAATGTAATAACAGACCAACATAATAGTGCATGCCCATAAGATAACCAGGCGAATGGTGTTAGCAGCATAATAAAGAATGGTGGATTCAGATCACTGGGTAAAATGAGACGAGGCAATGTATGATGAAGTGAAAGAGCTTCTATTGGCTTAAGCGGTCTAATGATATTAGAGTAAATATTTTGTCCATCAAAATAAAATCGAACGGATTGGTAAAATTTATAAAAATCAGTACTAAATAGATTATTTGATGAAATAATTATCTGATGGACGTATACACCTATAATGAAAATAAAAGCAGCATAACACCCATAATAAAGTAATGGATTTTTGTATTTAACAAATTTTTCTGCGATACCTTGATTCATCATGTAAATCTTTTCCATTAACAATTATTATTCAAAGCTAACCCTTGTAAATTCACTTTGAAAATTTCTACGTTTAATAATTTAGTATGACGATATTTTAATTCGTAAGCACTATCTGCGATATCTGGCTTAATAAATTGAATCGGTGTTAACCAATTTTGTAAGTTGTGGTTATATCCACCACGCGTTTTATGGTAATTATTAAACATCGCCGTAAAATCAGCGATGTAATTAATTTGTTTGTTGAGAAAATAGCATTCTAAATTATGATTTTTTGCGTAAGGATATATTTCATCATTCATTAAACCGTCTAAATTAATAATGTGTTGTCCTTCATAATAAGAAATAATTCCTGCATTCCAACTGCCGATTATTCCTGGTAGTGGATGTTGTTGTAAATAAGATCCCGCTTCGTAGAGTAATTTTTGACTAGCCCATGGGGTTATTTTCATGGTGTATAAATGATGTAGGTGTAGGGCGATGGACATTAATAAAATAAAAGAAAGTGAATAACGGATGAGATTGGTTTGAAATAAATTGAGGACAGCAGTGAGTAAAATGATCATCGGCACGATAGCATTGCCGGAATACCAAGGTTGTAGTGCACCAGTGTTAAAGGCATAGAAGGCACAATAAAAAATAATAGTGGTGATGCTGCCGGCGATGACTAGATAATTTTTGGATAAATTTTCTATTGTTTGATGAGAATTTATCTCAGTGGTCCTTCTCCCCGAAGGGGAGAAGGAAAAAATCATCAGTCCTTTCGCGCTCAGTGCAAAAATGGCTAGCAATAATAATTTAGGAAATAACAATATCGTATGTGTAGATAATGTGGGCAGCGCATCTCGATAAAAATTTCCTAACAGCAGCGACATCATTTGTGCAAAAAACGAATAAGGAGAGGGACCTGTGACGTGATCCCATAGTAATTTCATGGTCGCACTGTTTTGTAAAAAATGTCCTGTAAAATAATAATCGTGTAAAAAAACCAATATAACGCCGATGAAAGCACCTATCAGTCCACTCAGGGTGATTAATAAATAATGATATTTTTTTGAAAAAATCATTAATGTAAAAGCAATAAAAAAAAGTGATAAAGGCATTGCACCAAAGTCAGCGCGAGTGAAACTTCCTAAGCAGCCAATTATTGCTAATAAAATTGCTGTTCGTGTAATTGTTTTATTAATGGCGGCTTGATAAATAACCGCAAAATAACTCGCAGAAAAAAATACTAATAAAGGCCATTCAACGAGTGTTATAGCATCGTAAGCAAAATTCAGCGAAGAAGCGATTAATGCCGTAGCAGCAATTAAACTCCATTTATGCGACATATTAATTTTATTTATCCACAGAAATGATAAAACGGTAATTAATGTCGTAAAACATAATGAATAGTGAACAAATTGTGTGGTATCTGGTTTAAACAATGCGTATAAAAGAGTGAGGCAATAAGCAAATAAAGGTTGAAATCCTGAGGTGATGGTGAGTCCACCATCGAATGTCCATATATGATATTGGTAGAAGTTTTTGGCGATAACCAAATAATAAAAGCCATCATCGTAGATGAATTGAACCAATCTGTTATCAGGTAAATGAATAAGATGGATAAGAAAAATGATTAAATTAGAAATTACTGCGATTAAAATCAAATACCATGCGTTAGTTAAATGTTTTTCATTGAATAGAGAATTTATTAATGAGGTAATTGAAATTGGTTCATTAATCTTAGATTGAGTTTGTTCCATGTTTTTTGGTTTGATCCTTAGTTTTTTTCATTGGTATAAAAAATTTGTAGCCCGGACCCTGAAGAATCCTCACGAAATATTAACAAAAGATGATAAAAAATAAAGGGCTACATAGAAGCTGCATAACAAACTCTATAAAATAAGTACCGTCGAAAGTGCTTAAAGGAGTGAG
>JAJYDF010000005.1 GCA_021777765.1 Pseudomonadota bacterium | reverse complement strand
AAGATTTTTTGGCTCAAAATTATATTGTGTATTTGGAATCCTGAATTTCCAGAATTGGCCTTTTGGTCTGAATAATTCAAAATATTGAATTATTCAGGGACGACTATTTAGCTAAAAAAATTGTTAAGAAAGTATATTGTGTACGAATTTTTTGCACGTAATGATAATTAAAATATTGTGTATGAGAGTTATAATCACCAATTCCTTGACAGTTAAGTTGTTCTTCAAGAATATGTTCATAAGAATTAAGTTTTTTTCTAAACTAATTAATGACTGAAATATTTTATATTGGCACCATTTTGCATAAGGATCGAGTTATTATGTGAAAAACACATTTAAGATGCCTGTTCTTTTAAAAATTCGATTGGACTAATTAATTCACCTTTAATCTGCAATTCTTTTTCTGCTGCTTTTAATGCTCTCATTTCTCTTGCTAAAGTTTCTTTATTATAAGTATCCCAAGTAATTTGATGCAAATGATATTTACCTTTTTGATCTCTGGTAAAGAAATCAATTTCGTAACCTTCCTTAGTTTGATAATAATAAATGTCATGTCCGTGCCGACGCAAATGTATATAAAATTGATTCTCAAACATTCGTCCAATATTTTTTGAAAAACTCATAGAATACGCATTAATTAATCCGCTATCTATTGAATACACTTTTTTAGGATTTACTTGCGTCTTTCTTAGGGATTCAGAGTGCAGTGGAATTGTAAATGCTAAAAATGCATCTTCAATATAACTAATATACTCATAAACTGTATCTTTGGAGACTTTAAATCCTTTGCTTTTTAAGTCATTAAAGAATTTATTGGGTGAATAACTACATGCTGACAGATTAATTAATGATTTAACCAGAAATTTAATCAGAATTATATTGGTGATTTTATATCTTTCAATTATATCTCTATAGATAACTACGTCTACATAATTTTGAAGTAAACCTCTTCTTTCTTCTGTTTGAATATTTTGTACAGCTGGAAAACCTCCTGTCATTAAATAATTATTTAAATGACTTAAATAAATGTCTGAGCTTTTTTTGCCTAATACTTGTGTTGGAGTATCTATCTGCTGTGCTACTAAAAATTCATGAAAACTATAGGGCCATATTTCTGTAGGAAGCGATCGTCCACGTAAAGAGGTGGCAATTTCTTTGCTGAGTAATTTGGAAGATGATCCGCTGAGATAAATTTTTACCTTTTTACTGTCTAAAAATCTTCGTATAACTATTGGCCAATCTTCTACATTTTGAATTTCATCTAAGAAAAAATAACACAAATTGTCGTGATTATTTGGATAGAGTGTATAAAAAGCGTCTAGAAGTTCAGCTAATTTAATTTTATCCATGGGCAATAATCGATCATCTTCAAAATTGATATAAAGTATCGTTTCGATTGGTATATTTTGCGCTAATAAGTCATGGATTACTTGGAATAAAACATATGTTTTACCAGTACGCCGCATGCCTATGGCTACCTTTATCATATTGGGTATTTCGGGAAACTTTACATCACGATGAATGCTGTTTTTAGTTTCATCTATAACTATTTCAAATTCATCACGTATTGAACGTATTAGCTCTTCCGGACTTGCCATAGATATTTCCTCCCCTATAAGGAAATAATAGCATATTTATTTCCTTTTTAAAGAGGAAATATCAGCCATATCATTTCCTTATTTGGAAAGATATATCCTACTATCTTGGTCTTGGTGGGCGTTGATTGGGAGATGGTTCAGTTAATTGTTGATTTTGATTCACTGATTCTTTAGGGCTGTATTTTGTGATGATATTGAGTCCTTGCCATAGCGCTATTGCCTGAAATGTCTTATTTTCATTATGTCCTACATTTTTATAAGTCGATAATTTCTCTTTAAGCAAATGAGCTAATTCATTTTGACATTCAGGGTATTTCTTGCACAGATAATCAATGGTGATATGGAAATTAGTTAATGCACGTTTATCTCTTGGGGTGATATGACCAATAAGTTTAGGTATGCAATCAATAGTAGTCATCAGTAGCACTTCATTGATTTTAGTGGAAGAATCTTTTATGAATTTTTCATCAGCCTTGTTATTGATATTGCTTAAATGATTTTTATAAAAAGTAATATGTCGATCTATAAACTCTTTATCATGTTTTAATTTATCTAGCCTATCAAATTTATTAGAGATTTGCTTAGCAGCATTTTGATCAGTTTTCATGGTGGGTAATATTTCTATGTCACGCACATCTTTTATGGTTACATTAGCATAATTGATATATTTATTTATCTCTAATTGAATGATTTGTTGAGCTAATGATTTACAATTATTCACTGCATCATCGATGAGATCTTTATTTTGATCAAAGTAAACATAGTATTTCGATATTTGAGAATATCTGGATAAATCACTCAGAAGCTGATGTAAATCATCAAAACTATGATTATCAAATGAGCCTTCATCAGTCTTTTTTTGAAGATGATCAAATCTTCTCTGCCATCTTCCAAGTCTTTCATCTATCTCGCTTTTACATATATTATTTGCTAAATCGGAATATGCTTGCTTTAATCCAGTGAAATCATCTTTTTTTAAATAATGTTGATATTTAATCAAAGTATGATAACTATCATTGAAATCATTAATAACTACGTCATTCACTAACCCTAACCCTTCTATAATATTGCTCTTTGTAAAATTAAGTACAATTTCATATTGTTTTTTTAATTTCTCTACTTCTTCATCTGCTTTCAATTGCTGATTTATTGCGACTGCTTGTCTATAGATAGAATTATATTCATTTGCATAAGATTTAAATTGTTGCTGCTTTTCAGATGGCAATAATGGATAAAATTGATTCAATTGAGATTGCAATTCATATGAAGCCTCTCCTAATTTTTTTAGTATAAAATCGTCACCGTCTAGGTCGTCTAGGTTGTTAATTATTTCGGAATGCATTTCCAAGATTTGCATTAGCTTTGTAGTCATTGGATTGCCGTCCATTCCTAGATGTTCGATATTTTCAATTATTTTAGGAGTGATTTCTTTGAATTTAGCGTGAATAATATTGAGCTGATTGGATAGAGCATCATTCGGGTTTTGCATAAAATCAACCTTTAATATTTATTTATAATCATATGTTTATATTATAGTTGACATTTATTACCGCAGAATAAATCTTTACTATTTTTTATGTTCGCCTCGCACGAAGGGCTTTATTACCCTTGTTATCTTCGCGACCTAGGGTGATTTCTTTTTGGTACGCTATTATCAGGAGTGTGCGTTGAATCTGGTTATCACTTTTTCTTTCTATATGTCGCGTTGTTTGTCGTTTAGTGTATGGTGTCTCGATTTTGATGCGTAAATTACCATCAGAATTATATATTTTGATTGATAAAAATGGCAGAGTTTGAATTCTGACATTTTTCTCTTGATAACATTTAAAAAGTTGAACAGAAGGTCGTCTAACTAACGCATTGCTATAAAAAGGGAGTCGGTTATTATCACTAATTGTAATTTCTGTAAACATAATATATTTGAGTTTTAATTATGTTTTTGTTCCTAGTTGATTAAAAAATTGAAAGGTCATATTTAATCATGAAGAAATCCTCACTAATAATTATATGGTTTCTGTTGATGTTTGGCAGCGTGAATACATTTGCGAATGTTTGGCAACCATCGCCAGGGCACAAACAAATACAGATATGGTCTGGAGCGATACCAGACGCACAACTGAATTCAAAACAAGAAGCAATGGAAATAGTGAATAATCCGTTGGTTGCTGGAAAATCATGGTTGCAAATAAGCAATGTGTCACAACCTACGCTGACTGTGTATACGCCAAAGAGAAAAAATACAGGCGTTGCAGTGGTTGTATTTCCTGGCGGCGGTTATGAGATTTTAGCAATCGATTTAGAAGGTACAGAAGTTTGTGATTGGCTAACGTCTCGAGGAATTACTTGTGTGTTATTAAAATATCGTGTCCCAGCACCGAGATCTGCGCCGAATTGGGGAGCCTATCCACAATCTGCTATGGCATTGGAAGACGCACAAAGAGCTGTGGGATTGGTCCGTTTTCATGCCGCGCAGTGGCATATCAATCCGCATAAAATAGGCGTGCTTGGATTTTCAGCTGGAGGACATCTTGCAGCAGCCATCAGTACGCATTATCAGCAGCGTTTGTATCCGTTAGTTGATGCAGCAGATAAAGAAAGTTGTCGCCCCGATTTTGCCATTGCAATTTATCCAGGACATTTTTGGATTGATGATAAGAAATTTACGTTAAATCCCAACATTTCTGTAACACCTCAAACGCCACCGACATTTTTATTACAAGCTGAAAATGATCACGAAGATAATGTTAACGATTCGTTGGTTTATTATATCGCGCTGAAAAACGCAGGCGTTCCTGTAGAAATGCATTTATATGCAGAAGGTGGGCATGCGTTTGGATTACGGCGAACAAATTTGCCGATAACAGCATGGCCGAAGTTAGTAGAGACATGGTTGAAAACCATAGGGGTAATTTAATTATAAAAACAAGAGCCTCCGAAGAGGCTCTGCGCACTATGGGATAATATGAACCACATCTGGGAAAAACTATTTTTGAGGTTTCACTGTCATCATAGATCTGTTTACCGCTTCTTGAATTAGCGTCTTTAACTCTTCGGGAGCTTCCCAATCTTCACAAAACTGAACAAGATTTTTAGATTCTTTTGGATTACTCTTATGATTGTATTGAGTAATTTGAACCGTTAGATCTGGATTTTTTTCTAATATTAGCCTCGCCACATCAGTGTTTTTGGATCGAATAGCATAGTGAAGAGGCGTCCACTGACTTTGTGCAAGGTTGACATCAGCACCCGCATCAATCAGCATTTTTGCTATAGCCACATTACCTATCTCAGCAAAGCAACTTAATGGTGTTCTACCATTATTTTCTTTGTAGTTAGTTATATTGACATTAGGTTGAAAACTCAATAAATATTGAATTACGCTGGGATCTCTATATTGTCGCAATCCTTTGTCAATACCCATGCCAATTTCAATCAAGAAATTTGCAGCGAGTTCTTTTTTAAATTGTTCCTCTGACATTTGAGCATTTTTAGCGTGTGTATTCGCCGTATCCTCATACAACTTTTTAAATTGTGTCAATAGATTTGGATGTTGAAACATTTTTATATCCTCCAATATTAAGTAATTTTTATTAAATCAGTGCATATAATACTGATGTAGCTATTGTAGCTTATAATTTAATTTTATACACCGCAGTTATATTTTCACTGCTTAGTTCGCTTTTATTAACTGGTATAATTCAATGAATTTGTTAGCTAATGAGTTTAATCGATAACTCACTAAACAAAGTAAAATGTACAATAAGGAAGAGGATATTATTCAGATAATATGAATGATGCATAGTTGTTCATATCAATTCAAATAAAGGAGCATGAAGTTCCATGAATAGAAAACTGGCGAACACCGCAGTAGTTGCTGCAGCAATTAGTGCAATGCTGTTAGCAATTAAGGAAAATACTAATTTATTTGCTCATAATCAGGTGAATAATGTGGTGCGAGAACGGTGTTATGGTATTGCAAAAGCAGGCGAAAATGCATGTGGTAATGCTAGACATTCTTGCTCGGGGAGGGCAACGCAGAATTATTTGCCTGATGAATGGAAGATGGTCACTAAGGGATCTTGTGAAAAATTAGGTGGTCATTTAGAAGTTGGTCAGGAGTCGCAAGGATGAACGAAAAACAAATGCTACCGCATAGAGTTTTATCTGATATTAATCGTCAACAATATAAAAGTGAGATCATTGTTGCTGCAGTACAATTAATTATTTTAATTTTATTTTACATCCTTTATTTAAGTTCTCCTGTCAGTTTTGCTACAGATGCACCAGTGCATGCGACGTCATTAGGTTTATCACTTTTTAGTATCTTAGTTTTGACTCGATTATGGTTTGCAGCTACTCATCAATTAAATAATGGCCTCCTCACTTTTTTTGTCATCGCAGAAATGGCGGTATTAATATTTACTATTTGGGCATTTCATTTGCAATTTGAAGCACAACCCAGTTTGTATTTGAAAAGTACAGCATTATTCTATGTATTTATTGTTATTGCTTTGCGTTGCTTGCGCTGGGAAGCAATCTGGGTGTTATTATCGGGATTAACAGCAGCAGTGGGTTGGATTATTTTAGTAATATATGCGATACAACACGCGCCATCTAATCCAATTACGTGGGATTATGTGACTTATATGTCATCGTCCAAAATTCATCTGGGTGGTGAATTTGATAAGGTATTGGCTATTTTAATGGTGACAATTATTTTGTCGCTTGTATTAGTGTATGGGCGACATTTATTAGTGCGTTCAATAACACAGACACAAGCAGCCAATGATTTATCACATTTTTTTGATCCTGATGTTGCACATCGTATTACTTCATCAGATATTCAAATATCAGCAGGTTATGGTGAATTAAGAAATGCAGCAATTATGTTTATCGATTTGCGTGGATTTACTAAATTATCGGCGACATTAAATCCGCCAGAAATTATCGCATTACTGGCGGAATACCAACAATTATTAGTTCCAGTTATTCAAAAACATAATGGTAATATCGATAAATTTTTAGGTGATGGAATTATGGCAAGTTTTGGTGCTGTACATCCTTCAGATCATTTTGCATTGGATGCAATAAACGCAATTGATGAGATGATTAATGTTATTAATATGTGGGAAGCTGAATGCTTAACAGCAGGCAAACATGTTATTAAAGTTGGAGCAGCAATGGTTGCAGGCGAAGTAATATTTGGTGTGATTGGTAATGCAACACGATTGGAATATACAGTCATTGGTAACGCGGTAAATTTCGCAGCGAAATTAGAAAAGCAAACTAAAGAAGAAAAAGTAAATATGCTTACTGATTTGGCAACGTTACAACTTGCAGAAAAACAAGGTTATATTAAAGCGAAAAATAAAACAGTGTTTAAATCTCGCCATGTAGCTGGAATAGCAGAACCAATTGATTTAGTTGTATTGGATTAAATATCATTTGTGAAAATAATATAGATCCTGAAAATTAAATCTTTCAATATAAACTTTGGTGCAGAATATCACTTTAAAAAACAAGAGCCTCCGAAGAGGCTCTGCGTCCTACGGGATAAGTCGTAGGGGAAGTAGTGTGATAATCATAATATGAATTCTCAAAAAGTAAATATATTTTTAATTATCTTGTATACAGAGTAAAATATTGCTTTGTTCGAAATTAGATTCCTATTCGTGAATAATCATGTTTTTAATTTTGGCGATTATTAATCAACATTGCAATTATTTCGGCACATTCTTTTTCATATCTTTTACAAATATTTATTTTCATTGTTTCATTTAATGTAGTTAAGTGATGAACATATTTTGTTCGGTGTTTATATAGTGTTTCGATAAATGATCGTTCATCTAGAACATTGTTAAACTCAGCGTAGCAATTTTCTAATATCATCAATGCTTTGCCATGTTGTACACCTAATGACCATAAAGCTTCTTTTAAGGCAGGTGAAATAGTATCAGCCGAAATATTTCGATCAGTGAAAAATTTTATTAACGGATCATAATGCGTAGCTGCAATAAAATCATGTTGTATATTTGCAAATGCTATTGGAAATTGCTTGGCTAACCATCGCCATTTTTCGTCGAATTCAATTGAAGCAATGACAACCGTATCAAAATAACCCGTCAACGTATTGTCAAAATAATGTGCGGTTTTTATTTTAAAAAAGCCAATAAAATTTTTTAATGTATCCGTTTTACTCGCTAATTGATAAATGCCATAACTTTTACCGCCCGGATCATTAAATCCAGATGAAATGACGCCCACAGCTTCATAAATATTTCTTTTGCCTGATTCATAAAAATAGGTGATAGAGCCGAGTTGATATGGATTTGCATCTTGTACATTCATCATACTCATCATTCCTTGATAGTAATAATTAAATAGAGCGTTGATGTACATTATAATATGTTTATGAATTATGATTTAAATTCTCAGAAATATATCTGAACAGGAACCTAAATAGATTAATTTTCTTCATATTTATCCCCCTGATTTATAGAGTGTCTGTTGTTGTGCTGTGATGATATTCTTAATATCAATCCCAGAGTGTCCCATCGGTTCGCAATTTTGACTGGACAATGGGAGAATTTCTTGGCTGAGCGGTTGAGTAGGGGGCAATTGTTCTTCGGGTTGAGGATGGCCAACTAAGGTCACTGCAAGGTGTGTAGTAGATTGACTTAAACATTTAGTAGGATCAATTATCCAATGATTATTATTCCACACATAATGCATACACGCATGCGCGCTATTTAATAAATTAGTCCGTTCAAGAATAATTTGGCCAGCAGGTAACCAATTTTTATAGCTCAAATAGGCAGCGACTAAACAACAAAATACCGCATAATGTCTGCAAACACCCACTTTTGCAGCTAAGAAAATTTCGAGATCGATATAAGGTGCCATATCATTACTTGACTTTAAACATTGAGAGGGATTTTTTTTATAAGTATCAATAATGCTTTGCACCGCTGCTGCATCAGGTTTTAATAATTGACTGACATAGTCACTGAGATCAGTTAATACATGAGATATGTCTTCATCTGTGTAATTATGCTTGAGTAAGTGTTTATTTAAAGCGAGATATCGATAATTTTTAATTGCAGCGGCAACATTTCCGATATAAGGATTGATTAACAAAATTTCACGACCAAATACTTTTCCACCGATTGAAGCTAATTTTTGTTGATCAGCAGATATCCAATTTCTAAATTCGCTATTAATGATGCGATATTCATTGCCATCTACAGTTAAAACATCTGTTTTAATATTGATTGAAAAAAGCGTCTGTCGCATATAGAAGCTTCTTGCGCGTGACAGTGTTAACGTGACCTCATCGTTTTTTTGCATTGTGGATCTCCTGGTATTAAATGAAGTGGAGAATTGCATCATACCGCTTATCATTTTTTTGAAAAATGAAATTCTTATGCTAAATTATAAAAGCATAAAGGAGTTTTTTATCAACCAGATACGAGGAATGTTTTATGAAAGGATTTAAGATTTTGTTCTGTATGATTTTAACCATGATGTTCTCTCAAGCTTTCGCAACAGATACTGATATTAGCGGTAAATACTCATGCTCTGGCGCCAGTTCAGATGGTAGCAATGCCTATACACAACCTTTAGTCATAGCCAAACATGGTGATGGTTTTTCCTTCCAGTGGTTGAATAGCGATACTGAATTTCCACAATACATAGGTACAGGTGTTTACAATACTAGCGTTCCCAATGCTATTGCTGTTGCCTATCAAGATGCAAAAGACCCAAAGACCACCGCTGTAACATTTTATCAAATTAAACCAGATGGTTCATTGCACGGGGTATGGTTATATATCGGTAATAAAACAGGTGGTAAAGAAGATTGCACTAAATCTTCTTAATATTGTATTTAATCCTTCAATAACTTTTTAATTTTCAATTAAGCATCTTTATTAATAGGTATGGTTTGCACTTATTAATGAGATGCTTAATTTTTTATATATACAATATTAACCCATTTAAATGAAAGTCATTTTCATATTGATAATTGTTTTGTGAGATAGATATCAATTTAATTTACATTATTTTAAAAAAACAATTTCCATATTTGTGCCCGCTATAAAATCAAATGTGTTTTTTTAGAATGCACTTTTCATCAATATTATTTTCTCCATATTCAATTTGTGCATAATTTATTTTTCTACGTAGAATCATTTTCCCGGTGCTTTTTTATTTTCACAATTCATGATCATTTCCAAGAAAATGAAGCTGTCAATGAGTGTTTATCGGATTACTTTTTATTAAGTCTGTTGACTTGGATAAGATAAAATGTTATCAGATACGCCCTTAGTTTTTTGTTATTAAAGTAAGGATGCTAGTATATGAAAGGATCAAAACTAACTAACATTTTAATAGGGTTTAGCGCTTTATTTATTCTCAATTCTTCTTTAGCAGATTACATTGCATCGCCATGTCCAAAACTATTTATATTACCGCAATGGGGGCCTGTAGCTACTGTGGGTGGTATGTTAAGTACAACGACTCTTAAAGATCAGGAACAAAATGCATTTAAATTTGTTTATGGTAATTTTCTAGTTCCTGTTATGCAGGACGATAATTCGATGGTCTATATAGATGGTCGACAAACTGTTGAGTCAGATTGTTGTAACTTTATTACTAATTTGGGCGGCGGTTACAGAAGAATCATCAACAATAGTTATATATTAGGTGGTTACGCTTTTTTTGATTATCAACGTACTGGTGAGAACAATAATTTTTATCAAGGACAATTAGGTGGCGAATATATTAGCCCCACATGGCAAGCGCGTATCAATGGCTATGTTCCAGTGGGTGATAGAAATCAACCCACTACACTGGGACCTAATGTGAATGATGGAAATCAACCCATTATTTTCCCGGGCAGTTTGGCAGTCATAGAATATCCATTTTCTGAACATGTTGAAGCCGGCGGAGATATACAAGTAGGTTCTTTATTACCAGTAGCCCCTTCAATTTTCCCCTTTGTAGGTTATTACCATTTTGGTTTCGGCCAAGATCAAGATTTGGCAATTAATGGTGGTAGAGCAGGCATAGAATATACCTATAATCGATGGCTCACGCTGTTTGGAGGTGATCAATACGATAATTTACGGAAAAATACAGTGCTTATTGGTGCTAATGTAACACTGTGGGGAGGTGCTCGAGCAAATTATAGTACCAATCCACTTGATAGTTTAATGGAACAAAGTCCCTATGGATTTACTGGATTATATTAATGACACTAATTGATAGTGAGCGAAAAGTTGCAGTTATTGGTTTAGGATACGTAGGTTTATCAGTAGCTGTGGCTTTTGCACGAATAAAGAAAGTGATTGCTTATGATATTAATATTAAACGCTTGGATCAATTAAAAGACCATATTGATTTAAATAATGAAATCACCGCAACTGAATTAGCAAATAATAATTTGTATTTTACTGCCAATGAAAATGATTTATTACAAGCCGATTTTTTTATTATTACAGCCCCCTCGCCAATTGATAACGCAAAACAACCTGATTTCAAATGTCTCCATTCTGCTTCGCTTATAGTGGGAAAATATTTAAAAAAAGGAGATATTGTTGTTTATGAAACGACTGTTTATCCAGGTGCTACAGAAGAACAATGTATTCCATTATTGGAGAAGGCCTCTTCATTAAAAAGTGCGACGGATTTTTTTGTGGGATACTCTCCAGAACGAATTAATCCAGGTGATAAAGAGCATACCTTTGCTAATATCTGTAAAATAGTTTCCGCGCAAACAGATGAAGCAGTAGAAATTATAGCGAATGAATATAATAGTGTTGTTAAGGCGGGCACTTATAAAGCTTCATCAATTAAAGTTGCTGAGGCTGCAAAAGTCATTGAAAATATTCAACGAGATCTTAATATTGCTTTGATTAATGAGTTGGCAATTATATTTAATAGATTAAATATAGATACTATGGAAGTATTAACTGCTGCAAAAACAAAATGGAATTTTTTGTCATTTGTTCCGGGATTAGTTGGTGGTCATTGCATTGGAGTTGATCCGTATTATTTAACCTATAAAGCAATTGTAGCTGGTATTCATCCTGAAGTTATTTTAGCCGGTAGACGTGTTAATGATTATATGGGGCAATATATTGCTGGATTAGTTGCAAAACAATTAAGTAAATTAGGCAAATCGCTTAAGAGAGCGAGGGTTGCTATTTTAGGATTGACGTTTAAAGAAAATTGTCCTGATATTCGTAATACTAAAGTCATAGATATTATCAATGAATTGCGTACCTTTGATATTGATGTTCTTGTTCATGATCCCCTTGCTAATCACCAAGATGCAGAAAATGAATTCGGTATTCAATTATCATCATGGCAACAGCTGGTTAATTTAGATGCGATAATATTAGCAGTAGCGCATAAGCAATATCTTCAAGGTGCCATTAATGAATTATTGCAGCAGTTATGTGAACCTAAATTTATTTTTGATGTTAAAAGTGTATTAGATAATAAGGATTTAGAAAAACAAGGTATTTTAATTGGTAGGTTATAAGCACCGTAAATTAAAATTTTTCATTTAAAAGTTAGGCATTATTCAGATATTGTTCGCACGTTAATTGAGAGGACAAATATTTCGATAGTCTATTTATTGTTTTATGATAAAAATAAAATAATTGGAATTGATATGTCACACTACGTAGAACTCAAAAAGCATTTGCTTACTCATCAGTATACTTGGTTAATAACAGGCGTAGCAGGATTTATCGGTTCTAATTTATTAGAAGCATTACTTCATCTGAACCAATATGTAATCGGTATTGATAATTTTGCAACAGGTTTTCAAAGAAATATCGATGAAGTATTAGCTAATTGTTCAGTAACACAAAAAAACGCATTTAAATTTTATGAGGCTGATATTTGTAATCCACCAGACTGTGAAAAAGCTGTGGCTGGTGTTGATTTTGTTTTACATCAAGCTGCATTAGGCAGTATTCCTCGTTCGATAGCTAATCCGCAATTGGTTAACTCAGTTAATATTACGGGTTTTGTGAATATGTTAGTTGCAGCCAACAATGCACGGGTAAAACGGTTTGTCTTTGCTTCATCGAGTTCTGTTTATGGTGATTCACCTTTATTACCAAAGATTGAATCGCAAATTGGTAATCCTCTATCACCCTATGCGGTCACAAAACAAACTAATGAACTTTATGCAAAAGCATTTTCTACTTGTTACAATTTAGAAACTATCGGATTGCGCTATTTTAATGTATTTGGTAAGCGACAGAATTATAAAAGTGAGTATGCTGCAGTGATTCCATTGTGGATAAAATCGTTACTTAACAAAACACCTGTTTATATTAATGGTGACGGTGAATCATCTCGAGATTTCTGTTTTGTTGAAAATGCAATTCAAGCCAATTTACTTGCTGCGACCACAACAAATACTGATGCATTAAATAGAATATATAATGTGGCATTCGGCCAAAAAACCACTTTAAATGATCTTTTTAAAATAATGAGTCAAATATTATCAATTGATGAACCAATTCAGTATAGAGAATTTCGTCATGGTGATATTAGACACTCTTTGGCAAATATTTCAAATGCAAAAAGTTTATTAGGTTATGACCCGAGTTATGATGTTAAAACAGGGTTAAATGATATGATTAATTGGTGTTTGCAACATATGAGATGCGAATAAAAAGACATAAGAATGAATTTAGATAGGGGCAAAACTTGATATTTAAAAACCAATTTTATAAACAGATTTATAATATTTTTACATTAAAAGGGGCTTTTCAGATTATTGACCTTTTGTTCAAATATTTAGTATTAAAAATGTTAAGTATTGAAGACTTGGGTATTTTTTTATATGTTTGTTCTACTGTTTATTTTCTATCTAACACCTCTGTGATGGGAGCATATGTCTATTTGCAGCGACAAGTTGCTAGGCAAGAGGTCATTAACGCTCGATACTTAATCAGTATATTAATATTTTTAGTATTATCATCACTCATTGCTGTGAAGGTATTACCAAGTCAAACGACATCTCTAAAACCTTATTTTGTATTGATAATCGTTTGTAATAGTATCATTACGTTGATAAATGCTATCGGAAATGGCGCAGGTCATTATGATAACCGATACAAAATATTGCTCATATCAAGCATTTATATGGTTTTATTAATAATATACATGTTGTATGTAAAAACGAATTATAATTTGAATTTCATATTTTATGGTTGGATAGTAAATACTTTTATAGCAGCAGTTTATGCAGGTTTAATGTTATTCTCTATAAGATTGAAATTTAATTTATCTAAAATATCGAATATTGGATTTTCAACGATTATTTTAAATTTAGTGTTAATTTATTCCGTTTCTATGCCATATGATTTTGCCAAATTTTATGATCGATATTTATTAAGCCATTATTTTTCATCTGGATTGCTCGGATTATATACTTTTAATTTCAGCATAATCATGGCTGCTTTTTCATTCTTAGTAATGCCAGTTATCAGTATATGTTTGTCTGCATTATCTAAAGCACAAAACGACATTAATGTGCAAGCCAAAATAATGCTTCGTTATTTGATGTATATTCTATGTGTTTTTGTTGTTATATTTATTGGATATGTGCCGTTTACAAAATATTGGTTGACCTTATTAGGTCTGAATAAATATATTGGCACAACCTCAACATTTATTTTTGTACTTATATATATGTTCTTATATTCAATTGCCATACCATTTATCATCACAATATCCATTTCAAACGGTCATATGATTAAGATTAAATATTGCCTCACAAGCCTTTTAGTTTTTATTATCCCATTAATTTTTATAAAGATTAATCATAATTTTAATATATTTTTATATGGATTTCTCGTGGCATATTTTTTGCATTCTATGATGGCTATATTGTTTAATTATAATTCATTAAGAGGGCTCTTTTACTGTATGGTGGGTGAGCTGATGCAAATATTAAGAAGTGGGCCAACCGGTATACGATCTTTATTAACAATTAGTAAGATAGGTATGTAATTTAATTCTTATTTTTCTGTTAAGTATCAAATGATATATAAATCTGGCAAATACAAAAGGCATATGCATTAATTTGCCTAAGCGTATGCAGTATTTTAATTGTAAAGCGCAAGAAATACATGTGTAGCGTATATGTTTTTTTGCTTCAAATGATTGATTATTGTGAATACGGTGATAAGTTAAATTTAATTTAAGTTGATGAATTTTAGTGCCTTCGCTTAATGTTCTTAAAAATAAATCCCAATCATGAATATCGCCAGGATGATAGCATGCTAATCTTTTATTCATAATAATTGAGCTATGAGAAATTGAATTATAACGTAACATTTGATTTAAACTTAATTCTACTAGAATAGCATCATTCATATTATCATTAGCGATTGTATTCATTAAATCATTATTTAATTCTTTTTCAAAATTGAGACAATCGGTGCTTAGCATGACAAGTCCAAATTTTTTAATGAAATGCACTTGAATATCTAATTTTTGTGGATGCCACAAATCATCAGCGTCAATTATTGCTATCGAGTCATATTGTGCAACGCTTATGCCATGATTCAATGCATTAACTCGACCAATATGATTGAGCGAAATAATTTTGAAATTAGCAAGCTCGTAATTTTGTATAAAATTTCCAACACATTTTATGGTATCGTCTGTTGAGCCATCATCAATGATAATTACTTCATAGTGCTTATAAGTTTGAGCCATAATTGATTCAAGTGTTTTAATAATATAGATTTCAGCGTTGTATGCAGTAATGACAATGGAGATATACATTTAACTTTCCTGGGTTTGAAAAATGCGTGATAGGGAAAAGATGAATTTTTTAAAAATATTGAAAAAAGGTATTTTATATAAGTGTTTTTTAAAATGAAGTGTTGGATTTATAGATAAATCTTGCACATCTAATCTCTCTAAATTCGGTGAATATTTGGCTATAATATTAAAAAAATTGTCGAATTTATTTCGTTTAAGCTTTGGACAATTCGATATTTGTAGATGTAATAAAGAAGGTAATTGTTTTAGTGTTGATTTTAATAGCTGATTATTTAGTATCTTGGTATTTTCAATGCGCAAACGCTTTAATGGAAGTTTGCATAAATTGTTAATAATAAACTTTTGTGTTGTTGCAGTGAGAAGAGAAAAATGTTTGTCCATGAGTATATCCATAACTTCTTCGCACCAATCGCTAGGCAGCTTAAAAAATATGTTCGTTGTCATATGAGTTAATTCTATTGCTGCACTGGTAATCATTTTGTTTTTATCTTGCATTTCGTTGAGATGATACAGCAATGTAGTAGAATTGATAGTGCGATTTTGAATGTCTTTACGCGATGGAATATATTTAAGAGAGGAAAGCAATAAGTCACGACCATTTATTTGTGTAAACATTTTGTGATTTTGAGAAAAGATATAACCATCTTGTGCGATATATGCAAAAGCTTTTAATGGAGCATGAGGGTATCGTTTTAAAACCGGTTGGTATAGTTTAAAGGCCAATGGAATTATTTTTTTAATAAAATCTTTATGCGTAATTAAGCGTTTTTGTTGTGTTATTTCCTCGAATTGCCATGTGATTCTTTCGCTGATTTGTAGCCATTCATTCATTAGATTGATCGGGAGCATTGATTCAATAAGTAGATATTGTTGTTGGGAGTAAAATTGATTAACACGTTCTTCCTGATGTAGGCCAAACAAATTATAATAAAATTGATCTCTGTGTATTAACTTAGTGATCAAATTGGTAAAGAATGTCTTTTTATCTAAGGCTAACCATTTTGCTATGACGTAGGGATGAAGGAAGTCATCCAACCATTCGTTTACACAATATAATATATTTTTTTGTTGTAGTTTTAACTTGCCATTGGTGATGACTTCCGAAGGTAGAAAAGCATGATCAAGGTCAATTTTACAAAGAAATGGTTTTGCGTTTTGTCCACATTCAGCTGCGGTGTAGAGAAAATGTTGTCCTTTTCCATCTTCTTGTAATTCAAAAAGAGAGGCAAGATACATAAGACTTTTATGGACGGGATCAATCACTGGTAGTTCTTGTTTATTTTGAAGGATTTCAAATAAAGAAGGCCCAGAGATGTATTCAATGATCAATACAGGATAACTGATATTGTTGACAGTGAATTGTACTAGTTCACTATTAGCACATCCATGCCCAATTAAATCAAAATATAACTGTTGAGCAAGGTATTCACGTCCAGGAGCCACTGGATTTTCTTTGAAATAAAGATTCACATTCTGGCAATTTTTCTTTATAGAAGCTTTCGCTATTTTATGTTGCGACGAAAGGCCTGGCATTGTTTTTATTCTATAAGTTTGTGTGTCAATGATATGTGAGACGATATTATCTGCTAAATATCTTTTGGGAATATTCATCCCCTCAATGATAACTTTGTTTTCATTGTCATCAGTTGTTATGGGTTCAGTAATGCTGTGCAATATCTCTTGCCATTGCGCATGTTTATTTAGAGTACTGAAGTCAAGATTATTATACAAATTTGTATTTTCCAACGATCCATCGATTTGAGGGGGTGGACATTTTGAAAATTGATGATCCTTAATCATGAATATTTCCCACATAATTGAACTAGAAGTTAAGCTCCATTATTGTTTGTGCGACTTAAGTTAATAGTTTAAAATACCATATTTTATGAACTAGTCATAGCGGGATGTTGTTAAGAATTTAAACTGACACCAAAGGATGAGACATAATATGTTTAATATGGCAATAAATAGTTTAACATATATTATGTTCTTATTATTGCCATATTACTATTTACAATCAGGCAGTATTCAACCGGTTGATTTTGTCATTTTCTTTTTATTTTCATTGTTAGTTTTATCAAAAAACACTATTTCCTACTCTATTCGAGGTGTTTCAGTAATCTATTTTTGGTTAATGATGTTGTTTATATATTCGATACTCATTTTTATATTGAGTTATATTGTAGACCATCAAAGTGAAACGCTGCAGCTGATGGCTCAAACAATTTATTATATGTTACTATCATTTATGTATCTTTCATTATTGTATTATTTCTATAATAGTTGTTCAAAACAAAAATTTTATGAAAAAATGATCAAATTTTTAATGATATCAACAATAGTGCCGCTTATTTTTTTATTAATAAAGCAAAAGATAGGTTTAAGTAGGGCAGAGCTCTCTTTTAATAATCCTAATCAACTTGCTATCTACGCAATGTTAAATATGGCAATATTTTTTTATATGAGTTTATTTGCCATTGCCAATCATTTGAAAGTGAATCGTATTGTTTCACTATTGCTGATAAATTTATATGTTGTTTTTTTAAGCATGTCTGCAAGTAGGGCAGCATTTGGTTTATTGTTAATGTATGTGATGTCTTATTTTCTTATTTTTCCCTTTAAACAAGTGCGCGAAAATCCTATAGGATCATGGATAATCATAATGCTAATATTAGCAATACCTGGTTGGTTACTGTTTAATAAGTTCATTATCCATATGGAATCGTTAAGAGAAAACAATTTATTTATTTTAAATAACTTGCAAACAGATAGTTATGTCAGAATGTTTCAGGGTATAAATTATAATCTTTCAAACTTGTATTATTTTTTATTCGGAGTGGGCCAATCTAGTAATCCATGGCGATTGGATCATTTAGAATTTCACAATAATTTCATCGGTATATTTAATCAAATTGGTATTTTTGGATTTATTTTGTATCTTATATTAAATATATACATTGTTATTGCGCTTCTACGGCAAGGATTTATTTATTTAATCCCTTATCTCTGTTATTTAGAATTGGCTTTATTTCATTATGTTTTTCGTGAGAGAGTGAACTGGTGGTTTATGGCGGTATTAATTTTCATAACTATATATAAGAAAATTGATGCAAAAAAGAATTACATTGTTAATGATATATCAATAGAAGAGAGTGCAATGGATGTGTGGCATCGCGGGTGTAATTAATTACCAAAATTATAAAGTTGAGAAATTGCAAGATTCTCTACATCATCGTGGCCCTGATGAGCAATCTATTTATTATTATAATAATTTAGCGTTAGTGCATACGAGATTATCAATTCAAGATATCAATCATGGCAAACAGCCTATGCATCATGCGCATTATACTATTATATTTAATGGTGAAATCTATAATCATTTAGAGCTACGAAAATATTTAACTGATTTTACTTTCGTTACGCAATCAGATACAGAAACATTGCTTTATTTATATATAAAATATAAAAATGATCTGTTTATCTTATTGGATGGCATGTATGCATTTGCTATTTTGGATAAATCTAAGAATTTATTATTATTGGCGCGTGATCGTAGCGGCAAAAAACCGCTTTATTATTTTAAGCAGGGCAATGAATTTGTTTTTGCTAGCGAGTTGAATGCAATGAAGTCGTTGATTAAATTGCATATCAACGAAAAGGCAATCTCCTCTTTTCTTCGCAATGGTTTTTTTTGCGATTCATTGACACCCTATCAATCAGTTAATGAGCTATCAGCAGGATGTTATCTTCAAGTTGATCTACACACATTAAATTGCGTAAATTCTTACCATTTTAATATTTTAAACTATTATCAACAAAGCAAACCATCGATTTCCCTCCAAGCGGCATGTGATGAAGTAGAATCATTACTTATTAAAAGCGTAAAAGATCGCTTATTGAGTAGTGATTTAGATGTGGGTGCTTTTTTGAGTGGGGGTATAGATAGTAATTTAATCGTTGCTATAGCTTCGCAAATAAAGCAGAGTCTTAAAACATTCACGGTTAAAATTCAGGGTAATAGTGACGAATCAAAATATGCGCAATTGACCGCTAACCGTTATTCAACAGATCATCGTGTTGTAGATATAAATATCACACAAAATTTAAATAATGATATTGAAACGATATTAACTAATTATGGTGAACCTTTTGCTGATAGTAGTGCAATTCCTTCATTTTATGTAGCAAAAGCTGCTAGAGAGTTTGTTAAGGTGATACTCAATGGTGACGGTGCAGATGAATTGTTCGGAGGCTATAGAAGGTATGTGCCTTTTGCCAATAATTGGCTGACTTATCTTAAATATTTATCTTGGCTAAAGATTTGTTTGCCTAATGGCAAAAAAAGAAGTATTAACGACTTTCTTTCAAGATTATTCAGCATGTCACATAAAAGAGGATTAGATTTATATTTGTCGGCTACTTCAGATATTTTCGAAGATGTTCATCTATTTACAGAAAATAGCTATATAGCAGCACAGAATGAAACTATTTCAAACATCATTAATTATCAAAATATGTCTAATCTCTCTAAAATAATGTATTTAGACTTTTCCTATATTTTAGGAAATGCATTATTAGTTAAAATGGATATCGCTACAATGGCGCATTCTTTGGAAGGGAGAAGTCCTTTTTTGTCTAAATATCTTCTAGAATTTGCTCCTACATTACCCGATAAATTTAAAGTAAAGCGCTTGCAGACTAAATATATATTACGTCATTTAGCGCAAAAATATTTAGATAATACCTTAATAAAGTTGCCTAAAAGAGGGTTTGAAGTACCATTACAAAATATTGTAGAGCTTGTATTAAATCAAAAAATTCGAGATTACTTAAATGAAAGATGTTATGTAAAAAAATTTTTTGATGCGGGATTTATCGATAAGTTACTTGAGAGAAAAATTTTAGTTTCGAATGATAAAAGAGCAAAAATGATATGGAGTTTATTTTGTGTTGAGGTGTGGCATCGATATGACCAAAAAATTATTAATCATCGCTAGTTATGCGCCGTCATTAATTACTTTTCGTTTGCAACTCATTCAATCATTCATTGCTGCAGGTTATGAAGTAATAGCTTGCGCACCATTGGATAGCGATATGGCTTACGACAATGTATCTACGCAGCTAGCACAAATTAATGTCAAATTTATTCCCATCTCCCTTCAACGAACGGGCGTTAATCCACTGGCTGATCTGAAAACATTATATGATTTGATAAAATTAGTGCGTGATAAGAAAATTACAACGGTTTTTAGTTATACAATGAAACCTGTTATTTATGCTTCATTAGCAGCTAAGCTGGTTGGGAATGTAAAGACTTATTCTATGATAACTGGCATAGGTTATGTCTTTTCCGCAGAAGGTTTCAAAGCTAAATTGATAAAAAAACTCACCACATTTTTATTGCGTACAGCAATGAAGGTAAATAACAAAATATTTTTTCAAAATGTTGATAATTTAACTGAGTTTAATCGTTTGCGCCTCTTAAAAAATCGTGAACAAGCTATAGTGATTAATGGTTCTGGTGTTAGTTTGAGTGAATTTCAACCTGCTGCCTATCCTTCCGAATTAACATTTTTATTGGTGGCAAGATTACTGATAAATAAAGGAATTCGTGAGTATATCGCAGCCGCTACTATTGTGAAAAATAAATATCCGCATATTAAATTTCTTTTAGTAGGTTGGATAGATGATTCGCCTAATGCAATAAAAGAAATTGAATTATCATCATGGATTAAATCATCGGTTATAAATTATCTGGGGCGATTAAGTGATGTAAGGCCTGCCATTGCGCGGACTTCAGTGTTTGTGCTACCTTCCTACAGCGAAGGAACGCCTCGATCAGTGCTTGAAGCAATGGCGATGTCCAGACCAATTATTACGACAAATGTACCTGGTTGCAAAGAAACAGTAAAACATGGTGAAAATGGTTTTTTAGTGCCAAAGCAAGATGAAAATGCATTAGCTAATGCAATGTTGAATTTCATAGAGCATCCTGAACTGATTAGCACAATGGGAAAGAAAAGTAGACAGTTCGCAGTTGAAAAATATGATGTGCATAAAGTAAATCAAGTCATACTTAATTCCATGGAAGGTGTAATATAAAAATATGCGATTACTTTTTTTAAAAAGAATTTTAGATATTATTTTTTCATTGCTGTTAATCATTTTGCTGTTGCCATTAATGATGTTTCTTGTGATCTTGATATATATCTATTTGGGCTCTCCCGTTATATTTCGACAGCAACGTCCTGGATTACATGGTAAACCGTTCATGATTTATAAATTTCGAACAATGTGTAATTTATATGATACTGATGGCAATCTATTGGATGATACATTTCGCCTAACTCGCTTTGGAAAATTTTTAAGAAATACAAGTTTAGATGAAATTCCAGAATTATTTAATGTTTTAAATGGTTCGATGAGTTTTATTGGGCCAAGACCATTAATGATGGAATATTTAACGGAATATTCATCTGAGCAACATCGTCGTCATCATGTTCGTCCAGGCATTACCGGTTTAGCACAAATCAATGGGCGTAATTTATTGGCGTGGGAAGAAAGATTTAAATTAGACGTGTGGTATGTAGATAATTGGAGTTTATGGCTTGATATTAAAATATTGGCGCGTACTATTTTAGTGGTATTGAAAAGAGAAGGAATAAACGAAGAAGGTTATGCTACGGCAAGTATGTTTGTAAGAAATGATAAAAAATGTAATGAATAAATGGAAAAATGAAAATGGAATTGGTTTATCCTGACATTTGCAAGTTATTAAAAAATAACGCTAAGTTATTACCATTCCCGGGATTGAATCCGGAATATGTTTTAGCTGACTCATATCGAGATCCGCAATTGACAGCAAAATTTTTTGTTTATCAACAGCAAGATGATATTTATTATCATCCTTTTCATATTAGAAAAATCCCACATACATCCTACAATGAAATTATTTCTGCATATGGTTATGGTGGTCCAATAGCAACTACGCATGATAGTCATTTTTTGGCCGATGCTTTTATTAATTACAAATCTTGGTGTAAAGAAAAAAATATTATTGCTGAAACAATTCGTTTTCATCCGTTATCGCAAAATTGGCATTTTTATCAAGGTCTGTCAATCGCGATCAAGCATACAGTTTATGTTGATTTGAGAAATGTTGATTTGATGAATAGTTATGAATCTAGTGCAAGATGGTCAATTAGAAAAGCACTGAAAAATGATGTTAAATGCAAGTTAGTTGATGCTGATTTATTTTTAAGAATTTTTCCTACGCTTTATTCTAAGCGCATGAATGAAATCAATGCGAAGGATTTTTATTACTTTAATCAGGATTATTTTAATTCACTGTGCAGAATGGACAACGTACTGAGATTAATTGCATTACATAATGATGAAGTGATTGGCGCAGCTTTTATGTTGCTAGAAGATAAGATAATGGAATATCACTTATCTGCAAATAATAATAAAGGTAAACAATTACAAGCGATGAATTTAATTTTACACGAAGCATTTTTGTACGCACAAAGCAGGGGCTGTCATGCTGCGCATTTAGGTGGTGGCACTACTGCAAATGCAGCTGATCCTTTATATCTATTCAAATTAAGCTTTGCAGGTCAGTTAGCAGAATATAGAATTGGCACTTACATTCATAATCAGCAAATTTATGATGAACTCATATCTCAAAAATTATTAGAGGTGCGTTAACACTATGCAATTATCACGATGGCCACACTATGAAGAAGATGAAGTGAATACAGTAAAACGCATACTTTCATCCGGAAAAGTGAATTATTGGACGGGTGAAGAAGGTAAATTATTCGAAAAAGAATTTGCAGATTATATTGGTGTAAAACATTCAATCGCGCTCATGAATGGTACAGTGGCACTAGAAGCCGCACTATATGGGTTAGATATTGGTGTTGGCGATGAAGTTATTGTGCCTGCGCGTACTTTTATCGGTACTGCAAGTGCTGTAGTTAAAGTCGGTGCAAAACCTATTGTTGCTGATATTGATATTCTTTCGCAAAATATTACAGCTGAATCTGCTGCTGTAGTGTTAACCCCCAATACCAAAGCAATTATTGTAGTCCATTTAGCGGGTTGGCCTTGCGATATGGATTCGTTAATCACATTCGCCAAAAAACATCATTTAAAAATTATTGAAGATTGCGCACAAGCGACTGGTGCTAAATATAAAGGAAAATATACTGGAGCATTCGGTGATGTTGCGGCATTTTCATTTTGCCAAGATAAAATTATAAGCACAGGTGGTGAAGGTGGCATGGTAGTGACTAATAATTTAGACGTGTGGAAAAAAATATGGTCATTAAAAGATCATGGCAAAAATTATGATGCTGTCAACCATAAACAACATCCTCCAGGTTTTCGTTGGCTAGTTGATACTTTTGGCACAAATTTTCGCATGACTGAAATGCAAGCTGCTATAGGACGTATTCAACTGAATAAATTAAATGATTGGTTAGCTTTACGTAAAAGAAATGCGGCATTATTAACAGAATGTTTTTTACGTATTCCTGCTGCACGAGTAGCAATGCCACATTCACAAATTGATCATGCTTATTATGTCTATTATGCATTCGTTGAACCGCAAAAATTAAAATCCGATTGGACTCGCGATCGCATTCTGGAAGCGATTAATGCTGAAAATATTCCCTGTATTGTTGGTAGTTGTGGTGAAATATATTTGGAACAAGCTTTTCAAAATGCCAATTTACAACCATCAGCAAGATTACCTAATGCACAACATCTTGCTGAAACCAGTTTAATGTTTCAAGTGCATCCTACATTAACATTACAAGAAATTAATTTTGTCACTAAAGTTATTGAAAATGTATTTCAATTGGCATCAAAATAATGATTTAAATAGGATTTATTCTAAGGACTCACCTTAATAAAGGATTTATAAGGAAATATGGAAACTAAAAGCAGTGGAATGATTAATGGATTAATTGCCTTTATATATGATGTTAACATGGTGCCAATTGCGTGGTTATCTGCATATTGGTTACGCTTCAATTTAAGTTATATTCCATCTCCTTATTATCAACAAGCGATATCCATATTACCTATTGTTATTATTGCACAAGTGGTATTGTTTAAATTATTTGGTTTGCATCGTGGTGTATGGCGTTTTGCCTCTGTCCCTGATCTAGTTCGTATATTAAATGCAACCACTGTCGGTACGATATTAATAGGTGTAATTTTAATTTTATCTAAACGACACATGTTATTTTTTCAAGATGTTACTGTTCCTCTGACTATACCTATTTTATATTGGTTAATATTGACTTGCTTATTGTCAATTTCACGGTTGATGATCCGTTTTTTAAAAGATTATAAAAGTTATTTTGCAAATTATAAGAAGGTTATAATTGTCGGAGCTGGTAAAGCAGGAGAGGGATTGGTTCGTGAATTACTGCGCAGTGAAATCTTTTCATATAAACCTATTTTATTTGTAGACGATGATTTAAGTAAGCAAGGAAAAGAAATACATGGTGTTAGAGTATCAGGAACAATTAATAGATTGTCTCAATTAATTGCAAAACATAAAGTCGATTTGGTCTTAATTGCAATGCCATCCGCTTCATCTTCAACGCTACGTTCCGTTGTTAATCATTGTGAAAAAGCAGGCGTGATTTGTTATATATTACCTAGCATAAAAGCACTTACCGAAGGCCATATTAGTATTAACTCATTGCGCAATATTTCTTTAGAAGATTTACTGGGGCGTTATGAAGTGAATTTAAATTGGGCCAATTTAAAAGAAGGATTAGCAGGTAAAACAATAGTGGTGACAGGTGCAGGCGGTTCCATTGGTTCAGAAATCTGTAGACAGATTGTAACAATTACAAATTTAGTTCGATTAATTCTTATTGAACATAATGAATTTAGTCTTTATTCCGTTGAAAAAGAATTACAAGATAAATATCAATATACTAATTTTTTGCCTTTTTTACAGAGCGTCACCGATCGTGTGGGTATAAAAGATATAATGGAACGCTATCGTCCCCAGATCATTTTTCACGCAGCGGCATATAAGCATGTGCCTATATTGGAGAGTCATATTCGTAGCGCACTTTATAATAATTTAATTGGCACACGTATTATTGCTGAAGAAGCTGCAAACCATAATGTAGATAAATTCATTTTAATTTCATCTGATAAAGCAGTTAATCCTAGTAATATCATGGGCGCAACTAAACGTGCAGCGGAATATTTTTGTCATAGTTTTAATAAAAATATGAATACAACATGTTTTGTTACTGTAAGATTTGGTAATGTGCTTGATTCTGCGGGAAGTGTTGTTCCTTTATTCAGAAATCAAATTGAAATGGGTGGGCCGTTAACAGTGACGCATCCTGAAGTTATGCGTTACTTTATGACAATTCCTGAAGCGAGCCAATTAATCTTACAAGCCACACTATTAGGTAATGGTGGCGAAATATTCGTGTTAGATATGGGTAAGCCAATAAAAATAAAATATTTAGCAGAACAAATGATTAAACTATCAGGAAAAATTATCGATCAAGATATAAAAATAATTTACACTGGTTTAAGACCAGGTGAAAAATTGTATGAAGAATGTTTCTATTCACATGAGGAGTTGCAACCGACTTCACATTCTAAAATAATGTATGCTAAATCGAATGGTTGTGATTTTAATATTATTAATAATCTTTGTAATAGAGTAGAACAAGCATATCATAATAATGATACAGCAGCGTTAATATCACTATTGCATATATTGGTTCCTGAATATAGTCCAAATCTCACTGTAAATTATGAATATAGCAGAGAGACTCGAATGGAATTAGCTTAAAATAGAGAAGCGTTATATGCGTAAAATACATATCCTTGTTATTCCTTCATGGTATGCTCATACACAAGGCATTATATCGGGCATCTATTTTAAAGAGCAATTTCAAGCATTAAAAAAATATGGTCATCAAATTGGGATTGTTGCGCCTGTTTATCATGATTTCCCTACTTTTTTACAATCTGTTAGAAAATTTAAATGGCCAAATCATCCGTTATTTAAGCTAACTTCATCAATTGAACAGGATATTCCAATCTATCGCTGGCATTGTTTGAACATGTTGACATTTAGATTACCTTTAATGAGAAGATTCAATATTTATTTGTACAAAAAGAAAGTCATGACTGCAATTGATAATTATATTAAAACACACGGTGTGCCTGATTTAATTCATGCTCACTGTGTATTTTGGGGTGGTTATGCAGCGATGCATGTGAGTAAAAAATATCAAATTCCTTTAATCATTACTGAGCATTCCTCAAATTATGGTAGAAGAAAAATTCATGCTTGGCGTATTCCTTTTTTATATGCAATTTTGCAACACACCGCAAGATTTTTGACGGTCAGTGATTCACTGGGTAAAAATATTCAAAATACAGGTGAAATCAATTATGAAGTTGTGCCCAATGTGGTGGATACACAGTTTTTTATGGTAAATCCTAAGCCACCTCTGTTATCTATTATTCGATTTGTGACCATAGCAGAATTAAAAACGTGTAAAGGATTACATTTGCTTATAGAAGCATTTGCATTAGCATTCAAAGGTCGTGAAGATATCCTATTAGAAATAGGCGGTGAAGGGCCGCAAGAAAATAATTTAAAAAGATTAGTGTCACAATTAGGTATTGAAAATCAAATTAAATTTCATGGTGTGTTAAGTCGTGAGCGCGTGCGTGAAACACTTTATAATGCGCATGCTTTTATTCTACCAAGTTATTATGAAACATTTGGTGTGGTTATCATTGAGGCGATGGCAACAGGCTTACCTGTAATAGGAACAAGTTCAGGCGGCCCTATAGAAATCATTATCAATGATAAATTAGGTCTATTAGTTAAGCCAGATTCAATCGTTGATTTGCGTGATGCATTACATAAAATGTTAGCCAATATTTTAAGTGGTAAATATGATGCAGAATATATTCGTAATTATGTAATAAATAATTATTCACAAGAAATCGTGGTCAATAAATTGAATGAAATTTATACGCAAGTTTTAGCTAATTCAGAAAGGCAAGATATTGTTACGATATAACGCGCTACACGATTATAAAATCATAAATAAATTTGTTGTCCTTAGATGTTGATAAATTATTTTATTTAATTATAGAGATATTGAAAAATGTTTAATAATATTTTAATTGTTTGTATTGGTAATATTTGCCGAAGTCCTATCACCGAAGGTTTATTTAAACAATTTGCATTGTTGCATAATATACCAGTACAAATTTCCTCAGCAGGTTTAAATGCTTGTGTGGGTGAATCTGCTCATCCACTGTCACAACAATTAATGCTTGAAAAATCCATTGATATATCCCATCATCGCGCAAGACAAATTTCTACTGAGATGGTCACATCAGCTGATTTAATATTAGTAATGGAAAATGCGCATTTGCAGACACTTAAATCTCATTTTCCATTCGCTCAAGGTAAAGTGCATTTATTAGGAAAATGGTCACAGAATGAAATACCCGATCCTTACTATAGAACATTGCCTGAATTTAAAGCGGTATTTAATTTAATTGAACAAGGGACACTGGCATGGCAAACAAAATTATGGAATTAAATTCGATACGAAATAGCCTTATTTTATCGATAATTGCTTTATTATCAGGTTGCGTTGTAGCACCTGGTATGAAGATGGATCATCAACCTAGCGCTGCCACCAGTATAGTCGCACAACAGATTCAACCTAATTTTATAGAAATTACGCCACAACTTGTTGCAACAATTCACCAAAATGCAGGGTACTCGCCAGGGTATTTAGTGGGATCGCAAGATGTATTAAATGTTGTTGTTTGGCAGCATCCTGAATTGAATTACCCCATTGATGTTGGTGTAACGCAAACAGGACAAAACACTGAAACAAATCCAACAATATCTCCCAATGGATTTTTAGTCGCACCTGATGGCACGATATTTTTTCCATTGTTAGGAAGAGTTCATGTTGCTGGAATGACAGTTGATCAAGTGCGTAACAATATCACGCATTTATTAACTAAATACGTAAGAGATCCACAAGTTGATGTGCGTGTCACAGGATTTCGACATGATAAAGTTTATGTCATGGGTGAAGTGCTAAAACCGGGTTTGCAACCAATTACCGATGTTCCGTTAAGTATTACTGATGCGATTAATTTATCGGGTGGATTAGATCCACTGAATGCAGATCCGGGGCATATTTATGTAATACGCGGTTCAATGACAAGACCGGATGTGTATTGGTTAAATGCGAAATCGCCTGATTCTTTATTATTAGCTGAAAATTTCACATTGCAGTCACATGATATTGTATTTGTATCCGCTGCAGATATAGCACGCTGGAACCGTGGTATGAATATGATATTACCTACTATTCAAACCGTTTGGTTTACTGGTTCTATTGTTAATGGTAGTTATTAGCAGCATTGAATAACCATTTTTTCCTTCCCCCGCTTGCGGGAGAAGGAAAGAATTTGCAAAACATCTTTTTTCAAAATATTAAAAGGACATGATGATGGAAAAAGCATTAACAACGGTATTACCCAAAAACCAAATTGCAAATTTTGGAGATGAAATTGATCTACACAATTTAATTCAACCAATTAAAGCAGAAAAATGGGTCGTATTAACCGCCATCATAACCGTTTTTTTATTGAGTGTGGCCTATGCTATTTTAAAGCCGCCCGTTTACCAAGCTAATGTGGTATTAGAAGTACAAGATGATCAAGATAGTTTAAATCGAATTAGTAGCACTATATTACCCATTAATTCAAATGAATCCTCCTCTGTTAATAAACAAATAGCATTAATTAAATCACGTTTTGTCATTGAGCCCGTTATTAAAAATCTCGCATTAGATATACGTGTGCATCCACGATACTTTCCCATTATTGGTGAATGGTATGCGAGACATCACGATCAATATTTAGCCAATTCACCATTGGGTTTGTCTCAATTTGCTTGGGGTGGAGAAACGCTCAAAATATCCCAATTAGAAGTCGTTGCGAATCAAGAAAATAAACGACTTATTTTAATTGCAAAAGAAAATAATAATTATGTATTAGAAGATGAAAATCACCATATACTTTTACGAGGTATTGTTGGAAAAATTGCAGATAATTTAAATCCGAATAAACCCATAACGCTAAAAGTCGATCAATTAATAGCGCGTCCTGGTACTGAATTTTATGTCACAAAAATTCCAACAGAAGATGTGATTAATCAACTGTCATCACAATTAATTATTACTGATTTAGGTGCAAATGCGGATACAGGAGATAAAACAGGCATATTACAAGTATCATTTACGAATACTGATCCAGTAAAAGCGGTCAATATATTGAGCGCCATTGCAACGACAGCTGTGCAAAGAAATATGGATTATAAATCATTAGAAGCTGAAAAAACCCTTGATTTTCTTAATCAACAATTGCCTATCATAAAAGATTCTTTAAATGCTGCAGAATTTAAATTAAATCATTATTTAGCAAAACGGGGCGCATTGGATCTTTCAACAGCAACACGTTTATTATTGACGCAAATATCGAGTGATGAAGCGCAATTGGCTCAATTGAATATTCTCAAAGCGCAGCGATTAGAACAATATACTCCGGACCATCCTTTTATTATTGCGCTTAATCAAGAAATGATTGCATTACAAAATGAAATTGATTCATTAAAATTACGTGCCAGTAAATTACCTGCTGCAGATCAAGAAGCCACCAATTTATCTCGCGATGTGCAAGTTAAAAGCCAATTATATTTATTATTGTTAAATAAAATTCAAGAGTTACAAGTCACTAAAGCGGGAACAATTAGTGATGTACGAATATTATCTTCCGCTGAGTTACCAGAAACACCGATACCATTAGCAAAATCAGTTATTATGGCTTGTGGTTTTTTATTAGGATTAATTTTGGGTTGTGTTATTGTTTATACCAAAAAAATGTTACAACAACACGTCGATAGCCCGTTATGGATAGAGCAACATTTTGGTATTCCTAATTTTGCAATTATTCCATACAGTGATAGGCAGCACAGCAATTCAAAATTGCGTAAAAATGAAAGAGCACATTCATTGGAATTATTAGCTGTAACAAACCCCCATGATTTTTCAATTGAAGCATTACGAAGTTTGCGTACCAGTTTACATTTTGCATTACAAGATGCACCCAGCAACCTCATTGCAATATTAGGAATTTCACCAGATGTGGGGAAATCATTTATTGCAACTAATGCAGCATATATTCTGGCAGATGCAGGGAAAAAGGTATTATTAATTGATGGGGATTTGCGTAAAGGATCTATTCATAAATATTTTAATAACAATTCAAATTTAGGTTTAGCAGATGTATTGAATGGTAAATTAAAATGGCAAGAAGTGATTAACCATTCTAAATTACCTACTTTAGATTTTATAACAACAGGTAAATATCCTTCTAATCCTTCTGAGTTACTCATGAGACCTGCATTTAAACAAATGCTTGAAGATATTAAAACACATTATGACATTATTATTATCGATACAGTACCTGTATTAAATTTAACTGATGGTATGATTATCGGTAGTTTAGCAGGCACTAATTTATTAGTGTTGGATAATGCTGCACATTCAGCGCAAGAAATTGAATTAGCATTTAGACACATGCATAATTCAGGCGTTAAAATAACCGGTACAATTTTTAATCATACCACATCAAAAGCAGCGAAATATGGGCAGGGGTATTATTATTATAACTATAATTATACGTTGCCTAAGATTTAATCGTTTCTATTATTTATCAGGGAATAATATGTCGACTTATTCTGGTGTGAAGTCGGCTGATCATGCTAGACAACTTTGTTCAAGGTTTATCAATTCGCAGAAATCAAAATCTCTTATTAGCTGTAATACATGCTAAGTTTAGGCGTTTGAGAAGAATGCAGAGGTTTTGACTACATCAAGCAATTTATCCTTGTAAAATTACAAAATTCATGTAAAATTACAATTGTATTTTTACAAATATTTGGGTGTTTTGCTATGCAGCGTGATAGGTTACAGGATTTAAAAGGATGGCGTAATGACCCCTATCGTAAGCCACTCATCATTCGAGGATGCCGCCAAACTGGGAAATCTTGGTTGGTTAGCGAATTTGGAAAAGAATTTGATTCTTTCATTACCATCAATTTTGAAAAAAATAAATTGATTCACCAATATTTTTCAGCCGATTTAGATATAAAAACTATTCTTGAGAGAATAGCCATTCTTGAGCATACAAAAATTGAAGCTGGTAAAACACTCATATTTTTTGATGAAGTGCAAGCATGTGAAGATGCTCTGCGATCATTACGCTATTTCAAAGAAGAAATGCCTGAATTACATATCATTGCCGCTGGGTCATTATTGGAATTTGCATTAGATAAAATTGGAATTCCTGTTGGTAGAGTGCAATTCATGTATTTATATCCTTTATCTTTTGCTGAATATTTAACAAATTTAGGATATCAGGATATACGCAATTTTTTATTTAAAAAGGAAAACGATCCCGTATTACATCAACAATTATTAGATCATTTAAAAAATTATATGTGGTTAGGTGGTATGCCAGCTGTTGTAGATGCATGGATCAGAGATCGTGATCCCCGTACTTGTCAAAGAATCCAAGATGAAATTATTGAATCTTATCAGATTGATTTTCATAAATACGCAACACAACGAGAAATTCCACATGTTACTAAAGTATTTGAAAAAATTCCTGCATTGCTTGGGCACAAGTTTAAATATTCTAATGTAGATGGTGAGATACGATCAGAATTAATAAAAAATGCAATGTTATTATTAGAATCAGCAGGTATCGCTAATCGGTGTTTTCACACATCAGCTCAACGTCCGCCATTAGGTGCCGAACAAGATGAAAAAAAGTTTAAGGTATTTTATTTCGATATTGGCATTGCTGCTAGATTATTAGGTTTAGATATAAAGCAATGGCTCATTAATCCAATACAACTATCAAATCAAGGAAGTCTTGCAGAACAATTTGTTGCTCAAGAAATGATGGCATATTCTGAATTTCATAAAACTTCAAAACTATATTATTGGCACCGTGAAGCTAAAAGTAGTAATGCTGAAGTTGATTTTGTGATTATGAAAAATGGAGAAATTATTCCGGTCGAAGTTAAATCATCTTATAAAGGGAGCATGAAAAGTTTGGATTTATTTTTTGAATCACACCCTAATTCAAAATATGCATTGAAAATATCTGAAGGTCAATTTACACGTCATGATAAATTGCAAGAAATTCCTTTATACGCATTAGAAAGCTGGTTTATTGAAAAATAAATTTTTTTATCGTTTGTTGAGATCTTTAGTATTAAATTTCTGCTTTAGGGATGACTTCTAAAATCTCTTCACCTGCTTCTGCATGATGTGTTTCGCCAATTAATAAATACATCGCTGGCACAACAAAAAGTGTAAATAATGTGCCGATGGTTAAGCCAGAAGCAATGACTATTCCAATATTATATCGGCTTACTGCACCAGCGCCGGTGGCAATTATCAATGGAATAACCCCGAGAACCATCGCACCTGTGGTCATTAAAATGGGGCGTAAGCGAATTGCGGCTGCCATTTCGATTGCTTCACGTTTGCTTTTACCTTCTTTTTGTAAATCATTTGCAAACTGCACAATTAAAATGCCGTGTTTGGTAATTAAACCAATTAATGTAATTAATCCGACTTTGGTATAAATATTTAAGCTTAAGCCTTTAACACCAAGACTAATAAAAATTAATGCGCCGAAAAATGAAACGATAACACTACACATAACGATCAAGGGATCGCGAAAACTTTCAAATAATGCCGCTAATGTTAAATAAATAAAAATCAGCGCGAAAACAATTGTCACTAATAATGCAGTACCTTCTTGTATATATTGTCGAGATTGGCCTGCATAATCAATTTGGTAGCCTTGTGGTAATACTTCTTTTGCAATTTTTTGCATGCCTTGTAATGCTTGTCCCATAGTAATTCCTGGTGCGGGTACACCAGAAATTGTTGCCGAATTTAATTGTTGAAAATGGTTAATCGATTCGGGAACGACTTGAGTTTTTAACGAAACAATCGTTGATAAAGGAACGGATGTGCCGTCAGCTGAAGTAATATAATAATTTAATAATTGTTGTGCATTGAATCGTGTAGCACGTGTTACTTGTGGAATTACTTCATACGATCTGCCGAAATAATCAAAATAATTAATAAAATTTTCACTGAGCGCTGAAGATAATACATTACCGACATCTAACATGGTCAAACCCATTTGTGATGCCTTGTCACGATTTATTTCTACAACAGTTTGCGCTTTATCAATTTTTAAATCGCTATCAAGAAATAAAAATAAACCGCTTTGATAGGCCTTTTGTAAAATGGTTTGCGCATAAGTATTTAATTTTGAGTAATCATCAGTTGATTTAATAACAAATGCCATGGGTAATCCACGTCCACCACCTGGTAAAGAGGGTAATTGAAATACAGCAATTTTCGCACCGCTGATTTGTGATAATTGTTGTTGGGCGATGGGTTGAAGATCGTTAGTGGTGCGTTTACGATCACTCCATGGTTTTAACACCATGCCGACGATAGCTGAATTAAGACCATTAATTCCTTCAATTTGAAAAATATGATCCATTTCAGGAAATTGATTGAATACATTAAATGCAGCCGTGGAATATAATTTTGTTTGTGCAAGACTCGCATTGGGGGCTGCAGTAACTTGTGAAATGAGTACGCCTAAATCTTCTTGCGGTGCTAATTCTGATTTTGAAGTGGAATATAAAATAATAATGCTAAACAAAATAATAATGGCAAATACGACAGTAACAGAAAGATAATTTAAACTGTCATGTAAAGTTTTTTTGTAATTTTCACGTAAATTATCAAATTGTCGATCAATAAATTGTGTAAATCGACTTGCATTATTTTGTTGATGATCATGCTTAAGCATTTTAGAGCACATCATTGGTGATAAGGTGAGCGCAACAATTGCTGAAATAACAACAGCGCCTGCTAATGTAAATGCAAATTCAGTAAATAGTGCGCCTGTTAATCCGCCCATAAATCCGACGGGAATAAAAACAGAAATTAATACTAATGTCATGGCAATAATAGGGCCTGCTAATTCTTTTGCGCCTAACATTGCTGCATTAATTGATGACATTCCATTCTCTAAATGACGATGCACATTTTCAACAACGATAATTGCATCATCTACCACTAATCCGATGGCTAACACCAACGCTAATAATGTTAATAAATTAATGGAATAACCTAAAATTAACATTATAAAAAAAGTGCCAACCAGTGATAGCGGCATCGCTACAATTGGAATGCTGACTGATCGAATTGAACCCAAAAAGAGAAAGATAACCCCGGTAACAATGACCAATGCTTCTATTAATGATTTGATCACATCATGGATGGAAGCATTAACATATTTGGAAGAATCATAAACAATTTTTCCATCCAATCCTTCCGGTAATTGTTGTTGAATAGATGCAAATACAGTGTGAATATTTTTCAATACTGTTAATAAATTTGCTGAAGGTGTTAATTTTACACCGACATAAACTGCTTCATTACCATCAAATCCTACTGAGGTATCATAACTTGATGCACCTAAACTGACATTGGCGACATCACCCAGTCGAACAATTGCACCATTTTGTGATTTTAAAATTAAATTACGAAATTCATCTACAGTATGTAATCCTGTTTCTGCGGTGAGATCGACACTGATCATATCGCCTTTGGTGCGACCTGCGGCAGAAATAAAATCATTTGCAGCCAACGCAGCAGATACATCTGCTGGGGTAATACCATACGCTGACATTTTTGCGGGATCTAACCAAGCACGTAATGCAAATTCTCTACCACCTAATATTTCTGCAGTTTGTACACCTTCAACGGTTTGAATTTTAGGTTGCACAATGCGAATTAAATAATCTGTGATTTTATTACTCGGTAGTACTTTGCTGGAAAATCCCATATACATAGCATCAATAGGATCGCCAATATCAACCGTAATTGCGGGTTGTTGTGAAGCTTTAGGTAATTTATATAATACCGCATTAATTTTTGTATTAATTTCTGCGATCGCATTATTAACATCATAATTTAATCGCAAAAAAGCTTGTATGGTGCTTAAACTTTGCGTGCTTGAAGAAGTTAAATAATCGATACCATTTGCTTGTGCAATCGAGTTTTCTAATGGTGTAGTAATAAATCCAGCAACTAAAGCAGGATCAGCACCTGTATATATTGTTGAAATAGTGACTACGGCATTTTGTGTATAAGGATATTGTCGCACTGTTAATGAATCGATGGAGCGAATGCCTAACACTAAAATTAATAAATTAATAACGGTGGCTAATACCGGTTTGCGTATAAATAAATCAGTAAAATGCATAATTAATCTTCCACAACGGTAGGATTAGAATTATTACTGGGCATGACACTATTATTAATAAAAATGGGAGAACCATTATTCAGTTTTAATTGACCGCTGGTAATAATTTGATCGCCATCTTTTATTCCAGTTAAGACAGCAATTTGATCGCCACGCGTATCACCTAATGTGACAAAACTTTGTTGAGCTATCAATAAGGGTTTTCCGGTTTTATCAGTGCCGGTTTGTTTGACAATAAATATGATATCGCCGTAAGGGTTATAACTTACTGCTGATTGCGGAACGGTAATATATTTTTGAGGATTGCCGACATTAATTGTCATCATGCCAAACATGCCAGGTAATAATTGTTGTTCAGGATTAGCGATAGTTGCCTCTACAGCAACATTACGTGTTGTTGGATCAATTTTGGGTTCGATTGTGGTAATTTTACCAGTGAAAACGATGCCAGGAAAAGAATCTGATGTGAGTGTAATAGGTTCATTTATTTTCAATAAAACCAATTGTTGTTGTGGAATATAAAAATCAGCATAAATGGGATCTAATGATTGCAAGGTAACAATTTTATTACCAGGATTTAAATATTGACCTAAATTAATTGCACGAATACCTAATCGTCCAGAGAATGGCGCACGAATGGTTTTTTTAGCGACAAAATCCGCTTGTTGTACAACTTGTGCTGTTTTACTTTGGAAATCGGCTTGATCAGTATCTAGTGATTGTTTACTGACAGCTTTGATAGCATATTGTGCTTTATCTCGGTTATAAGTAATTTGTGATAAATTTGCGAGTGCTTGCAATGAATGTAATTGTGCAATATCTGTGTCAGCATTCAATTGTACTAAAACAGCGCCCATTTTTACTGAACTACCGGGTTCGAATTTAATATCTTGTACAATCCCAGGTACTTCTGTGGTGACATCAACACCATTTATTGCATTAATACTGGCAGTGGCAGAAATTTTAGCTTGCCATGTTTCCGCTTTTGCAATCATTGTTGAAACAGCCATAGGTGGTATTGAATTGGCACTCATATATTTGTGTCCCATATAAATACCACAACCTTTGATACCAAAAATAATTCCCAATAAAATTCCAACAAAAATTAACATGCGTATCATTTGTGCTGACATTAATTTTTCTCCTTGTTCCACCAACCACCCCCTAATGCTTGGAAAAGTGCAGCTGTGTCATTAAATCGTAATGCTTGTGCTTGAATGAGATTAATAATGGCTTGTTGATCTTGTCGTTGTGCATTTAGCAAAGTTAAATAACTTGCCGCGCCCAATGCATATTGTTTTTCCGTTAATAATAATGTTTCGTGACTTGATTTTGCTGCCAAAGTTGCCGCTTTTAAATTATTGGCGTCGATTACCAATGCTTGTAATGTATCTGAAACATTTTGGAATGCTTGAATGACTGTTTCATGATATTGCGCGAGTGCTTGATTATATGCATCAACTGCTGCACGTTTTTTTGCGATTAATGATCCGCCTTGAAATATGGGGGCAAGAAGTTCACCACTAATTGACCATATATTTGCGGTGGGTGTAAATAAATTATTTAAAGAAGTTGCAGTGTATCCGTAATAGCCATTTAAAGTTAATTGCGGAAATAAATTTGCAGTGGCAACACCAACTTGTGCGCTGGCCACATGTAATAATGCTTCTTGTGCTTTAATATCGGGACGTTGTTGAACTAACGCTGAAGGTAAACTCACCGGTAATTCACTGGGTAATTGCAAATCATTTAAATTTAATGGAGGAACATTTATTTCGCTGGGATACGCTCCCACTAATGCGGCTAAAGAATCACGTGTTATTGCTAAGCTTTTTTCTAATGGCGGTAAGGTGGCTTGTGTTTGTGCTAATTGTGTTTGTTGTGTCATTACATCGCTTAATGATGCTGCGCCTAAATTAAATTGTTTTTGTACTATTTGTAATTGATTTTGTTGTGATTGAATTAATGCAAGCGTCGCTGTAATTTGACCATTTATTGATGCTTCAGTGATTGCTGCCGTAACAATATTCGCCGTGAGTGTTAAATAAGCTGCTGTTAATTGGTATTGTTGATAATCGACTTGTGCAGCAAGCGCTTCTAATTGACGGCGTTCACCACCAAATATATCAAAATTATAAGATATATTTGCTTGCACATTAAAAAGATTAAATACATTTCCGGGTGCATTAGCTACGCCAAATTCGGAACCACTGAACCGTTGTCTTTGTGGAATAAATTGCGCAGTGATGGCTGGGAAATAAGTGGTGCCCCATTGTGAATTATAATTTTCCTGTACTTCTTTTAATGCTGCTTCTGCGGCTGCAAGATTAGGACTATGCGCAATTCCTGTATTAACTAAATCATTAATTACTTGTGAATGAAATAATGACCACCATTGTCCAGGAATATCTTGGCCATTGATGAAATATTGTTTATTGCCACCATGTACAGAGGAGCTGCTGGTTTTTGTGGGTAAATTCTGGTTAGTAAATTTTTGCGTAGAGGGTGGGGCGGGGGAATGAAAATCAGGGCCAACCATACAACTGGTGAGTGTTATGGTTGATATAAATAATAAAAAATTTCTAACTGATTTAAACATCCTTGTCGCCTTGCTTGAATCTTTCGAGTAAGAATAATTATTCTAACAAGTTTAGTGAGATATTAAAAAGCAAAAATGTTTATATAATATTTTTTCTTTTCGCTCGGAGCGAAGATAAGATATCTTATCTTTTCCTTCTCCCGCAAGCGGGAGAAGGAAAAAATGTAGAAGGATGCCTTTATGAAAAAAGAAATTATCATCGTAAAAGTCGGTACTCAAACTATGCTGCATGAGAATGGTTTGTTAGATTTGCCGCAATTGAATAAATTAATGAATCAAATTATTGCCTTGGAAAATCAAGGTTATAAAGTGATTTTGGTCAGTTCTGGCGCTGTGGCAGCTGGAAAAAGTTTGCAAATGGATTTATCTGTTTGCACGGATCCTGTGCAAGAACGGCAAGTCTTAGCCAGTTTAGGGCAGGCCATGTTAATGCAACAATACAACACTTTATTAAAATTCTATGGTTATACTGCGGCACAAGTTCTTTTAACTAAAATGGATTTTGTATCATTAACGCATCGACAAAATATTTATCGCGCGCTTCATGGCTTATTAAAACTGCCTACCTGTTTACCCATCATTAATGAAAACGATACTACTGCTATTGAAGAATTGATGTTTACTGACAATGACGAATTAACTGCTTTATTAGCGATACTAATTAAAGCTAAATATATGGTGATATTAACCGGTGTAGATGGTGTTTATGAAAGACATCCTTCAGATAAAGAAGCAAAAATAATTCATAAATTATCAGTCGATGAAAAATTAAATATTGAGCATTTTTTATTGAAAAGTGAAAGTGGTCGTGGTGGTATGTCTAGTAAGATCAGTGCATGTCAACATGCGGCTGCGCATGGCATAAAAACATTTATTGCAAATGCACGCACCACAGACATATTAATGAGATTAATAACACAACAAGAACCTCAATTAGGGACACAGATTATTGCTGATATTCACGATGAAGGCGCAGAAAATAAAATAACTTTAGAATATGGAGTTGAACCCGCTATTATTCTTGATAAAGAATTAATTGAATCATTAAATAGTAATGGTCAATACGCTAATATTTTTCCCTGTAAAATCACAAATATCGAGGGCGTTTTTGAGTCCGGAGACATTGTTGCAATTAAAAATAATGAAGGTAAAAAAATTGGTATAGGTGTTGCTGAATACAGTAAGGCAGAGTTAATTAATAAAATTGCCAAAAAAGACGAAAATTATTTTATCGCTTTTAATAAAATTGTTTTATTTAAACATTAAAACTATCGTTATCACCATTTTTTTTCCTTCTCCCGCTTGCGGGAGAAGGAAATAATATAGAGAGTTATTTATGAATTATTCGTTAAATAATATTTTACAAAATGTTAAACAAACATCCCACACCTACGCACAGCTTACCTATCAACAACGTCAATCCGTATTAAAATCTTTATCACAATTAATTCAAGCGCAGGAAGCAAAGATATTAAAAAATAACGAACTGGATTTACAGCAATTATCAAATACCGATCCAAAGTATGATCGCTTGCTGTTAAATGCAGAACGTCTATCTGTCATAAGACGTACTATTGATAAAATATTACAAATGCCAGATCCATTAAATAAAATATTAGAAACATATGATCATCCACAAGGCATGAAATTAGTTAAAATTTCTGTATCATTAGGCGTAATAGCAATTATTTATGAGTCACGACCTAATGTAACAATTGATTCATTTGCACTGTCATTTATGTCAGGTAATGCTTGTGTATTAAAAGGTGGAAAAGAAGCTGATCATTCTAACAAAATATTTGTTGAATTAATTCATCAAGCACTAATAAAAAATAATATATCTGTCGAAGGTGTTGTTTTATTGCCTGCTCAACGTGAAATGGTCAAAAAATTATGTCATGCCCATGGGTTTATTGATGTGATTATTCCACGCGGGGGTAATAATCTGATTAAAGAAGTTAGAGAAAATGCACGTGTACCTATTATTGAAACAGGTGCAGGTGTAGTACATATTTATTTTGATAAAGTGGGTGATATAAATAAAGGCAGACCTGTTATAACCAATTCAAAAACACGTAGAGTCAGTGTATGTAATGCAGTTGATTGTTTAGTGATACACGAACACCGCGTTGCTGATTTACCAGTATTAATTAAGGATTTAGCTATACAAGAAGTAGAAATATTTGCTGATGAAAAAAGCTATCATGTTTTACACCATCATTACCCAGCACATTTATTGCATCATGCAAAACCAGAAAATTATGGCATAGAGTATTTATCCTTAAAATTAACTATTAAAACAGTGAGTTCATTCGCTGCAGCCATAAATCATATTCAAACTTATTCCTCTGGGCATAGTGAAGCTATAATTACAGAAGATGTAAAAATACGTGATCAATTTTTACAGCAAGTAGATGCTGCAGCTGTTTATGTAAATGCTTCGACTGCTTTTACCGATGGTGAAGAATTTGGTATGGGATCTGAGATTGGTATCAGCACGCAAAAATTACATGTTCGTGGTCCATTTAGTATGCAACATTTAACAACAATGAAATGGCTGATATATGGTGAAGGTCAAGTAAGATCACTATAAATTGATTAGTTAACGGATTTAAATATGGGCAGTCTTTTACTTATTGCATTAAAATTATTACAAAATGATCGTGGCAAATTTTATACCCTCATAATCGGTATTACCTTCGCAGTTTTTTTAATGATGCAAATGACCTCCGTTTTTTCAGGCGTAATGACTCGTGCCGCTTCAGATATTATCAATATTGGTGCACCCATGTGGGTCATGGATCCTTCTATCAATATTGAAAAAGAAAATATGCCTCTTCCAAATTACGTGTTAGATGCTGTGAGAAGCATTAAGGGTGTGCAATTTGCTGTTCCTATATTTATGGGTGGTGGTTTGGCAAGATTATCGAGTGGTCGCTATCAATCTGTTTCAATTATTGGTTTAGATGACACTACATTGTGGGGCCGCCCCACTATGATTAAAGGCAATATTTACGATATATATAATGATGATTCATTTATTGCTAATTATGATTCTGATTTCGATAAACTGGATAATCCTAATATCGGTACGACCTTTGAAGTCAATGATCATCGTGGTGTCATTGTGGGCATTGCAAACTCATCTGTAGGTGGATTATTTGGCATTCCTACACTTTACACAATATATACTCGCGCAATTCAAGATTTACCAACAACTCGCTTCACTATTAATTTTATTTTAGTAAAACCAAAAAATGCTACCGACGTATCCTATATTAAAAGTGAAGTACAAAAAATAGGATATATGGCGTTAACAGAAAAAGAATTTATTAGCAAAAACACCGATTATTATTTATATAAAACAGGTATGGGAATGAATATCATGATCATGACCTTAATCAGTTTTATTGTGGGATTATCAATAGCTGGGCAAACTTTTTATACTTTTGTGTTAGAAAATTTAGAAGAATTTGGTGCTTTAAAAGCGATTGGTGCAAAGAAAAATGAACTTATTTACATGATATTATTTCAATCCAGTGTGGTCGGGTTTTTAGGATATGGATTTGGTGTTTTACTATCAGTGATATTAATTACTTTAGCGAAAATGCGTTTGGCAAGTTATGCATCAATTATTACCTATCAGAATTTATTATTTTCATTAGTGATGGTATTAATTATTGTTGCGTTTGCCAGTTATTTGGGAATTAGAAGAGTTATTAAAATAGAACCTTTTGATATATTTAGAGGATAACGTGATTTTACATGCTGAAAATATCGTGAAATGGTTTGGTGAAGAAGATAATAAAACTTACGCATTAAACGATGTTAGTTTTGACGTTGAATATGGTGAAATGCTTTATATTGTTGGCCCCTCAGGATCGGGAAAAACAACATTATTAAGTATTATCTCTGGTATATTAAAGCCCACCTCAGGCAAAGTATTCATAAAAGGCGAAGATATTTGGCAGTATGATGAAAATCATATGTCTGAATTTAGATTGAGAACGGTAGGATTTGTGTTTCAAGATTTTCATTTATTTAAAAAATTGACCAGTGTGGAAAATGTTGCAGTTCCACTAATCCTGCAAAGAAAGCCATGGGTAGAATGTATTGCGGCAGCACGTAAGGCATTAGATATTGTTGGATTAGCTAAAAGAGCGGATTTACCTCCTCGTAGATTGAGTATTGGAGAACAACAGCGTGTCGCTATTGCACGGGCTATAATTTCACAACCCGATTTATTAATTCTTGATGAGCCTACTGCATCTTTAGATGGTGAAACAGGTAAAAGAGTCATGTCATTTATAAAACAAAATATTTTAAATGATAAACGTGCAATTATTGTAGTGACGCATGATGATAGAATTTATGATTTAGCATCACGCATTATTAAAATGGAAGACGGAAAAATTAAATCGTTACAGGGGAACAAGAATGAAATCTAAGCTACCATTTATAATTGCAATTGTTGGTATTGTTATTGCAATTATAAGTGTGCCCATTTTTAATGCGAGACAAAAAACGCAGCCCCCTATTGCTGTTAATTATAATCCATTTAGTAGTGGAATTTATGCAAATGGTATTATTGAAAGTTATCAAACCAATGGTACCAATATTAATATTTATCCAGAAGTTTCAGGAAAAGTGACAAAAATATTTACGGGTGATGGACAAAGTGTTGCACAAGGAAATCCGCTGATTGCAATTGATGATTCTATTCAAAAAGAAATTGTTGATAAAGATTCTGCGCAGGTAAATGCAGCACTTTCTGCATTAAATGAATTAAAATCACAACCACGGAAAGAAAATTTAGATGTAGCAAAAGCGCAATTAGATTCAGCAAATGCCACTTTAGTTCAAGTTCAAACTCAAACTGAAAAAGTGCAAAAATCATATCAATTATATCCGGGTTCTATTTCTAAAGATGCGTTAGATAATGCGATTAATGCATTAAGTGTTGCACAAAAAAATGTAAAAGTTGCTCAAGCACAATATAATTTAGTGAGCGCCGGCGCTTGGAGTTATGATATTGAAAATGCACAAAATCAATATCAAGCTGCTTTGCAAACTTATAAATCCGATCAGGCATTGCTGGATAAATATATCATTAAATCTCCAGTGAAAGGCGTGGTATTGCGACTTAATGCAGAAGTAGGCGATTACATTTCCCCGCAAGGTATATTTGACCCTTATACGCAAGGCATGAATCCTGTCATTCAATTAGCTTCAACAGCACCTTATTTACAAGTGCGGTGTTTTTTAAATGAGATACTGGTGCCGAAGTTACCGCAGCCGTCACAAATGCAAGCTATACTATTTATTAGGGGTGGAACAAACCAAGGTATACCATTAGAATTTGTCCGGATTCAACCATATACAATTCCCAATATTCAGTTATCGGATGAAAGAAGTTTAAGAGTTGATGTCAGAGTACTACCAATAATATTTAAATTTAAAGTACCAGTGAATGAAAATTTATACCCCGGGCAGTTAGTCGATGTTTATATTAAGGCTAAATAAGTTTATCGTTTTTAATTATTTATATTTTCACTTAAAAGGAGATTATCATGCAACAAATGAATTCGCAAAAGATCCTAGAAAAGGTTGATGATTTTAATAAATTGACAACAGATTTAACACACCGTGTGCAAAACTGTTTGTTAGAAATTATTAATGAAACCGTTGCGCTCAACACCAAGCAATTAGAAAGTTTCGGTAAAGTGAAAAAGCCTGAAGATATTATTGAAATGCAAATGCATGCCATAGAAGATGTGCGCAATCAATTAATGAAATCGTCTCAAAAAGTATTTAATTTATCTTTAACGAATATGGCGGAAATTAATAAATGGATGTCGGGAACTGGTTATGTGATGAACCCATTTAAAATGCCTGAGAAAAAAGCTGAGAAAGATGAAGGTTCTGGATCAAAGAAATAATTATAAATAATTTAGAAGAGTCACTCATCGGCGATTGTCATTGCCGCTGGTAAAGAAAATAGCGGACAAACTTAACTTTCAAGCGGGAATCTATATCTTAATGCATCACTTGTATTAGTTATCTTGAAATAATACTTCGATATTAATATTGTTATAGATTCCCGCTTGATAATTCAATTTTCATAATGGGTCTTTCATGTGCGGGAATGACGCATCCGATCATTTCCGTGCAAAACTAAACTCTATCATATTTCCCCATTAGTTCTGCCGTTGCAAGAACATGACCTTGCATTGCATCTAATATTTCTTTTTTGGTAGCGCCTTCTGATAAGGATAATGAAGTATCTAATGCATAGAATCTGAAAAAATAGCGATGAATACGATCAGGAGGACAAGGCCCACCATAATTATTGCGGTTCCAACTATTTTTACCGCCTTTAGCGCCGTTAGGTAATGATCGTATGTTTTCTTCAAAATGATTTAAATTGGCTGGAATATTAAATACTAACCAATGATCCCAAGTCCCCATAGGTGCGTCTGGATCATCCATAATTAATACATATGATTTTGTATTTGCGGGTGGATTATTCCATGCTAATGCGGGTGAAATATCATCACCATCACAAGTATATTGATAAGGAATTAAATCCCCTTCTTTAAATGCGGTACTTTCTAGGGTAAATGTCATAAAACCTCCTATGTTTATCTCAAATTGCCTAAACCACTATAGTATCAAAAGACTGCTATAATTTTTAGATGATGATGAATAGATCTGCAAGTGAAAAAATTGAAAAGAATCTATTTGGTCATTTTCTTATCACTACGTAAAAGGAGATTGATTATGTTAGTTAAAGAAATCATGTCTAAAAAACCATTTTATCTTGATCCTCACACCACGTTACAAAAAGCTGCTGAACAAATGTCTAAACATGATTGTGGCAGTATACCCGTTGGAGATGGTGAAAGATTATTGGGATTTGTGACAGATCGCGATATCGCACTAAGAGCAGTGGCTCAAGGTTGGGATCCTACTCATACTGAGTTAAAGGACATTATGACTAAACCTATTCGCTATTGTTTTGAAGATGATGATTTGATTAAAGCAATAGACAATATGACAACCAATCATATTCGTAGGTTAGTTGTATTAAATAAAAATAAACGATTGACTGGAGTTATTTCAATTAGTGATATAGCTCTGAAAGGAAAAGATCCTACATTATTGGCAAAGTTGCTGAAAAGTGTTTCGGAACATATACATTAATCATATAGGGTTAGTTAAAAAATATCGGTATTTTTTTCCTTCTCCCGCTTGCGGGAGAAGGTGGATGAGAGTGTATTAAAAAATTACATAATTAATAATACATATTAGTAATGAAAAAAACATTTTATTGAATCGTATTTAAATGGAAAAATCATCTCAACAGCTCGAAAAGCAATTATTACAAGTAGTCCATGATTTCCTAATTGAACTTAAAGCGGAACGTGCTCAGCGAGCTATATCGATAAATGCCAGGCTTGAAAATGATTTAGGTCTTGGTAGTTTAGAAAAAGCGGAATTATTTAGCCGTCTAGAAAAATATTTTTCTGTGCAATTAGCGACTCAAACAATGGCAGAAGCAAAAACATTAAATGATATATTAATTGCCATATCTCAAAATGTTCCATCACAACAGATTGCTACTAAAGAAATTATTACGCCATTATCAGAATTAGAGATTCCATGTCCAGTTTCAGCAACTTCACTGGTTGAAATTTTATTTTATTATGCTGAAAAAACACCACAACGTCCGCATATTTATTTACAAGATGAAAATGGAGATGAGAAAATAATTACTTATGGTCAATTATTTAATAAAGCCACAGCTATGGCGCACGGTTTAAAAAATTATGGTTTAAATTCTGAAGATACTGTGGCAATTATGTTACCAACATGTGAAGATTTCTTTTATGTATTTTTTGCAGTGTTATTAGCAGGTGGTGTACCAGTTCCCATTTATCCCCCATTTCGTGCTGATCGCGTTGCCGAATATGCTAAACGTGAAGCAACTATTTTAAATAATGCAGAAACACGCATTTTAGTGACATTTCATCAAGGTGAAATTTTAAGTAAAATTCTTAAAACATTCATTCCTAGTTTAAGAGAAATTATTTCGAGTGACAGTTTATTAACCAATGAAATTGCGCATATAGATTATTCAAAAGAAAATGAAAAAGCGGCATTAATTCAATATACGTCTGGCAGTACAGGTGATCCTAAAGGTGTTTTATTAACGCATCATAATTTATTATCAAATATGCATGCTGCTGGAAAAGCAGCCAATATTCAACCAACAGATATTGGTGTGAGTTGGTTACCGCTTTATCATGATATGGGTTTAATTGGTGTGTGGTTTTGTCCTTTATATTACGGTATTCCCGTCACAATAATGTCACCCTTATCTTTTTTAAGTCGTCCTGAACGATGGTTATGGACTATCCATTATCATCGCGCAACGGTGACGGCTGGCCCTAATTTTGCCTATGAATTGTGTATTAGAAAAATTGATGAGAATAAATTACAAGGATTAGATTTAAGTTGTTTAAGATTAACATTTAATGGCGCAGAGGCAGTGCGTGCAGATACCATTAGAAATTTTACTAAAAAATTTGCACCTTATGGATTTAAACCAGAAACGATGTATCCCGTTTATGGTTTAGCTGAGTCAACCGTTGCATTACTCTTTCCTGAGTTAAATCAGGTGCCACGTTTCGATAAAATTGAGAGAGATTCTTTGCAAAAAGAAGGAAAAGCGGTTCCTTCCGCATCTAAAAAAAGTAAAAACTTTTTGGAATTTGTCTGTGTTGGAAAACCTATTCCTGATCATGAAGTGCGAATTGTTGATGAAGCTGATCAAGTTGTACCTGAGCGCGTTGTTGGACAATTACAATTTTGTGGACCATCCGCAATGCAAGGTTATTATCATAATCCAAAAACCACACAAGCAATTTATCATAATGGTTGGTGGGATTCAGGTGATTATGCATACCAAGCTGAAGGTGATTATTTTATTACCGGACGTAAAAAAGATTTAATTATTAAAGCGGGTCGTAATATTTATCCTGAAGCCATTGAAGAAATTGTTGGTCATATTGAAGGTATTCGTAAAGGTTGTGTTATTGCGTTTGGTGTGAGCGATGAAAATACGGGCACAGAAAAATTAATTGTTGTTGCAGAAACGCGCGCACAACAACCTGCTGAAAGAGAACAGCTTCTCGCGGAAATCACCGATAATATATTATCTGGAATTGGTGTTGCAGCTGATAAAATAATTTTGGCAAAGCCAGGCACTATTCCTAAAACATCTAGTGGTAAATTGCAAAGATCCGCATGTAAATATGCTTATTTACAAAGTAAATTAGCGCATCATCGCATGCCAAGTTGGTTACAAATTACAAAATTATTTCTGCAAGGAATAGCAAATAGAATCAAATCTTTTATAAATGCGGTTTTGCATATTATCTATGGTATTTATATTGGTATGCTCTTAATGCTAATTGCACCGGTAATGCTGTTATGTTCATTCATCCTGTCAGCAAAAAGGCTTGCAAAATTAGTTAAAATGATATCCAGAACTTTATTGTTTTTAGCGGGTTGTCGAATTTCTGTCATCGGTAAGGAAAATCTCTCTCAATTTAATCCAGTAATTATCGTGGCTAATCATGCAAGTTATGCAGATATTCTTTTATTGTTAGCAATATTACCACCGGAGATTATTTTTATTGGTAAAAAAGAATTACTTAAGACGCCTATTATAAAAAGGTTTTTTAAAAAGCTTGAGAATATCAGTGTTGATCGTCTTGATTTTACTCAAAGTTTGGAAGATACCCATAAAATAAAATTGGCTTTAGATCAAAAACGATCATTAATAATTTTTCCGGAAGGCACTTTTACTTATGCGACAGGATTACGTCCGTTTAAGTATGGTGCTTTTAAAGTTGCTGTTGAAACAAATACACCTGTTTGTCCTATTGCATTATCTGGGACACGCCAATTTTTACGTGACGGCACTCGTATACCCAAAAGAGGTAATATGAAAGTCACAATTTGTGAACCTATTGTTCCAACAGAACAGGGCTGGCATGAAATAATTCGCTTAGCGACATCAACAAGATTAGAAATTGCAAAATATTGTGGCGAGCAAGCAATTGATTTGGTGATGGCTGGTGTTGAATTAAAAAAATGATTCAAATCTCTTTTTAAACTCCTTTTCTTTTCAGGTGCGAAGGCACTTTCAGTCGTTGAGTTGTAATAGAAAATGTAATGTTATTTCAACAGTAACACTTAATGTTTTTCTAATAACAATCGATTAGTCAGTTTTAATCTTATATAACTTCTCAGGGGATTGATATATGCCAAAAACCAATGCGGAGCAATATGATGATTCTACGTTAGTGTCTGGCCAACAAATAGGATTACATTCATTACATCATGATGCTTTAAGAAAAATATGTGACGATTTAAACACAAAAGAAATTGTCTATTTGGCCAGCACGCAAAGTATTTTTTATGGTAAAAATCAACGAAGTGAATTTAATTTTTATTTCTTAGCTAAGAAACGAAAGTTGTTAGAGATAAAAAATAGTCAATATTTCACTGATAAAGACAAGAATAGCCATTTTTTATTAATTAATAATAAAGTATATGCTTGGGGTTGTAAGGAACATGGCAAATTAAGTGTTGGTAATTTTGAATATAAAAATACACCGACAGAAATTAATTTGAATCATTTAGATTTAGTGCCTACAGATAAAATCAAACAGGTAATAGTTGGTGGTAACTATGTCATATACCTCACAGAACAAGGCCGCTGTTTTGCTTGTGGATTAAATGATGATGGACAATTAGGTTTAGGTGATTATGAAAATAAAAATAGTTTAACAGAAATTAATTTCAATCATTTATTTTTAGCGCGCACTGATAAAATAAAACAGGTTATTATTGGTGTCGCTACCTTTTTCCTCACAGAGCAAGGCCGTTGTTTTGTTTGTGGTAAAGATGATGATTTAAGTGTAGGTGATGATAATGACGGTCAAAATAAACCAACTGAAATAAATTTTACTCACTTAAACTTGGCACCTACTGATAAAATAAAACAAGTAGTAGGAGAAAATTATCATATTAAATTCATTACTGATTACGGTCGTCAATTTGGATAGGGGGAGATTAATGGTGGAAGTTACGTGGTCTATATTCCTGGAAGACATAGACTCAATGAGATTAAATGCGAAAGCTCTCAATTGGGTGGTAAGCAAACAACGCAGATAATGATTTGTGAAAGATACCCAATTTATAACTATATAACTAAAGATAGTATTTTTGTTGGGCTTTCTATCAACTCTTATCGCTCGATAGTTGAATCAATTGTAAATGACTTATCACAATTAGCGCTATATGCTCATGATAATACGGATTTTGGTATCAACTTTAAACAAATATTATTTAAACGAGCACAAATAGCTTCTTATCCATGGCTACATGAAGTATTTCTTAATGAATTTCCAAGAATAGTGTCTACAACACAGCAAATGTCTTTAATCTATTCGTTGAGAAAACTATTAAATCTGTATGATTATGTGAATAATAAAGAGCGCTCATCTGCTCAAACTATTGCACAATAAGAATTTCTAGAATTATTGCAAAAAATAAACAGTGGTGATATCAACGACTTCGCACAATTAGAAGAACATTTAACAAGAAATTTCGAGATACAAAAACAGTTATTTGTGCTTGATATCAGCCTGCAACACGATCAGCAAGAAATATTAAATTCATTAAAAATCGCAGCTGATATTTTATTACAAGGTATAATACGGCAACTATAGAAAATGGTTTAGCCTTTGCTTTACAGTCACTAATTAATGAAAACCAGCGTCCTTATAAAAGATTGAAAAAGTGATATTGACTGATCGTTTAAAAGATTTAACATGTAATATTGTTTTAATGTGTAGGGTGGCATTGACTTTGCGATCATTAATAGAAAATCAGTTATCTATTGAATAATTGAAAAAATGCTACTGACTTTTTTATTTGCAAACATCACTACCGTGAGCGAGTGAGAGAGCAACAAGGAGCGTCATGTATAAATTTAACGAACCAGTATCAGAACTCATATGGAATATTAAATATCGATGTAAAGATAAAGATAAAATAATCGATAATACTATCGAAGATACGTGGCAACGAATTGCAAAGACAGCAGCATTGGCAGAACCTATTAAACAACGTAAATATTGGCAAAATAAATTTTATGACATTTTAACTGATTTTCAATTTCTTCCTGGTGGCAGAATTATTGCTGGTGCAGGCGTCCATCGCAAAGTGACATTATTTAATTGTTTTGTAATGAAATTAGCACAAGATTCATTGCCTGCTATTTTTGATGCATTAAAAGAAGGCGCATTAACTTTACAGCAAGGTGGTGGTGTTGGTTACGATTTTTCAATCTTACGTCCGCGTGGTGAAATAGCAGAATTAAGTGGCACTATTGCATCAGGGCCAGTTTCGTTTATGCGTATTTGGGACAGTATGTCTGCGATCATGCAATCAACGGGTGCAAGACGTGGCGCCATGATGGCTAATTTACGCTGTGATCATCCAGATATAGAAGAATTTATTACTACTAAATCTGATCCCACCCAATTAAGGCATTTTAATTTATCTGTTATTGTGACAGATGAATTTATGCAGGCAGTAAAATATAATGATAATTGGCAATTAGTATTTCCCATTGCTGGTAAAATAAATAAGGGTGAAAAAATAATTTATCGTCGTTGGTCTGGTCATCGTGAATTAATTCCTTGCCGATTGATCCGTAGCGTAAATGCTAGAGAATTATGGCAAAAAATAATGAGATCATCTTATGATTTTGCTGAACCGGGTATTATATTTGAAGATACTATTAATAGATTTAATCCGTTATGGTATAGAGAATGGATTAGTGCCACAAATCCTTGTGGTGAAATACCGCTGCCAAATTATGGTGCATGTAATTTAGGTTCGATAAATCTTACGCAATTTGTATTAAATAATTATACAAAATCATCACAAATCAATTGGACAGCATTAGAAAATGTCACGGAAATTGCCATTCGATTTCTCGATAACATTATTACTGTTTCTAAATACCCTTTAAAAATGCAACAAAAAGAAGCTTTAGCAACGCGACGCATTGGTTTAGGCTTTACAGGGTTAGGCGATGCTTTAGTCATGTTGGGTCATCGATATGGTAGCAATGCTTCATTAAAACTGACTGATAATATTGCTAAAACGATTTGTGAAACAAGTTGGAATTTATCGATAGAATTAGCGAAAGAAAAAGAGATATTTCCGCTTTATTCTAAAAAGGATTATTTACGTGGTGAGTTTGTGAAATCATTATCGCCCTCAATTCAAAAGAATATTGCACGATATGGTATTCGCAATAGCCATCATAATGCTATTGCTCCAGCGGGGACGATCAGTTTATTAGCAAACAATATTACTAATGGAATTGAGCCGATATTTAGTGGTGAATATGAAAGAAATATACGCTTAGCTGATGGTGAAATAAAAAAAATATCTGTGATGGACTACGCCTTACGTGTGTGGCGCGCGCAAAAACAGGATGAACTATTTCCACCCAATTGGGTTGATGCGCTAACATTATTACCCGATGATCATTTGCGAATACAAAGTATTGTGCAAAAATATATTGATAATGCCATTTCAAAAACCATCAATATTCCTGAAAATTTCCCATTTGCTAAATTACAAAAAGTGTATACCAAAGCTTTTCGATTAGGATTAAAGGGATGTACTGTATTTCGTCCAAATCCGGTTACAGGTAATGTATTAGAAATTAAAGAAGTCGATCCTTGTTGTTCAGTTTAAAGTGCTACAATGATATACTGTTGGTTTTAAAAGCTTTATTTTAAATATAATTATAATATTATTCCAAAGAATCACAGGTTAAAAGTATGCCCCAAAAAAGATTATTCGAAGTAGCAAATTCAGTGATTGATGCAGACAAAAGAACCCAAGCCTCTCAGCAACAACAGTCAGCTAAATACGCAAAACATCAAACGAAAATCTAGCAGAATAAGCTAACTCAATTGCAACAATCATTCAAAACAACCTGTTTTGAATATGATCAACTAAGCGCTGAATTTAATGGATTTAACTTACCGTGGTTAGATACTGCAGTGAATTTTGCAGAGCATGAAGTACGTTATGTTAAAGCGCATATTATTGCAGATCTGAAATCAGTCAGTAATTTATTAGAAGAAAAATTGCAAGAGATGCTAGTGTTGATTGAAAAGCTCAAAACTGATCAAGATGAAAAACTGCGTGACATAATTGACGCTATAGATAGTCATGTAAAAAACATCGCTGAATTGAAAAAGTTAATTCATAACTATGAATCGTTGAGTAAGAACAATAATAAAGCTGCGCGATTAAATGCTATCAATCTATGTCGGAAGCAGTACAGCACTTGAAATATTCACTGCAAAATTCATTAAAAAGTTTACTTCTAGAGCATCACAATCCCAAGCAAAGCCGTCAACCAAAACAATCATTACCAGAACCGATAGGGTTAAATCCCTTGCCAAATGATCTGAAAAGAAAAATAGCTGACTATTTAAGTGCAAGAGATATTTTATCATTGGCCAACGCATATAGTATTTTTTATAAAGAAGGGCAAAAGAGTAGCTTTGATTATTATTTATTAGTACAGAAAAAAAGATTATTAGAGTGGAAAAATTGTCAATATTTCAATCAAACTGCAAGCAATTTTTTAGTCATGAATAATAATGTCTATGCTTGGGGAGAAAACGAGTTTGGTCAATTAGGATTAGGTGATGATAAAAATAGAGACGAATTAACAGAAGTTAATTTAAATTTAGCGTTAGGAGATAAAGTTAAAAAGGTAATTCCTAGTCATAAACATACAATATTCCTTACCGAGCGTGGTCATTGTTTTGGTTGTGGTAAGAATAATTATGGTCAGTTAGCTTTAAGTAATAATGGAAATATATTAAGCCCAACAGAAATTAATTTAGATTTAGCAGAAGGTGATAAAATTAAAGACGTTCTTGTTGAGGAATATGAGCTTCCTGAGTTCATATACATCATATACTTAACTGAGCAAGGCCGTTGCTTTGTTTGTGGAAATGGTTGGGCTATCAAAACAAATAGGCCGATAGAAATTGATTTAAATTTATTGGAATTGACGGAAGGACATAAGATACAACAAATTATATGTTCAGTCGATGGGCGAAAGATTGAGTTTTTAACTGAATATGGAATTACATTAATCTATCATTACGATGATCTCAGCTTATGTCCGGATAAAGTAGCTTTCATTAATTCAGGATTGTTGGGAAAAGACCAACTCATAAAATCGATCCTTAGCGATCTATCTCAACTAGTTAGTTTTGCATTGGAAACTACAGATTATGGTATTAATTTTAAGGAAATATTATTTAAGCGAGCGCAAATAGCACCTTATGAATGGTTACATAATGCTTTTCTTTCTCAACTTTCAAATTGCGCAACAGCAGTACAGCAAGAACATTTAATCTTTGTGCTAAAAACATTAATGAAAATATATGCTTCGTTAAGTGCTCAAGAGTCTGCAGCTTATCAAATTCTGACGAAGGAAGGCTTTGTATCCTGTTTACATCAACTGAATAGTGGTGATATCACAAATATTGAGAATTTTTCAGAACCGGGCATAAGCATAAAACAATACGAACAAGAAACACTTAATGCCCGAAAAATAGCTGCAGGTATTGTATTGGAAGGATTAAAAAATGCGACAGAAGAACATGGATTTGCATTTACTTTACGGTCTTTAATAGCGGTTGCAAGGTCATCTCAAAGATTGATTATGTGATACTGACTGATTTAAAAGTAGGGCGGACTAATAACTAAAAATAATTTTCATGAGACGATGCTTAAATTATTGCAATACATTTATTGATATTATTCGATGGTTACATGCTATATGTCCATCATTTGAGTAAGTAGAGATAGCTATTTTGTTTCATGCACCCATAAAATTTCTTTTTCATTTAATTGCCGTAAAACAAATCGAGATGCAACAAATAACCAATCACTTAATCGGTTTAAATAGGGTATTTCTACATTATCTATCGTTTCGTGTTCTGCTAAGTGAATCACAGCGCGTTCGGCATGACGACATATGGTTCGTGCAATATGTAATCGAGCTGCAGGTTCATTTCCGCCTGGTAATATAAATGAGTTAAGAGAGGGTAATAACGAATTCATTTGGTCAATTTCAGTTTCTAATTTTTTAATATAGTCAGTAGTAATAACGGGCGTATTTTTTTTGCGATCTTGAGTGAGCACTGCAAGTTGCGCACCTAAATTAAATAATTCGTTTTGTATTCTGATCATCATTTTATGTAGTTCGGTTAATTGAGAAATATTTGTAATTGCAACTGCGGCAAATCCTATATGAGCATTTAGCTCGTCTAAATAACCGATGGCTTCAATTCTTAATGAAGATTTGGCAATACAATATCCGCCAGCAATTTGCGTCTGACCTTTGTCACCTTTTTTGGTATAGACTTTTGTGATTTTAACCATAAAAAATTCCTTATGTTTTTTCCTTCTCCCGCAAGCGGGAGAAGGAAAAAAATGTGGGTGTATTATTAATTAAAACATTTTTCTGCAAATTAATTTTAGGTGCATTAATGTAAATTGCATTAGCTTGCAGTAACACGACACCATCATTACCAATATTAATTTCGCTAACGCCATTTTTTAGCAGAATATTACCATTGCCCAAACATTGAAAAGTGATCCCCTTCTGGCAATAATAATTTAAATTTCCCTGTAATATCTGATTATATATATTGCCATTTTGTGATTGCAATCGAAATATACCCCTGACCTGAGCAACGCATTGTAATTTACTATTCAGGATTATACTACCTTGATGTGAATTAATATTTGTATCGCTTAGTGAAGTGAGCTTCATATCATTACCAGCAAACAATTCAATACATTGCTGCGACTGTAACAAATGTTGATTATGAATAGTAAGGTAACAATTATCAGCAAATTTGCTAATAGAAGAAGTAGCTGCAATATTTATATCTTGTTTTGCATAACATTCTAGTTCGCCTATCTGCGAAGATAATATAATTTGGTGATTATTTTCAGTAGCGTCTAATAATAAACAATTTTGCTTGTTATTTTGCAATGTGATGTGAGTGATGTCTTGTTGTTCTTCAAATAAGATTTCATTCAGACCAGAGGTGATAATTTTATTTTGAGTACGATTTTTATCAGTAACTGAGCTTGGCATCATCTGGTTAGGAAATACACCTAGGATAAAAGGGCGATTAATATCACCATTTATAAAGCTCAATATAACAACAGTACCGACGGCTAAAGGGAAATGACAACCATAATTGAGATTATCTAAATTATTACCGCCATACATTTGTATTAATCTGATCGGTAATGTAGTGATAGATTGCGATTGATTATAATTAAGTAATAGTGAAACTTTATAGCGACCATATTCATCGATTGCAGCATTTTGACGAGATAATTCTGAGACAATTTTACCAATCATAAGAGGGGCTATATGAATTGGTGTGAAATTTGTAGATGATTGAGATGCTGGTGGAGCGAATAAGGATGATGATGATAATGTTAAATTATTTCTAAAACTGATATTGCTGTAACTTATATCCACACTATTTTGTAGTGATTGATTGATGTGATAAGACAATTTAGTAATTTGATAATGATTATTCCAATCAGTTTGAGGATGATTGATTAAAGATATGAATTGTCCTGGTAGTAACTCTTGATAATTACATTGAGCGTAATAGATTGAGCGTCGTTGATTAAGCTGCTGCTGTAAGAGAGTTGCAATAGCGTTACCAGTAGCAATATCATCATGGTTTCGATCATTTAATGAAATAATGCCATTCGCTGCGAGACCCGTATTATTTTGTGTGGTTATGCTTAAATTCGTGTTGGGTGTTAGATAATTATAATCATTTATTTCAAAATGATCTGTAAGCAATGCAGTGTGTTGTTTTATGCAATAAATGCATTGTAAATTGATATTTAAAAAAGTCTGGTTGCGGAAATTTAATGTTATTTCAGAAGGGCAGGGTAATTCAGACTTGCTATCACAAATGATCCACACAGCATAATTTTCATATTGAGTAAAATAATTAAATAAGCCATAACGTGTTAATAAATTAGTAATAAATCGAAAATCATCTTCATTATATTGAACTAGGTAATCAATAATAGGTACGCTGTTGCGAAATAGGAATTGATAAGAATAATGCGGCCATTGGTTACTATTTAATACCTCAGTAATAATATCTGTAATTTTTGTATTGATAAAGGTTCGTAGATGGCTGGTTAATTTAAGAAGATAAAGCGGCGAGTGCATGATAATAGTATATTGATACTGATTATTATTTAATCCCAAAGAAATTATACGCGTGATGATGCCATGATGTTGGATTATTCTATAATCAATGATCCTTTTTAATACCGCATTTTTGCCTATAAGATTATTATTCATTGAATCAATAGACTCATCACAAAATGCACAGATGGTAAACTGATAATCACTACAAAATTCTTCTTCTCCTTTAACATGTGATATATAAAATTGTATTGAAGTACTATCGTAAATGGATAAGTTCAATTCAATAAAAGAGGAATTTTGCATTTATTTTTTCCTTAGTTTTTATTTGACCACCCTCATCCGCCTTCGGCACCTTCTCCCGCAAGCGGGAGAAGGAAAAAAATAGTACTATTTAGAAATCGTTCCGTTGAAAAATATTTGAGATCCTGTCAGTTGAATGAGATTTCCATATACAGTAATTATTCCATCAGCTGATATTTTGAAACCACTTCCCTTGTTTAAAAGTTGAATTTCAGAATTGCTATTGCTGATTAATGATATGGATTTTGCGCAATTAATGACTATGTTTCCATGTTCAACATTATAATGACCATTATTGCATTGGGCAGATAAACCATTGCTAGTAATATTAATCTCACTGTTACTATTCATGGCTAAATAATTTTTTGCATTGAGTAATATAGCGTTGTTCGCTTTGCATGAGAGAATATTATCAGATTGAAAAATGATATTATTACTTTGAGTGGTGATATAACAATTTTGTTTGCTATTAAGCGTCCAGTTATGACCAGTTTTTTCTATTATTGAATTGTCACATTGTAAAGTAATATCATTATAGGAACTTAAGCTAATCTGTCCGCTAACCGATACCAAATTTGCTGAGTTATTATTATTACTAGCATTCAATTCTAAGACATTATTCATATCCATTGTGGCCAATTGAATTTTTTGTGCATCTAATTGATCCTCAAACAACAATAAATTATTTTGTTGTGTAATAATTTTGTTTTGAGTCCGATTATCTAACGTAACAGGGCTTTTAAAAATGAAATTGGGCAATGCGCCTATAATAATGGGCTGATTTAAATTGTTATTAATACAGCTTAACAAAACTTCAGAATTATTATTTAATGGTAAATGTTCACCTATATTTTGTTGTGTTCCGATCCCGCCAAAATTTGATATACGGCTTATTGGAGAGCATCGAGACTTTTTATTAAGATTGTAATGTTGCTGAACATAATAACTACCCCATTTATCTAATTGCGGATAATTGTCATCACTTTCGATATGCCCAATCCAACATGCTGGAGACTTTGGTGGCTCAGCTAATTGATCACAGTATTCCGTGTTGCTAGGTATTAATATTGCTTCATTATGATATGTAAGTGCAGTTCCTGCCCCAAATTGGTCGCTGGGTTGAGTAGCAATGTGTTTTAATTTAATGACTAAATATTGATTATCAAATAAATTATTGTTTTGAAAATGCCAAGTATTTAAATTGATTATTTGACCCGGTGTTAATAAATTAACATTGCCGCGCATGATTAAATGGTAACTATCTACTTTCGCGCGTTTCGCGTGTAAAAATGCTTCTGTGTTAAGGGATTCTTCATCAGTAGATATATTGCTATAGTGTTGTTGTTCTAACAAATTCGTTTGTTTAAGTGAAGTAGATCGAGTCACTTCCAATGTTTCTAAGTTAATATCTGGGTTGTAATGCCGTAAAGAAAATGAGTTAGTGACCAATTGTGATTCTGTTTGCATATCATAAAAAAACCCATAAATTAATTTATCATTATTTATTGATGGAAGTGATGTCGGAGGTAAATATAAAATAGCTTCAGATATGTTTGCAATATAATTTTGGTTATTATCACATAAATAAATAGTTTCTTGTTGTTCTTCAGTAACTAACCAATAAAAAATTCCAGCGTTTGCTGTAATTCGTTTAAAAAATGCATAATCCGTTTCATTGGGTGTTTGTATTATATAAGATTGCACACCATATTTGTTTTGCATTAAAAATTTAATTTGATGAGCCTTATAGCCAATTTTTAGTAATAACTGTTGCACAACATCTGTTACAGGTTGATTATTAAAATATTGTAAACTTCTCGCAATAGTGAGTCTGGCTAATAAAGGTTGTAAACGAATGCATAAACGGATTTGTTGCGAATCATAAAACCCTGTATGTTTAATTAAGGTAATAATTCCACTGATTTCTCTTGTAAAATGATTTTCATTGCTAATACATAATAATGCTGTTGAATTAATTGTATAATCAATATCAGTTGTAAAAGGTAAAATAATAATGATATTAAATTGAAATAATTGCGAAAGCGATTCTTCCCCATCTAATTCATAAACTGAATACTGTTGTTGGTTAATATATAAATTAATTTTGCTGACAACGGGCTGATTCATATGCAGGATAATTATAGTTAGATTAAAATCTATTATTGAATTAACCCACCACAATTTTCTATCAGATCATAGCGGTATAAAGAATTTTTTTTGCTTACAAATTGAAATTTTTTTCGCACATATTATCGACATTTAACAAATAGCCGCTGAACTTTAAAGTGAAATATGAAGTTATTACTTGCAGGACCGTAGATTACATGGACGTAATCTTCGATCGCAGGACGCGGTTTCGTCCGGCAAGTAATAACTTCATATTTCACGGCACCGCGCGATCTCATAGGATAAAAAGAGTGTATTTATTGATAAGGAAAACTCACTTCCACCTGCAAACCAATACCATTCGCAGGGCTGCCTAATTTAACTTCCGCTTGATGTAATCGCGCAATTTGTTGAACGATTGCTAATCCTAAACCACTACCTGAACTGGTGCTGCCTAACACACGGTAAAATCGCTCAAATACTCGCGAGCGTAATTCTGCTGGAATACCAGGTCCAGTATCTGTAACACGTAAAACAATTGCTTGCGGTTCAGTAATAACCGCCACACGAACCATGCCACCTTGCGGCGTATAGCGAATAGCATTGTCCACTAAATTACGAATTAAAATACGTAATGCAGTAATATTGCCCATTAAATTCACCGGTTGATCCGGCGCTTTTAATTCAATATCTATATTTTTTTCAATAGCCATGGGAGCAATTTGTGCAATGGTTTCTGCGGTGACTTTGACTAAATTCACTTCGGTTAAATCTTCAATGCTACTTGCTTCGGGAACTAATCGGCTCAGTGTTAATAATTGTTGAACGATATGTGCACTACGATCCACACCTAAAATAACATTGTGCAATAAATTTTGACGTTCAGTATCATCTTTTGTTTTTAATGCCACTTGCGCTTGCGTTTTTAATGCAGCTAATGGTGTGCGTAATTCATGTGCAGCATCAGCAGCAAATCGTTTTTCGCGTTCAAATGCTTGATGTAATTGCAAAAACAATTTATTTAATTCATCGATCAATGGCAATATTTCTTCAGGCACTTCTTTAATATCAACAGGCTCAAGATAATTCGGCGCACGATTAGAAACTTCTTCTGCGATTTTTTGTAAACTGCGTAAACTTAAACCAATGACAAGCCAAATAACTAATCCTGTCAGCGGAAATGTAAAAAATAAAATATAAATATCATCTTGTGCAATTCGATGAATTAATTGTTTTCGCACATCATATCTTTCACCGACAATAAATTTAAGTTGCGTTTGTGGATCAATTGTCATAAAGACACGCCAACCTAAATAATTATCAATGAGGTCGCTAAACCCAGGTGTATTGGTATTTAAATCTAAATTAACGGCATTAGCGGAATGTAATAATAATTTGCCATTTTTATCGAATAATTGAAAATAATATTTATTATATCGCATTAAATTTTGTTCAGCCGGTTCATGCGGTTGTAATGAAGTCATCATCGCTTGTTCAGTAATAAGATTTAATTGATTTTGAATGGCTGATAATCTTTTAGGATCAGTATTACCGGTGACTAAAGCATGAAATGAAAGTGCCACTTGTTCAAGTAACGCATCCATATGATCATTAATATCAAGACGATTAATATAATAATCACCGATGATACTAGGCACTGTAATAAGAACAATTGCGAATAATAAATTAATTAATAAAAAACGGCGTATAGATAATGTCATGCTGATTTTTCTTTATCTTGCGGTTTATCAATCATATAACCGACACCACGGATAGTGCGAATGAAAGTGTTGCCCAATTTTTTACGGATGTTATGAATGTGGACTTCCAAAGTATTACTATCCACATCTTCATCCCAACCATATAAACTTTGTGTTAATAATTCGCGGGACAAAACATGGCCAACGTTTTCCAATAATTTTTGTAGTAAGGCAAATTCTCTGCGTGGCATATTAATCATTTCACCATTAACGACAATGCTATGCGATGCAGGATCGAGTTCCATGTTGTTATAAATAATTGTGGGTGTGGCGCGAGAAGCAAAACGTCTTTGTAATGCACGTATGCGTGCGCATAATTCGTCTAAATCAAAAGGTTTTGTGAGATAATCATCAGCGCCTTTATCTAAACCTTTTACGCGATCTTGTGTGGTATCTCTGGCGGTTAAAACAAGCACGGGTGTGTCATTACCGTCTTTGCGAATCGCTTCTAATAAATCCAAACCCGACAATTTAGGTAAGCCGAGATCGAGTACAATAATGTCAAATTTTTCATATTTTAAAGCATGTAATGCTGATTGACCGTCTTTTAACCAGTCTACGGCATGGCCGTAATAAGCTAATCCGGCACGTACACCGTCACCTAATAAGGGGTCATCTTCAACGAGTAATATCCGCATGGTGTCTTTACTCCAGCTGTGTATATGAATTAAGTATAGTAATGGTTTTTGGGGGAGATGTTAATGCTCATTTTTTTCCTTCTCCCCTTCGGTGCGAAGGTGCCTTCGGTAGATGAGGGGGTATTAAAAGGTTTTAGATAATTAATTTAAAACACCCTCATCTACCGAAGGCACCTTCTCCCGCAAGCGGGAGAAGGAAAAAATGATAGAAATTTTTAATACTATCGCTTTGAATTTCAGTGTAATATAACAAATTTTATTTAATTCAAATTAATATAATCAGGTAATTTATCAATGTTCAAACCCGTTCCATTATATATAGGATTACGCTACACACGTGCAAAAAAACGTAATCATTTTATTTCATTTATTTCGTTAACATCCATGATTGGTATTGCATTAGGTGTAGCAGTTTTAATTACTGTGTTATCGGTAATGAATGGTTTTGACGAACAAATTCGTGACCGCGTCTTTGTTATGGCACAACAAATGACAGTAAGAACATTTTCGGGGAATTTAACCAATTGGAATGGCTTGGCGGATCAATTATCGCATTATCCCGGCGTGACTGGTGTGGTGCCTTTTATTGCAGGGCAGGGATTATTAACCAGCGAAGGTCAAAATAGTCCTGTTATTGTACAAGGCATTTTACCTGATAAAGAAAGTGCAGTTTCTGATTTAGCCAACAAAGTTGTGCAAGGATCACTCAATAATTTACAAGCTAATCAATATGGCATTGTTATCGGTCAAAAATTAGCGGAATCATTAGGATTAATTGTTGGTGATAAAGTCACATTGTTAATTCCTTCTGCCACAGTGACACCGTTAGGTGTATTTCCACAAATGAGACGATTTACGGTAGTAGGTATTTTCAAAGTAGGTAACGGATTTGGTTTTGATAGCGAATTAGCATTTATTCATTTAAATGACGCGCAACGTTTATTTATGATGAAATCTGGAATAACTGGATTGCAATTAAAATTACAAAATCTCTATGCTGCTCCTCAAATGACACAATCCTTGATGCAACAATTACCCGCTGGATATCAAGTTTCTGATTGGACACAAGATTATGGTGCATTTTTCCAAGCGGTAAAAATGGAAAAAACCATGATGTTTTTTATTTTAATTCTCATTATTGCCATTGCTGCATTTAATTTAGTATCCACTTTAGTCATGGTAGTGAATGATAAGCGTGCAGATATTGCAATATTAAGAACATTAGGCGCAACGCCAAATACTATTTTAGCGACATTTATGGTGCAAGGAATGGTTGTCGGTGTTGTTGGCACATTATTAGGCTTAATTGGCGGTGTATTTTTGGCGTTACATGCCACGGAAATTGTGAATGCTATTCAAAATATATTTCATGTGCAATTACTGACTTCAGATGTTTATTTTGTGAATTATTTGCCGTCGCAATTACAAAGTTTAGATGTGATTAAAATTTGCGGTATTGCATTGGGATTATCATTAATTGCAACAATATATCCTGCGTGGACTGCTGCGCGCACGCAACCTGCTGAGGCATTACGTTATGAATAAAATAATTAATGAACCCGTTTTAGAATGCCGTCATATTGCAAAAACATTTCACGATGGCGCTTTATTTGTAAAAGTTTTACAAGATGTGAATTTTACGGTACACAAAAGAGAACGTATTGCAGTTGTTGGCGCATCAGGATCAGGAAAAAGCACTTTATTACATATTTTAGGAGGTTTAGATAAACCCACCTCAGGGCAGGTTTTTATTAATGGTAATGAAATGACGAAACTTTCTGATAGCGAAAGAAGTTTTTTGCGTAATAGAAAACTAGGTTTTGTTTATCAATTTCATCATCTTTTGCCTGAATTTACTGTATTAGAAAATGTCGCTATGCCGTTATTATTACGTGATATGTCGGTGAAAGAGGCTAAAGAACAAGCACATTATATTCTTGAAAAAGTGGGTTTAGCACAAAGAACACAGCATAAATTAAATGAATTATCAGGTGGCGAACGGCAACGTACTGCTGTGGCAAGAGCTTTAGTGACTAATCCGAGTTGTGTATTAGCGGATGAACCGACTGGTAATTTAGATCAACGCACGGCTGCACAAGTTTATGAATTGATGTTGCAATTAAATGAAGATTTTCATACCAGTTTTGTTATTGTGACACATGATGAAAGTTTAGCGAAGAAAATGGATCGTATTATGACGCTTAGTAATGGTAATTTAGTGAGTCATACTTTTTCTGAGCATGAAACTATTAAATAAAGTACTTATTTTTTTCCTTCTCCCCTTCGGCACCTTCTCCCGCAAGCGGGAGAAGGAAAAAAGGTGTTAATCATGTTAATTAAACAATTATCAAACGAACAACAACAAATTGAATTCGGCTTGCAATTAGCTAAAGCTTGGCAAAAATTACATTTAAAAAATTTTTTAATTTATTTATACGGTAATTTAGGTGCAGGTAAAACAACGCTCATTAGAGGTTTTTTATGCGGCTTAGGATATGAGAAACATGTTAAAAGTCCCACATATACATTAATTGAGACTTATGAAATCGAACAACAATTAATATTACATGTGGATTTATATCGTTTGCATGATCCGAATGAATTAATCAATTTGGGTTTATTAGAGGATATAAAAAATTGTAGTGTTTGTTTGGTGGAGTGGCCGGAGCAGGGGGGCGAGCTATTGCCGCAAGCGGATATTGCTTGTTATATTGAATTGCTTGGGCAGGGCAGAGAAATTAAAATGAAATCATTAAATGAGCGTGGTGAGCAGGTATTATTACAATTAAATTAACCCACCCTCATCCGCCTTCGGCACCTTCTCCCGCAAGCGGGAGAAGGAAAAAAAGGAATGTCTATGATTAAATATCAAATAAAGGGATTGTTATAATGAAATTATTTCATCAATTTCGCTATTTGTCTGTTCTCACCATTTTTGTTTTAGAAACAGTGTTCTGCGATCAAAACGCTTTTGCGATCGATCAAAGTACATTAACTAAAATTAAAGTAAATCCCTCGACTAACAATCCCAATAATTTTGACACGATACTCAGTTTTAATCATAAAGTAGATTACAATATTTTTACTTTATCCAATCCAAACAGGCTAGTAATTGATCTTAAAGATTGCCATACAGCGATTAAATCTGATGAAATTCAAATCGGTCAGTGTCCAATTACTAAAATTAAAATTGGTATTCAAAACGGCTATGATTTGCGCTTGGTTTATGATTTGCAACGGCATATTCGATATAGCAGTTTATTTATGCCCGCTATTCATAATGAGGGTGGAAAACTCATTATTCAGTTTAATAATAGCGCAGCGTTTATTCCTACTGAAATTCAACCCACTCAGGTTATGATCGAGAATGATCAAAATAAACCGATACGATTGAGAAAAATTGCAACAAGTACTTTAAATGTTAATCACGTTCAGCAAGATGATGTTAATTCTCCACAAAATGATGCATTAAATTCTGTGAATCAAGCACCTCAAAATCCCAATACATCAGTTAATTCTGATCAACAAGTGACATCTTCAAACGAAAATAATAGTGATGAAAATGAAGCTGACATGATTAATCAGCTAACTATTATTGAAGATCAAAATTCATTAAAGAAATATGCGGATACGTCATCAGAAACTACAGATAATTATGCTGAAAATAATGCGCCATTACTTTCAGCGGGTAGTGGCAATCGTCCTGTGATTGTTGTTATTGATGCGGGCCATGGCGGACATGATCCGGGCGCAACTGGGCCCAATGGCATTCATGAAAAAAATATTACTATAGCTATTGCTCGTGATTTGCAATATTTAGTTGATCAACAAAAAGGTATGCATGCGGTAATGACACGTGATGGTGATTATTATGTTGGTTTGCGTGATAGATTAGCTATTGCGCGTAAAGATAAAGGAGATATTTTTATTGCCATCCATGCAGATGCGGCACCAGAACTTTCTGGAGAAGCAACAGGCGCATCTGTATTTGCATTATCTTTACATGGCGCTAGTAGTGAAGCAGCGCGATGGATTGCAGAAAAAGAAAATTATTCTGAATTAGGTGGAATTGATTTAGATAATATTCCCGATCAAGATAGTACATTGCGTTCTGTTTTAATTGATTTATCACAAACTGCAACAATTAGTGATAGTTTAATTTTAGGTAAAGATGTATTGCATCAGCTTGGTACACTTTCTCCTTTACATCATAATGTGGTGGAACAAGCTCCATTCATGGTATTGAAATCTCCTGATATTCCTTCAATTTTGGTTGAAACAGGATTTATTACCACACCATATGAAGAAGATCATTTGGCCGATCCGATTTATCAACAAGAATTAGCGCATGCGATGCTTAATGGGATTAAAAATTATTTTAATTATTACGCACCACCGGGAACGTGGTTGGCGAGTAATAATTATAAGGCTAATTCTGAGGGGTAATATAGATAAAAATGTAGCCTGGGTGAAGCCAAATGATTTAATTAATTAAGAATAATAAATTTTTATCTTGAAATTAAATTCTTTTATATCCGTTGGCGAAACCCGGGGCAATATTGATTTAGAGTTCCCGGGTTTCGCCAGAAGCATTATAAAAGTTTGGTAGAAAATTATTGCAGAGGATGTTTAAAATAGATTTATATTTGACTTCACCCAGGCTACATTTTGTCTAAAATTAATATTGTTTATAAATCAGCTTTTCCACCGCAGCATTAAATTTATCAAATAAGCGTGCTGTCAAAGGTTTTTTACAGCAATAACTGACTTCAAAAATATCTGCATGATGACTTGCTGACCATAAATAATCATCGCTAGTCATTAAGCGATCAATTAATTTCAGATCTAACGCGCGTACAGCAGGCCAATGTTCACCTGTTGCAACTTGTTGAATATCCACTTGTGGACGATGATGTGTAATAAAATCTTTAAATTGTTGATGAATTAATTCAATGTCTTCTTTGACTTTATGGCGACCTTCATCAGTATTTTCGCCAAATAATGTTAACGTACGTTTATATTCACCAGCAGTTAATTGTTCAAATTCGATGTTATTTTTTTTCAATAAACGATTGAAATTAGGTAATTGTGCTACCACGCCAATCGAACCAATAATAGAGAAAGGTGCCGCAATAATATGATCGGCAACGCAAGACATTAAATATCCACCACTGGCAGCGACTTTATCTACACAAACAACCAAAGGAATTTTTTTGTCTTTTATGCGCTGTAATTGTGATGCTGCTAAACCATAATGTGGCACCATACCACCAGGACTTTCTAAACAGACCACGATTTCATCACTGTTTTTTGCCACACTTAATATGGCAGTGATTTCTTCGCGCAGACTTTCAACCGCACTGGCTTTAATATCGCCCATAAAATTAATGACAAATAATCTGCGTCTTGAACTGGTTTCTGCATTTTTTTCCGCTTCTTTTTGTGATTTAAGAAATGCTTTCAATGCTTTTTTGGGTAACAATTCTGTTTGTAATTGTTCAGTCATTTCAGCGTATTTTTTATTGAGTTTTTTGATTTCTAATTTGCCAGCTGTGCGACCTTTGCCTTTGCTTACGATGCCTAATGTGACAGCAATTAATACTAAAATGGCGACTACTAACGTAATTGTTTTGAGTAAAAATAAAGCATATTGAGCGAGAAAGTGCATATGTGTTCCTTAAAGCAAATAATCATAATTCAAAATTGTAGAGTGTCATTCCCGTTCGAAGAAGATAAACGAAAGAAATCATTCCTTCCAAGCGGGAATCTATTACAAAAATTCTATCGAAGTATTATTTTAATTTGTAAAAATACAATTAATAATTTCGGTAATAGATTTCCGCTTAATAGTTTATTTTGTTCGCTATTTTCAGTGCCAGCGGGTATGACACTGTAAAACAGTCATTGTATTTGAATACTGAAAATTTACAATGTTTTAACAACAACAAAACCTAGATTTTGCACTATCATCATCTTGTTCTGAATCTGGCTCGTTATTTAAGCTAATAGCAGCACTAGATAATGGTGAATTTTTGGGAGGAACATAGGGTATGTTCATACCACCGCAATAAGCTTTTTCGATTTGTTGGGAAAGTTTTTGGAATTGTTCGGGTAAATCAGTATTAAATCGCTCTTTATTCTCAGCCCAATCTTTACAAGAAATACTTATCATATCATTTATTCTGGTTGCAATTCGTTTTCCGAGTCTATCTTGGATAATTTGTGCATTTTTTACATCGGGGCAGTTAATCATAATCTTGCCTGTTTCAGGACTATATAATGTGATAAAGAAAAGCTCTATAGGCGGTAAATTATCATCATCTTGCGTTCTTGCATTTTTATTTACACTTTGTGCCGGTGGTTTAAAGCTCGATGGCGCAGATGGTTTATAAAAAGCCGCGCTAGGCGCGCTAGAGGGCGGAGATAAAGCAACACTGATGGACGAATCACTTCCAGTACTTCTATACGATGGAGCTTTTGGGTTACTTGATGCAGCAGGTATTAAACGACTATTTTCAGTTAACACGGTGATATCACTATCAGAACCGTCATCTCTTTCTTTGCTAGATGCTTTATCAGCTGGCAGTATTGGCGCAGATATTTGTAACTTAGAGGCAGCAGGAGATGATTCTGCTTTTAATATTGAACCACTTCGTGATCTTCTAAATGGTGAATGATCTCTGACTACACCCATTATTTTACTGCCCTGATTTTTAACCATGCTTCCTTTTCGAGCAGCTGAGTTCAAAAATCCTGCTAAAAAAGCTTCTTTATCAACTTTAGAGGGTTTCAATATTTTGTTTTTTGCTCTGACAAGATCGTAAAGGATACATTCGCGGATTATATTTGGAGCATCTTTCGTTGTATATACACTGAGTTTAGGTAATTCAGAAAACTCAAAACCTATTGGAATATCTACCTCACAATGTTCTAGGAATTGATCTGACAATGTATCAAAAACGGTTTGTGCCTTTGTATTTTTTGAATTTAATTTATTTTGCATTTTATAAAAAAGTAGTCTTGCTATGAAATTTCTTAATATAAATGTTTTATCTTTTTCTGCCTCACTTCTATTAATGAGCTCTTTTATTAAAACATTGAACTTTACTCGATCAGGAAATTCAGTATATTTAACTCGGGTAGTGGTTTCCTCAGGCATTGCATAAAATCGATTACGTACGCACCAACATTCTATCACTATGTCGTAAATTTCATCTTTTTTTTCGATCTCTAAAATATTGAGTTCCTTTATAAATTGCATATAAATTCCTTTTAGGTTGTATTAATTGTGATGTTTTGATGGGAACATTCATTCCTGTAAGCTTGAACAAATAATAATACTTGTTACAATTTCACATTTCCATACATCTGGTCAAATATTATGCTGCAAGCAGATGCACAGCTAGAAGTGAAACATTTAAGCTATTGTCGATGCGATCAAGCATTATTTCATGATCTCAATTTTTCAATTTCTGCTGGCGGCATTTTACAAATTGTTGGCGCTAATGGTACAGGGAAAACGACATTATTACGTATTATTGCTGGATTAATTACGGTTGAGCACGGATCACTCTTATGGTGTGGCAAAGATATTCAACATTATAATTCTGAATTTAATAAACAAATGGCTTATTTAGGGCATCAATTAGGTATTAGTTTAAGTTTGACACCTTTAGAAAATTTGCAAATTGCCAGCGCATTACATGCAATTAAAACAAAATCTATTGATCACTATTTGGATAAATTTAATTTATTAGCTTATGCAAATAACCTCACCGGTCATTTATCAGCAGGTCAACAACGAGGTGTTGCATTGGCCTGTTTATTAATTCGTCAAGCACAATTGTGGATATTAGATGAACCATTAGCATCTTTAGATCAAGCTGGATCGGCATTAATAGAACATTTGTTGATAGATCATGTTAATAATGGCGGCTTAGCAATAATTACTACACATCAAGCTATTTCATTGCCACAACTGTCAATACAACGATTAGAGCTTAGATCAAATGTCATTCCCGCACGGGAAAGTTTTGATAAATATATTGAACTATCAAGCGGGAATCTTTAGCGTGATAATAATCGGATAGAGCTTAGATCAAGTGTCATTCCCGCACGGGAAAGTTTTGATAAATATATTGAACTATCAAGCGGGAATCTATAACGTAATAATAATCGGAGTATTATTTATAAGTGATAGAGATAGTTATAAATTCAGTAATAGATTCCCGCTTGATAATTGAGTAACTTCGCTATTTTCTGTGCAAGCGGGAATGACACTGGCTAATTTAAGTGAGTGATTAAACATTGATAAATTTATCTATATTAACAGTATGTAAAGCATTATTAAAACGAGAGTTGTTGATTGCCTATCGTCACCGCGCTGAAATTTTAACGCCTATTTTATTTTTTGTATTAATTATTTGTTTATTTCCATTAGCATTAAATGCACAACCCGAATTATTACAAACAATTGCTCCTGGTGTTGTTTGGGTTGCCGCTTTATTAGCGACAATATTATCGTTAGATAAGTTATTTCGATATGATGCAATGGAAGGATTTCTCGATCAATTATTACTCAATAAGCATTCACTATTATTGTTAATCTTCATTAAAATTTTGGCACATTGGCTGTTAACATGTTTGCCGTTAATTATATTAACACCACTGTTGGCATTTTTATTGCATTTGAATAGCGCAGCCACACAAGCATTATTTGCTTCGTTATTATTGGGCACACCAGTATTAATTTTAATTGGCGCTATTTTTACGACGTTAACATTGTCACTACGCAATAATAATTTATTACTACCCTTATTAGTTTTACCTTTTTATATTCCTATTTTAATATTTGGTGCGGGCAGCGTTGCAATTGCTGCAACAGGATTGTCTATTGATGGGCAACTGGCAATTATGGCGGCAATGTTAGTCATTGCTATCCCTTTGGCGACATGGGCAACCGCAGCGGCGTTACGAATCGTTGTTGCATAAAATAATTAATTGATTTGAGTGGTGTGTCTAGATGTAATAATTGATGAATCAACGATGTTATTTGCAGGCTCATTGAATTTAGTATTTAATTCGTCAGCATATTTCCAAAATCCTTTTGCATAAAGTAATTGTTTTAAATAGTCTTTTAAAGGTAATCTTTTCCCTTTTTCTTTTAATTTTTCATCGATTTGTACTTCAAGTAAATGTTGGGCGCAAATCCAATGACATTTATTTAATGCTAATTCAACCGCTTTTTTATAGCCTTCAGTTTCTGTGGGTTTTATAACTTGCTCACACAACCAGTTAAATGCTAATTTAACTTGGCTGGTTACAACGCTAATGTAAGTCGGTAGGTAGGTAATCATTGCATTAATGCCAGCAATATTATTTTGTTCTATAAAATGTAGAAGCAGAGGTAAATACATTGGTCGATTTTTTTTACCTAAATAGGCTGATGAAAACAATAATTGAATATAAAAAGACATTAGCTCAGTATTTCTACAATCAATCCGGTAAAGATTTTCAGCAATTAATCTGCTGTCTTTATCAGAAAATTTGGCATTATTTTCTAATAATAATTTAATAATAGGTAAGTTTTCCGATATGATTGCGTCAGAAAGCGCTGAGAAATTGCTAGAATCAGTTGTATTCGGATCTGCTTTTGCATTCAATAATAAACCGCAACAGAGATCATTACCATTTTTCACTGCCAAATGTAATGCTGTAAATCCTTTATCTGTTTTTAATAAAAGCATTTCTTTAGAAAACTGTCTGGCAGAAAGTAATTCTTTTAATATCTGCGAATTGTTAGAAGCAAAATGAATAGCTGTGTAACCACCATACATGGTATTTGATAAACGATGTTCACCATCAAATGAGAGATATGAACCAGAAGGGAATTGCAGTTGAATTTGGGCGCCATGTTTAAGTAATAATTGAGTGTCTTGTAAAGAGTTTCGCCATACTGAAATCATTAATGGAGTCCCAGTGCTACACATGACTTTCGGTGTATCATTTTTATCTTTTGAAAAAAATGCTGAGGACATTGGGAAAGTATGTTCAAGTGTAGGATCTTGTATCTTAGAGGGTGGTGCGGTACACATTGCTGTCGGCGCTAAATTAATATTTATACCGGCGGCCAGTAAGGCAATAAGTACGTCATTCTTTCTATAAAATATCGCTAATTGTACAATAATATTACTTATTTTACGAAGTTCGAGTGGATCTTCTTCTTCTGATAATACTTTTATGGTTTGTTCATTCAGGAGTAATTTCAAGCATTGCATATCTTCTAAAGCATAATGTAATAAATCAATTAATTTATGATGATAATAGAGGCTAATAATATTAATAATCGCAGATTTTAAATGTATGTTATCTTGAGGAATAAATAATTGTTCAATCAAATCAGTACGGCCATATTTGGCAGATTCATTTAATGCTAAAATTCTGATATTAGGGATATTGAGTGTTTTAATGAGATAAATAATAATTGATTTTTGAGCATAAGATTTAAATGCGTGCTCTAAGATTAAAGAATGTTCTGTGACGGGTGGCTCAACTGCCATTAATAATATTAAACAGGCAAACGCATTATATTCGATGGATGCATGTATAGCATTGAGTCTTGTTGCAAAATCAATATTATTCGCTAGAAATTTTTTCAAGTAACTATCATTATTAAATTCTATGATTAACGCTATAGCTTTTTGTAGATCAGCAAGGCTGTTAAAAAGTATTTTTCTATCGAGGAGCGCTGCAATTAATATGATATTTTTGGTTTTTATGGCGTATTCGTAATTCAGAATAGAGGAGGAAGTCACAGTTAACCATTCGATGTAAGGTTCATTATTTTGATTAACAGCATCTATATATGCTTCAACAATATCTTCGTCAAGGGGATTATATTGCATGATCATAGCAATACATTCATCTTGGTTATGTTTCATTGCATTTAGTAAACTATTTGATGCATCTATATTAACTTTTTTCTCATCTTTTTTAATTATTCTTTGCTGGCCACGAAATTGATACAGTAAAGCAGACAGGCTTTCTGAAAAGCCCTTTATTGCTAATTCTGAAGCTATGTAAGCAACTTTAAAATTATATTCTAATGGTTTACGCGCTGATTGAAGCGTGTGATTAATGTGCGGATTTAGTATGAGCATAATACTTAAACAATTATTAGCGTTTTTATAATTTCTCCATTCTAAAAATTGATGATCTTGAATTTGAGTGGGAAGAGTATATATCGCGCTTCTTAAAGCTATTATATTTTGAGTAATTGTTTTGTAAGGAATATTTGCGTTAGTAACGAGTTGTATGATTTGCTTTCTTGTTTCTGAGATTTTTTGTGGTTCGGGGTGGGATTGCGGATTTGGATTTGTTTTTTGCAATTCCTGCTCAAAAGCAATTTTCCAAAGCGTATTTTCATTGCTCAGTCTATACCAAGCCCAATTAATTTTTGCTAATGATGCTAAGGTTTCTTTATCAGTAATAAAGGAAATAATTTTAACTAATAATTCCTCTGGAATAATAGGATGTGCAGACGTGAAAAAGGGTAGTATTCTTTTTTCCAAGCTATCAAAATCTGCGAAAAATAAAATATTTTTATCTACGTTTTGTATTTTGATACAACGATAATTATTTATAGCTTGTTTATAGTTATTTTCTCGTAATGCAATACAAAATAACGCGGAATAAGCGACATTTTTATCATTTTCTGAAATAGAAGGTGTATTCAAAGAGACTATCAAATGCAACCATGATTTTGCAGTTTGCATATTATTTTCAGCTAATGCTTTTTTTGCTTTTATTAGATAGTTATGCATGATTTATTTAGCTTCCATACTTAATAATTGGGGAGTGTTGATACTTATGAAGATATTATTCTATCTTTAAGTTGTAGCGTTTCGTGTTTAATTGTTGCTTAAATTAAACTGTATTATGCCTGATATTTTTTTACTTTACAGTATCTGTTTTAAAGTTAGCCATCTTATGACAAAGATGTAAGAAATAAGTCATTGATATTATTTTGCAATGGGAGGCTAGAAAAAAATTTTATCTTATGATAAAACCTTACTTTATCAATATCACTTATCTTACCCAACGATACGTATAACCATTGAGGTTTATAGTTAGGTATAAGGATATACGGACAGTCGTTAAGAGTGTTAACTCAATGTTTTTCCTCAGTTAACCTCACAAAGCAGCAAAATTTGTAATTGGATTAAGATGTCTCAATGTACGTAATTGCACGTATTGACTAAATTGTTGAGACAACTTAAAAAATCAAATAAATTTGAATAATTTAAATAGGATGGAGGCTGGTATGAGCTGGTATACTGATAATATAGCAAGGTTCAAAGAAGCAGTTGCTGTTGCTGATGGTTTTGAAGATAAAAAAGCGGCTTATTTATACGCTCTCGAATCAGCCCATATCACTAAGAAGTTAGCATTGCCAAAGATTCATGAAGAATATGAAAAATTGCTTACTGCTTCGCCCCTTAAAGTTCAAAATAGAGATGGTAAGGAATATGAATTTGCTGCTGGCCAAGAAAAACCGCGGGCTTTTTTAGATATTTATTATAATGGTATTGCTGCATTGGAATCATTTTCGGCTTATGCCATTGCTCTGGAAATTCAAGAAGATGGTGATGGTTTATTTACAAATAATGAGAATAATGTAAATGGTCCGTTAAAAGGTTGGGTTGATCACATTAAAAATTTTAATGGAGATATAGAACAACTAATTAAATTAATAGAAAAGGCTTTTCCAATTGTTGACGATCCTGTCAATAAAGGCTTACCTGAGGATGCAAAACCCAAACTTAAAGATGAATTAAGACAGCATATTGAACAAACTTCTGCTCAAGTTAGAACAAGGAAATTAGCTGACTATTTTGCAAATAATGCAAGCCAGGCTGAGCAAGCTGTATTTAATGAAGAGCTAGCAAGAGTGGCTGAACAAAATAAGAATATTGAGAGAATGAGAAAACATCAGCAATATTTTTTATCGAAATCACTTGCTGAACAAGAAAGTTTTAATCAATTAATAAAACAAGAAACCGATCGATTAATAAAAAAACATAAAGAAGAGGCATTAGATGAATATTTAGCTTATGCAACTGATCCGCAACATGATGAATTTCGGGCTAAATACCTACAATATAAAAAATTAAAGCCATATAGAGAAATTTTGTTGGAACGTGCTAAATCTGCGAAAGCCGCTGCACAATTTTTAACTTTACTTAAAGATTTTCAACTTCATGCATTTAGAGGGGAACATGAATTAGCATTAGCTAAATTAGCTGATATACAAGCATCTATTGCAGCAGATGAGAATAATCGGGCTTTATATTGTAATCAGTATACGATTACTGTTTTTGCAAAATTGTTACAAGTCAAAGCAAGAATTAATGCTCAGTTTGGCGATTCTAAATATGATGATCCTACACAAGCTAATCGACTCAGTAATTTAGTGGATAATTTTCAAGCTAAAATAAGTCGTGATGCAAATCCTAAACTTGTAGAACGTATTAATGATGTCAAAAATTTTGTAGAGGATGATTTTAAGAAATCAGATGTGTATGAATATACACCATGGTTTTTACCCAGATTTTTCCGTTGGGTGGCATCGTTTTTTAGAACAAAATCCGACTATAAAAATGACAATTCTACAAAACAAGCCTGGTCAATGTTTTCGTCAGATATAAACGCCGAGATTTTACCAACTTATGTAGAATCTGGTGTTACCGGTGAGCAGCAATTAAAAAGAAATAATTCCAGTATTAGTAAAAAATTGAAAGCCGTATTAGCACCCGCTAATCAACAGGTTCAAGAAATTGTTAAAGATATTAATAGTCATTTAGCGTTGTTCGGAGATAAACTAAATGGCTTGCTTCAGGGTGGAGAACGATCCAAATTTAAAACATCCCATATTACTCAAGCGCAAGCTGCGCATGTGGCTAAAATTATGGCAGATGATCGTATCTTGACTTCTTTTGTAAGTCTTAAATCATTTATGCGTAGTTTTGATGATGTCCATTTAACTACGGAAGAGACAAACTTATTACATAAAGTGGCTGTGCCTTATCCAAAATGGCCAGATGCGCCTTTGTCATATGAGGTATTGAACAACGCAGCGCAGTGCAAAAATTATGCAGCTCAATTGGCGAGATGTATCCGTGAAGCCTATTTGCATGGAGATGCTGCGACACGTTCTATTTTAATAAATCAATTATGTAAATTTTTAATTCCTGCATTATTTCATGTGGGTGATGTGATTAATATTAAATCAGGCTATTATAGAGGAAATGATAATTTTGCTGGCTTGAAATTTTATAAAGAACTTTTTAATCAATTATTTAAAACGGATTTGCCTAATCCAGTAGGCAATGCAAATGAAGCTCTTTTATGGGGCAAAATTAAAGCGTTAAAAACTACTGTATTCGACGCTTTTAATGAAGAGACTAATGAATTTAATTTAAGTGCTGTTGTAGCAGAACGCCAAGAACAAAAAAGGGTTATTCTGCAAGAGGCTAAAAATTTAAGTAAGTTGATTTGGTCTTATCAAGCACTTAATTTGCCTAAAATAGTGAATTTTCCTAGATATCAAATTGAACCTGAAAGATTTTACTTAGAGTTCTCTGATGTACGTCGTCGTTTACGAGAACTGATTTGTGAAACAAATGTTGGAAATACGCCAGAGCGTGATGCTAAAAATAAAGAGGATATTCAGCTATTACAACATTATCAAGACAATGAGACATATCATGATGATTGCGTTGACAAAATTTTAAATCATAAAATATATAATAGTGATGGTACTGAGCGTACAGTTCAACCTTTAGTAAGATTGTTGGCAGCCCTTAATGCTTTAGCTAATCAATTTTTAAAATGCCCCTCATTTGGACGTTCATACCAAACTTTCTTTACAGATCCTACTCTCTCTCTTGCTCCACAAATGTGTGTGGTAGAAAAATATATTACAAGAAATAATTCATTTAATGCTGGGGATTTACCCGCTGATCAAAAGCGCCTCTTAGATGAAATTGGTGATAAGTTGAAAAAATTTAGTGGAATGCAAATTGCCTCGCTTATTAGTTCTCCTGTAGTTAAGTCTCCTGTATCAAAAGGTGGTGTTGCTGAACCATTGCCAGCATCTCCTAGCACAATTGCTCGGAAAGCCAGTGCAGATGTTTCTCCAGCAGGATCATCTACAAATTTAAGACAATTAACAAAATAGGAGAAAAATCTTTAAGTAATCATTGTTTAAATATTATATGGATATTATTTATAACATTAAGGAGAAATCTATGTTTCGTATCCACAATTAAAGAGGAAAATGAATATGTCAAATTATACAAAATTAAAAAATATATTAAATAGTTATAAACCAGAAAGAAGTTGTTTTTCATCATTTTTTTGTTGTAGTGAACCAACCTCAGATTTACCACTTTACCAATCTAAATATATTGATGGTATTAGAGCAGTAGCAGACAAAATTTCACGTGGAGAAGCGATATATTTTGGAGATTTTCATGGCAATTCTTATGCTGTTGATAACCGGAAATCTACTGAAAGAACACCTATCGTTAGAGCTACAGAAGCTATTAATGAAGACGATGTGAAAATTACAGTTGATGCTAGTCAGAGAATAGTTAAAGCAAGTCATGACGATCGAACGAAAGACGAGATTTTTCGGTTATTTTTGTACGCTATTTATAACTATTTAACTGAATGTTTACAGAGCGCACCTGATAATGAATTTTGTTTTAATTTGAAGCATCGATTAGAAGACGAACACAATTTTGCTTCATTTATCATATCAAAACCCTATTTAAGTAATGAAACACTAGTCGCTTATGTTGATAATTTTGTTCTAGCAATGAAAGAACGGTTGCCATTATGTAAATTAGTAAATAAACCTGCACTACCGGTACACGTAGAGCAACCAAAAGTCGGAACAGGTACACTTGCTTTACCTACAAGAGAGCCGAGCGGTTTAGATAGCGCAGCGTCTCCCGTTCAGTTAGGTAAAACAAGAGAGGGGCCAAGTACTTTGTTACAGCCACCAGCTCCGCAAACAAAAGGACCAAATAGGTTTTAAAAAACTTTGTGCAAAAAATTTTTTCAAATACGGATAATTAATAAAATTTAAATCATTAACAATGATGGGGGTGTCATATGAATGACGTAGAGGTTGTACAAACTTTAGAAGATATTTATAAAATTTTTAAAGACTCTCAAGTAGCTAAAAAAAGATGGTTTGGTACTCGTCCAAAACAAGGATGGTGGTCAAGAGGAGCGTCTTCTATTTTAAATATTGAAATGTTGGAAATCTTTACTGAAGGTTACAGTACCCCTCTCGTATTGCCTAGTAGCGCAGATGGCATTATTAATCCAGATAATAAGGAAATCTACAGAGAAATAAGAGATGCGTGGAATGCAATAAATAACTATCTAAAACATAGACGTGAAAGAGCTGAAAGTCGTTCTGGTCCACTTAAAATTGGTGTTAGTGATCTCGATCCTAGAACGCTATTTTGGAAAGAGCTATTGGATCGATTAAGAGATATTTCATATATGCCTAATAAAACTCAAATATTAGTTGAGTTGGATTTAGTACTTAAATATCTAACAGAGATTACTTCAAATCCTGCAAACCTGTTCCCACAAGGGATAGATGATGAAAAGACAACCCGTGGCACTATAGTTAAAGTTAAACAATTAGTTACTGATGCAATATCTGCTTTGACTTCGAAAGAGGAAGTCGATCCATTACCTGTCTTATGTGAAGATTTAGCGGTATCACTTTTTAATATGAGCGAATCCTTATTGCAATTTTGCTTTATACAATTACGTGGGGATGAATTCCGATCTGATTTTTCATCAATTGCAACTTTTGTCAGTTTAAGAGATCTTGTAGCACCATCAACAAAAAATATATATTCAAAACCATTAAGTCAATTATGCGCAAGCCTTGCAAATAAACTGAAAAGTAAAATCTTATTTCCTAGCGGTGCAAAGCAATATCAAGTTTCACATCGCGCTAAGCGTACAGATGAAGTGTATCGTTATCGATTAAAGGCTATGAAAGAACCTCATAGCTTATTCGAATATGCCAATGCGCAAGAACTAGAAAAGACCCCTTATGCTAGAAAAGAAGGTGGTTATCGACTGAAATATTTACCAACTGATATTGCAATAATGCCGGATGGTAAAAATGTAAAACGTATTAATCTATTTGGTTCTGATAGTGATATAGAAGCAGCTTTTCTCCCTGACGAAGTATTAATATCTAATATGATCGTATTAATAGGATATCTGGAGAATATCAAAGAAGATGTATTACTTGCAGAAGATGCACAACATTGTTGTTATCTTATAGGCGAATTTGTAAATGCTAATTTTGCTGGAAATGCTTATTCTGCTGCGGAAAATGTTATATTGGATTGTGATGCAATACTTGAGCTTTTGAAGATAATACATGATCAATGTCTCGCAGCTGAACTTAGCAAATTAGGAAATGTTAAATATATACCACTAAATAGCGCTGACCCCTATGATAAACCTTTGAATGTATCTAAGACTTGGATAAAGAACCATGAACATTGTAAAAAACTTTATGCGAGTTTAATTACTGGATTTCAGAAAATTAGAGATAAGGCATTAATTTTGAAAGATAAAGCCCTTAAAGGCTTTAGCGAAGCTGAGAGGAAAAAAGTTTCTCAGGGATTACAACATTTTTCTGGTACGACAGCATTATTGCAACAAAGGAAAAATATTCAATTACCACAATGCATTTTAGAACGTGAAGACCCTGATGGAAAATATTGGAAAATCAAACCAGAAGAATACGCGTTAGTGCATGGAATTAATTTGCACATATTTGTAACTTTGCTGGTAAAACAGCTGCCTGTGCATATAAGAAATGATTTGTTAAATACTTGTAGGAGTTCAAGTTTTTCAAATTATGATTTGATTATATTCTTATGTAATCAAGATTTTATGTCTCGATACGATCGTACTTTGAATGATAATAAACATCTTAAACTTCATAAAGGTGATAAAGACTCATTCCCAAATCAAGATAATTTAATCCCCCCAAATCAAGAAAATATAATCATCTGGATATTAAAATTATTTATACAAAAAAGTTTTGCACCATCAAAAATGACAGATGACTTTAAAACAATATTTAGGAAGAATATTAAAACTGATCTCATTAAAGTTTTACCTGATCTACAAGTTTTTTTAATTGGTTATATGTTAGGGCAAACGGGCTCTAGTAAACCTTCTGAGCAATTTAATGACATTGTTGAATATTTAGAATATAGAGCTGAGATGATTGAGGAGAAATTACAGAAATTACTCACTGAGAATGTAAATAAACCTGCTATAGCACAAACAAGAGCAGATTTAGATGCTGTTCACAATTATTTAGGGTTATTAGGAATTGCACGGGGCATTCCACAGAATGCGGTATGTGATTTAGGTCATATGTTACAAGCATTAAATCATCATCAAATTCAACAGACGATTGATACGCTAATTCATCCAGAAATGGAAGGGTCAAATATTGGTTTACAATTACAACAATTTGCAAGCAATAAATTGCATCATGGTAAAGTCGAGCATACTTTGCAATTGTTTGATAGACGTCAAGCTTCTCCATCAACGCCACCTGTACCTAGAGAACCAGGCCCTTCTTCTAGGTCGCAATCAAATCAATCTGGATCACAGCAGTCAGTACCTGCAGTTCCTATGGTGAATTCTGATGACCAAATCATAAGACAGTCTTCTCAGTCTCAATTGAAGCCACCAGCTGCTGCCCGAGGGACTCCATCTTCTACACCGCAATTTGTGTCTTCGGGTCCTCCACCCGCAGCAGCCTCAATGCCTGATTTATCATTAAATGATATTGAGGCCGAAATTAATCAATTTGCAGAAGTGGACATATTGCTGCAACGAAAAAGAGAACTTGAAGCCATTTTTGTGCAACAAAATAAAAAATTCACACCAGCACAAATGACGGAGTATAAAAGCATTCAAGCCTATTTGAAGTCGGATAATGGCAATCCTCCGCCAATTAACAGATTGAGTTCAGCGCCAGAAATGTCAAGCTCGAGTTCATCTGCCCAAATAATTGCTGCAACAACTGTACAGCAACAACCAGCTGCTCTACCTTCGGCGGCTTCGAGTAGTAATATAGTCGGACTACAATCACTACAGCAACCGACTGCTGCTGCGCCAAAAGCTGCGCCAAGTAGCCCAATGCCTCAGGCAGGCGGACGTGTATTGGGCGGTGGGAGCCCTGCGCCAGATAATAGAGGGCAAGTGCCTCCAAATAATCCTGCGCAAGTACCAAGCGGTGTACAACAGCCCCCTGCTTCGCATGGCAGCGCTGTATTCAGGCGCAATCGGGGTGAAAGTCATCATACTTTTTATCCTCCCCCTGCAGCTATTCAACCTACAGAGGTTCCTGCTGCAAGCTCCACAAATGCTAATAATGGCGGTGGTATTAGTGCTGATGTCCAAAGACAAGCTGCTGCAGTAGGATTTTCAGCATTTCTTATTAATTAGTTGCTGTCTAGTTCTTAATTTAATCTACCCTTCATTGGGTAGATTAATTTTTTAAGTGGAATAATTGCAGTGCGTATCAATTTAATTTATCAATTATCATCTCCCCAATTTTTTTACCAATTTGCCGGTAAAGTAATTCCTTGGTTATCAACAATAGCTACAATTTTATTTTTATCTGGATTAATCGGTGGATTAATTTTAGCCCCTGCTGATTATCAACAAGGTGATGGTTTTCGTATTATTTATATTCATGTGCCAAGTGCATTTTTATCAATGGCGATCTATGTAGCTATGGCAGTTGCTGCAATAATTAGTTTAATTTGGCGGATTAAATTGGCCGATGTTTTCATAAGCGCCAGTGCGCCATTAGGAGCATGGTTTACAGTGTTAGCATTAGTTACTGGATCAATTTGGGGTAAACCGATGTGGGGCACTTGGTGGGTATGGGATGCGCGATTGACCTCTGAATTAATTTTATTGTTTTTATATATGGGTTTTATCGCTTTGCAATCTTCTTTTCCTGAGCGCACAAAAGCAGCACGAGCCGGTGCGATTGTGATTTTAGTCGGGGTGGTCAATATTCCCATTATTCATTATTCAGTTGTATGGTGGAACACTTTACATCAAGGCGCTAGTTTAAGTTTGTTATCAAAACCCACTATTGCAGAAAGCATGTTATATCCATTAATTATTATGATATTTGCATTTGGATTTTATTATTTCACGGTTGTGTTAATGAGAATGCGATCGGAAATATTAATTAGAGAAAATAAGAGCGGTTGGGTGATGAAGTTAATTAATACACCTTTTATTCCTTCTCCCCGAAGGGGAGAAGGTGCCGAAGGCGGATGAGGGGGTACGGCACCTTCTCCCGCAAGCGGGAGAAGGAAAGTCATTTACCATATTTTTCCTTCAAAAACGCCCACAAAGCCCGAATTGAAACTGCTTCTGCACCTTCAGGATGTCCTGGGCGATTAGACATATTCCATGCCATGATATCAAGATGACACCAAGGAATGTTTTGTGGCACAAATTCTCTTAAAAATAACGCCGCGGTAATTGCGCCACCATAACCATTAGAAGAATTATTATTAATATGTGCAATTTGGCTATCAATAAATTTTCGATACGGAGTAAAAATAGGCATGCGCCATAAGGGATCATCTTCACGTTGCGCATGTTTTAATAAATCATTTGCTAATTGATCTTGATCAGTAAATAACGCAGGTAAATCTGGTCCCAATGCAACTTTAGCGGCACCTGTTAATGTTGCGATATCTATGATTAATTGCGGATTATCATTAACCGCTTCTGCTAATGCATCACATAAAACAACACGTCCTTCCGCATCAGTATTTCCAATTTCAATATTAAGCCCTTTTCGTGATGGAATTACAGCACCCGGTAAATAAGCATTGCTTGAAATTGCGTTAATGACCGCTGGAATTAAAATACGTAAATTCACTGGCAATTTCATTGCCATAATTAATCGACCTAATCCTAAAACATGTGCAGCACCACCCATGTCTTTTTTCATTAATGCCATACCCGAAGCATTTTTTATATCTAATCCGCCGGTATCAAAACAGACACCTTTACCGACTAAAGTAATTTTAGGATCATTTTTATTTCCCCAACGAATATCAATTAATCGTGGTGCTTGATGTCCTGCTCGTCCTACAGCATGAATTGCTGGATAATTCTGTGCTAATAAATCATCGCCAATAATTTGTGTTACAGTGGCATTAAATTCACTGCTTAAAATTAATGCTTCTTCTGTTAATTCTGCTGGTCCCATATTTTCTGTGGGCGTATTAATTAAATCACGAATCCAATAAATCGATTGCAGTACATTTTCAACATACAGCACATCACTATTTTCAGCTAACATAAATTTTGCAACAGTTTTATTAGCGGGTTTATATTTTGTATATTGATAGGCACCTGATCCCCAAGCAATTGCAGCTTGTTGTTGCGCAAATTGTTCTGTCACGCCTTCTAAAAAATAAATACCCGGTGGTAATGTTGTTGATAAATTACCGATTGACCAAAAATTATTTAATGAATTAGATCCTATAACAACGCGTGATAATTGTCCTTGCGCATTGGGAATTAAATTAAATGTTTCAGGTTTTGCAATAAATCCCGTATTTTTTAACCAATTACGCGTAAATTCATTTTGTTGTTCTGTCCATTTCGCTAAATTTTCTGTGGTTAAAATGGTAATTGGAATTGCGTTGGATGATTTTGGTAATTCAAAGCAAGGTAACATAAATTATTTTCTCCGATTTTTTTTCCTTCTCCCGCAAGCGGGAGAAGGAGGCATGAATTAATTCTGAGTAATAGCAATCAAAGAGACAACAGAATTAATTCTGCGTCAATGCAATCAACGGCGCTACATATTCTAAATGCAATGATTCCGCCACTGCAGCATATGTAATTTTTCCTTTATGTATATTCAATCCTTGTAATAAATGCGGATTTTCTGTTAATGCATTTTTTAATCCACGATTAGCTAACGCTAAAATAAAGGGCAATGTCGCATTATTTAACGCGAAAGTTGCTGTACGCGCCACAGCGCCAGGCATATTGGTTACACAATAATGGATTACACCATCGACAACATAAGTAGGATCAGCATGAGTGGTTGGTCGGCTAGTTTCAAAACAACCGCCTTGATCAATGGCTAAATCAACGACCACTGCTCCTTGTTTCATTTCTTTAATCATTTCGTGTGTCACTAATTTTGGTGCAGCAGCGCCAGGCACTAAAACGGCACCGACAACTAAATCGGCATGTAATACGTATTTTTCAATCGAATCTGCAGTGGAATAAATAGTATTAATTTTAGAGCCGAATTGTAAATCTAATTCTTTTAAACGATTTAATGATTTATCTATTACAGTCACTTGTGCTTCCATACCCATTGCCATGCGTACTGCATTGGTTCCTGCAACGCCACCACCAATTACAACAACATCTGCTGATTTAACACCAGGCACGCCGCCTAATAAAATACCTCTACCACCTTGTGCTTTTTCTAAACAATGTGCTCCTGCCTGAATTGACATGCGTCCCGCCACTTCACTCATCGGTGCTAATAAAGGTAAACCGTTACGATCATCAGTTACCGTTTCATAAGCAATGGCTGTGCATCCTGAAGATAATAATGCTTTAGTTTGTTCGGGGTCGGGTGCTAAATGTAAATAAGTAAATAATATTTGGCCATCATGTAATAAAGAAAATTCTTGGGGTTGTAATTCTTTAACTTTTACAATTAATTCTGATTTATTGTATAACGATTTAACATCATGAATTATTTCAGCGCCGACATGTTGATAATCAGTATCACTAATTCCTATGCCAGCACCCGCGCCACTTTCTACTAAAACTTTATGTCCTTTATTAGTTAATTCACGCACACTCGCAGGTACCATTCCAACACGATATTCATGGCTTTTAATTTCTTTTGGTACACCTACTAACATAATTTTTCTCCAGTGATAATAATAAAAAAATACATTTTCTTTCATTCTCCCGTAAGCGAGAGAATGAAGAAATGCGTGTTATTTATTTCTCAACGCCTCAGTTAACTCCGGCAAAATCGTAAACAAATCTCCAATCAAACCATAATCAGCAATTTGAAATATTGGCGCATCGGGATCTTTATTAATTGCCACAATAATTTTGCTATCTTTTATTCCCGCAATATGTTGAATAGCTCCCGAAATACCAATAGCAATATATAATTCAGGCGCAACAATTTTTCCTGTTTGACCAATTTGATAATCATTCGGCACAAATCCCGCATCAACTGCTGCACGTGATGCACCAATTGCCGCATTTAATTCATCGGCTAATTCATCTAATAATTTAAAATTTGCACTATTTTGCATGCCACGTCCACCAGACACGATAACACGTGCCGATGTTAATTCGGGTCTTATAGAAGGTGATAATTCATGATCAATAAATGTAGTTAATTTGTTTTCATTAATAATTGAAATTGTTTCGATAGGCGCAGTTGATGATGATTTAATTGCTGCATTAAATGCAGTTGATCGCACAGTAATAATTTTAACTTTATCATTTGATTGTACTGTGGCTAAAGCATTTCCGGCATAAATAGGTCGCACAAATGTATCAGCAGCTTGAATTGCAACGACATCTGATATTTGTGCCACATCTAATAAAGCAGCAACACGTGGCATTAAATTTTTTCCGAAGGTCGTTGCGGGTGCCAAAATATAATCATAATTTTCAGCTAATTTTCCGATTAATTGACTTAAATTTTCTGCTAATTGATTTCTGTATACCGCATCATCGGCTAATAAAACTTTACTCACATTTTCAATGGTGGCAATTTCATTTGCTACTTCTTTACAATTATGTCCCGCAATTAAAACTGAAATATTTTTATCTAATTGACTTGCAGCAGAAATAGTATGCAATGTAGCAGGTTTTAATTCATTATTTTGATGTTCAGCGATAACAAGAATATTCATATTAAATTCCTAATAATTTTTCGCAAGTCAGGAGATTACTTTTGCCTCATTACGCAATTTATCAATTAATTCCGCTACATTATTCACCAATACACCAGATTTTCTCACGGGTGGCGCTGTCACTTTAATTATTTTTAATCTCGGTGAAATATCAACATTGAGCGATTCAGGCGTAATAACAGAAAGTGGTTTTTGTTTCGCTTTCATAATATTGGGTAAAGAAGCATATCGTGGTTGATTTAATCGTAAATCAGTAGTAATAACTGCAGGCATATTTAATGAAATTGTTTCTAATCCGCCATCTATTTCTCGTGTCACCAAGACTTTATTTTCTTGTACCGAAATTTTAGAAGCAAATGTACCTTGCGGCCATTGTAATAAAGCGGCTAACATTTGACCCACTTGATTATTATCACTATCAATCGCTTGTTTACCCAATATCACCAATTGCGGTTGTTCTTGAGTAACAATTGCTTTGAATAATTTAGCAACTGCAAGTGGCTGCAATTCTTGATCAGTCTGAATCAAAATCGCTTTATCAGCACCTAAAGCCAATGCACTACGTAAAGTTTCTTGGCATGTACCAGCACCCATCGATACCGCAACAATTTCACTGGCTAGCCCAGCTTCTTTTAATCGAACCGCTTCTTCAACAGCGATTTCATCAAATGGATTCATCGACATTTTGACATTATTAGTTTCAATACCAGTTTCATCCGCCTTCACACGGATTTTGACATTGTAGTCAACAACACGTTTGACACCCACCAGAATTTTAAGTTTGTCCATGGTAACCTCATGTGATTTAAGCGATCGATTATACTGGTAATTTGCAGTTTTGCGAACGATTTAATCAAGGCATTTACTTAATAAATTATATATTTTTGCGGCGTGTCAAAATAGAAATGAGGCTATCACAATAATTATTATTTTTTAGAGATATGCTGATAATTTATCTAGTCGTGACAAGAAGAATTCTTCTGACCATAACGATAAAGTAGGTTGTTCATGTGCTCTTAAAAATCGTGAAACATCTTGTTTTGCTGTATTCCAATTGATTTCATGAATTATTTTTTTTAGTTGTTTGATTAGCCATTCTTTCGTTAATTTAATATTTTGTTTTTCCCAGGATACTGTTTGATTTATTGCATTAGTTAAAAATGGAAAATTAATTGGTGTTTTTCGTGCTATATACCAACTAAAATCGTACCAATCTCTACCCTTTAGGTGGCCACGGCATAATAAAGCATGACACTTACCTGTAAAAAGGCTTGGTAAATTTTGTGTTTTAATACTAAATGGTAAAGGGAAGTCACAGTATTTTATATCAAATTGAGAGCCCTCTGGCGGATTTGTATCTATTTCTAATTTAATTTTAAGTTTAGGTATGTTGGTGCGTAAATCTTTAATGATTAATACGCCTCCCGTCGAATGCGCTTTTAGCAATGTTTTTTTAACTGCAGTTTTTTCGTTATTATTTTTTTGTAATTCAAGTGAGAAACCATATGTTTTAAAGTCTTCTTGCATATTGATAATAAAACTGTCCCAGGCGAAATTTATATCTGGGTAATCTAATATAAAATCTAAATCTTCTGAAAATCTTTCGAGTCCATATAATATTCTTAGACACGTCCCGCCTTGAAATGTGGCGATTTTAAAGAAATTTGCTCTTGATAAAGACATCAAGGCGATTTCTTGCGCTATTTCTTTTAAAGCATTTTGTTGATCATCAATGGTTTTGCTTTCATAAGAGAGTAACTTATTTTGAATAATAGGTATGTTCATATGTTATATGCACGCTTAATGTTTTTAATAAATTTAGTGATATATTTTCTTTGATAATAATCATCTAATATGTCTAATTCTTCATTTTTTATCAAAGGTAAATCGGATTTATTTATACGTAAATTTTCTAACAACATTGTAAAGTTATCACCTACAAAATGATTGCTATACACATAATCACAAATTGCTTTCCAGGGTTTCGCCATAAAAAAGTGGTAATTGTTGTAAGTGATTAATTCCACTTCGATAAAAAAATTGTTAGTAGGTAATTGTAAATAACTAAAAATTCCAAGAGGAGTATGGAATTCTTTTGAACGTTTAGTGCAAGCGCAAGTGGTGGTGTAAACACGTTCCGGAATTAATTGATGATAAGAAAGTGCTGATTCAAAGCTAATATATGATGGCGAATAAATGCGTTGAGCTATTTCGAAAGAATGAGGTTGTTCGTTATGTCCTAATAATTCAGTGATGAGATACAATCCTCGTTTAATGTGTATCAACTTGCCTTGCTGGATAAGGCGTTTCACTTTGCTATGACGGCTATTGGGAGTACCATCCATCAAAAGTTCTAAGTCACAATCAGATAAAAGATGTTGTGAATGTTGCCGTAACGTATTTTCAATACTTAATGACATGTGATGATTCCCGAATGATGTCATATTTTGACAGTATTATACATATTATAGCATTTTATTCGTTGTTTAAAGAGTAATTTTGCAAGATGCTGTCATTTTGTGACAGTATCTTGCAAAATTTATAATGTCGGTAGAGTAATTTTTAAATATTCGCTCTCTCGAATGTACGAGTGGGAAGTTGTAGAGAGATTAGAGAGTCAATTTAGCAGTGGTAAAAATTAAGGAACAAACTAAGCATGAACCGTGAATCGATGGAATTTGATGTGGTCATTGTAGGTGCCGGTCCAGCAGGATTATCGGCAGCGATTCGTTTGCAACAATTAAGCAAACAATCATTGCGAATTTGTGTTGTTGAAAAAGGATCTGAAGTGGGTGCGCATATATTATCAGGTGCTGTATTAGAACCATGCGCATTAAATGAATTAATTCCCGATTGGCAAAATTTAGGTGCACCAATAAATACGCCCGCAATAGATGATCAATTTTTATTTCTCACTGAAAATAAATCATTTCATTTGCCCACACCAAAACCCATGCAAAATGATGGTAATTATATTATTAGTTTGGGAAATTTATGTCGTTGGCTTGCTAAACAAGCAGAAAATTGTGGCGTTGAAATTTATCCCGGATTTGCTGCGACAGAAATTTTATATGATGAGCAAAATCGTGTCATTGGAATTGCTACCGGTGCAATGGGGATAGATAAAGAAGGTAATCCTACATCACAATATCAACCAGGTATGGAATTACACGCAAAACAAACTTTTTTTGCAGAAGGATGTCGTGGTTCATTAACAAAAATGCTGATAAAAAAATATGAATTAGATAAGGAATGTGATCCGCAAACCTATGCCATTGGTATTAAAGAATTATGGGAAATATCACCAGAAAAACATAAACCAGGTACAGTCATTCACACCGTTGGTTGGCCATTAGATTTTAAAACATACGGCGGATCGTTTTTATATCATGCAGATAATCAACAAATTGCCGTAGGATTTGTAATAGGATTAGATTATCAAAATCCTTATTTAAATCCGTTTGCAGAAATGCAGCGTTTTAAATTGCATCCACATATTCGTCCGCTATTTGAAAATGGCAAAAGAATTTCTTATGGCGCAAGAGCATTAGTCGAAGGTGGTTTTCAATCATTACCCAAATTATCAGTGCCTGGTGCATTAATTATTGGAGATGCTGCTGGCTTTTTAAATGTGCCAAAAATAAAAGGAACACATACTGCAATGAAATCAGCAATGATTGCTGCTGAAACATTTTTTGCAGCAGGTGAAAATGTAGCGCAAAAAGAATTAATTGAATATAAGGATAATTTACAAAAAAGTTGGTTATGGGATGAATTATATAGAGTGCGTAATATTCGTCCTGCATTTCAGTGGGGATTAATACCAGGACTTGCTTATTCTGCAGTAGATACTTATATATTAAATGGTCGTGCACCGTGGACATTAAAAAATCATGCTGATTATAAATCATTGAAAAAAGCGAGTGAATCACCCATCATCAATTATCCCAAAGCAGATAATCAAATTACTTTTGATAGATTATCTTCGGTTTTTCTTTCAAATACCAATCACGAAGAAAATCAACCGTGTCATTTAAAATTAATTGATTCAAATGTGGCAATTGATATTAATTTAAAACTTTATAATTCACCCGAACAAAGATATTGTCCTGCAGGTGTTTATGAAATAGTAAAACATGACAATGACAAGCCTTATTTACAAATAAATGCACAAAACTGTGTTCATTGTAAAACTTGTGATATTAAAGACCCAACCCAAAATATTAATTGGGTGCCTCCACAAGGTGGGGGCGGCCCGAATTATCCCAATATGTAATGTAGGATGAATAGCCCTTAGAGTCTGTGCGACAACCACGAGCCTTGGTTTAATAGCGTGAGGGCAGTACCATTTTGATAAAAGCTTTCTTCTGCGATGGTTATAAATTCAACTGCGTCACACGTTTTTGCCTCCTCGATAAATTCAGCGAAAACTGCCTAAAAAAGCAAGTTTTCGCTGAGTATAATATTATTTTCAGCGTAAACTTGCTTTTTTTTGATATTTTCGCTGAGTATGATATGATACTCAGCGAAAACTTGGTCATTTAATGAGGGGTGAGTTTAGTGTGAGTGATATTGTCGGTAGAGAGGATGAGTTAAAGATTCTGGAATCTATTTGTTCTTCTAAAGTGGCTGAATTTTTAGTGATGTGGGGTCGAAGAAGAATCGGTAAAACTTTTTTAATTAATAATTATTTTAAAAATAAAGGAATTTATTTTGAGTTAACAGGTGTTAAAAAAGAAAGTTTACATAAACAATTAGCTAATTTCGCATTTGAATTTGCATTAACTTTTGACGCTGGGGAAAACTTATCGCCTCCTAAGAGTTGGCAGGAAGCATTTAATAGGTTGAGATTAGCAATTGAGAAGATTAAAACAAATGAAAAAATCATTTTATTTTTTGACGAGCTACCATGGTTGGCAACACAGAAATCAGGATTTTTGTCTGCATTAGAACATTTTTGGAATAGATATTTTTCAAGAAAAAATAATGCAGTATTAATAGTCTGCGGTTCTGCTGCATCCTGGATGATCAATAAAATATTAAATGATAAAGGTGGACTGCATGGCCGTATGACGCGCGAAATACGATTGCGTCCTTTTACACTCAATGAAACGGAACAATATTTACAATCAAAGTATATTGATTTTGATCGTAAGCAAATTATTGATATTTATATGGTGTTGGGAGGTGTTCCTAAATATTTATCCTATTTAGAAAAGGGAAAATCAGCAAGACAATTAATTAATGATCTATGTTTTTCAAATTTAGGCCCTCTTGTAAAAGAATTTCATCGTCTTTACTCCTCTTTATTTGATAATTCAGATATACATGTACAGATAATACGTAAATTGGCTCAGAAATCATCTGGTTTAACAAAAGCGGAACTTTTGAAACAAGTAGATTTAACATCGGGTGGGTCATCGTCGAATATTATTCGAGAACTAGAAGAGTCTGGTTTTATAATGTTTATACCCTCTTTTGGTAAAACAAAAGTGAACGGTCGATATAAATTAATTGATGAATTCTCTTTATTTTATATCGATTGGATGGAACCCGTACCTAAATTTGGTATGGGTGAATTCGAAAAGGATTATTGGCTAAAAATGCAAGCATCGCACGCATGGTCGACATGGTCTGGCTATGCTTTTGAAAGTATATGTCTTAAACATATTCATCAAATTAAACAAGCTTTAGGATTATCTGCAGTCAACACAGTCGAATCAACATGGGTTTATCAGTCTGCAAAATTGACTAAAGAACAAGGTGCACAAATTGATTTGGTAATTGACCGTGCAGATCGTTGTATAAATCTATGTGAGATAAAATATTATGATGAAATATATAATATAACAAAAGATTATGCAGATAAGCTAAATAGAAAAAAACAAATATTTAAAAAAATTACAGAGACACGTAAATCTTTATTAATAACTATGATATCGACATTTGGTATTCAAGCAAACTCACATTATTTAAGCGTAATTGATTCTCAATTGACTTTAGACGCGTTATTTTTATGAGATGATTAATCAATTAACAATTGACTGTTTAAAATTAAGAGAGAAATCCATAATGAAAATTAATTTCCCGGATTTCAGCAGTTCAAGGAATAATTATTGTGCATATATATTTTTTCTCATATTTAATTAATTTTCTTCATTTGCTTTCATCCAGGCTACAGTTGAATTTAACATGCCTTTTCCTTGTCAGCTTCATGAAATAATTGTTAATCGATATTCTTATGTTAAGATATCACTCTTTTTCATCATCAAAACAACCAGCGAGGTTTTATGGACAATTCTCCAACGCTACAGATTCGCAAAGTTGCAGTGCTCGGTGCCGGTGTGATGGGCGCACAAATAGCTGCACATTTAGTCAATGTTGTACCCACACTTTTATATGATTTGCCTGCGCCGGAAGGTGATAAAAATGGGATTGTCATTAAAGCAATTGCGGGATTGAAAAAACTCAAACCTACACCTTTAGCCATTGCAACATCAGCAGATGAAATTACGCCTGCTAATTATGAGCAACATTTATCCTGGTTAAAAGAATGTGATTTAATTATTGAAGCAATAGCAGAACGGTTGGATTTAAAAGAAAATTTATATCAAAAAATCGCGCCTTATTTACATGATAATGCTATTTTTGTGAGCAATACTTCTGGATTAAGTATTACTACATTAGCCAGTGTTTTACCTGAAAAAATACGCACGCGTTTTTGTGGAGTTCATTTTTTTAATCCGCCGCGTTATATGCATTTAGTTGAAATTATTCCGTATGAAAAAACAGATAAAAATATTTTGCCCGCGTTGGAAACATTTCTAGTGAGTAATGTAGGAAAAGGCGTTATTTATGCAAAAGATACACCGAATTTTATTGCAAATCGCATTGGTGTATTTTCAATTTTAGCTACGTTATATCATGCTCAACAATTAAATATTCCCTTTGAAATTGTGGATGCATTGACTGGACCAATAATTGGTCGTCCAAAAAGTGCTACGTTTCGTACTTCAGATGTGGTTGGTTTGGATACCATGGCGCATGTTATTAAAACATTAACGGATAATTTACCAAATGATCCCTGGGCTAAATATTATCAAACACCAACTTGGTTGCAGGAATTAATTCAACAAGGCGCATTAGGACAAAAAACGGGTGCAGGTGTTTATAAAAAAGTCGGTAAAGATATATATGTTTGGAATGTAACCGCTAAAAAATATCGCTTAGCTGATCAACAACCCGATGCGGAAGTATTAACCATATTAAAAAACAAAAATCCCACCGAAAAATTCACGGCTTTATATAATAGTAAAAATCCACAAGCACAATTTTTGTGGCGTTGTTTTTGTGATGTATTTCATTATGCAGCAGTCACGGCACAACAAATTGCACATAATGTACGCGATGTTGATTTAGCAATGCGTTGGGGATTTGGATGGCAACAAGGTATATTTGAAACATGGCAAAGTATTGGTTGGCAACAAGTCACGCAATTAATTGAAGCTGAGCGTGCCGCCAATAATACCATGGCGAATGTACCATTACCCGAATGGATTATTAAAAATGAAAAAGGCGTTTATCAAGCACAAGGTGCATATTCACCTGAACAAAATCAATTTGTAGCGCGTTCACAATTACCGGTTTATAAAAAACAACGATTTATTGAACCCGTATTAGCTGAAATTGCTGATGAGGGTAAAACCATTTTTGAAAATGATGCCGCTCGTTTATGGAGTGATGGTGATGGCATCGCTATTTTAAGTTTTAAAACGAAATTAAATACGATTAATAATGGTGTATTAGACAGTATTTTTGAAGCAATTAAATATGCTGAAAAAGATTATAAGGGATTAATTATTTGGCAACGTCGTGGTGATGTTTTCAGTGCCGGTGCAAATTTAGCGGAAGTTGATATAAATAATGCAGCACCATTAATTAAAAAATTTCAAGATACTTCATTGGCGTTACGATATGCACAAATTCCTGTCGTTGCTGCAATTCGTGGTTTAGCATTGGGTGGTAGTTGTGAATTAACCATGCATTGTGCATTACGTGTTTCTGCATTTGAAACGTATATTGGGTTACCTGAAATTGGTGTGGGATTATTACCAGCGGGCGGTGGTTTAACGGAATTAGCATTGCGTGCCGCGCAAAAAGCACAAGGTGAAGATCCATTCCGGTATATACAAAATTATTTTAAACAAGTTGCGCTTGGAGAAATTTCTTCCAGTGCAATAGATGCGCAACAAAAAGATTATTTAAGAAAAACAGATATTGTGGTGATGAATGCCGATGAAATTTTATTTGTCGCAAAACAACAGGTTTTAGCAATGCATGCTTCAGGTTATTTACCCCCATTAAAACCACGTTTTGCTGTTGCTGGTCTGCCAGGAATTGCAACAATTGCAATGCAATTAGTGAATATGCGCGAGGGTGGTTTTATTTCTGATTATGATTATTTTATTGCCAGTAAAATTGCAGAAGTGATTTGTGGTGGTAAAGTGGTTGCAGGATCGCTAGTCGATGAAAACTGGATTTTACGTTTGGAACGTGAAGCGATTCTGGAATTAATTGCAAATGATAAAACACAAGATCGTATTAAATATATGCTGGCTAATGGTAAGCCTTTGAGGAATTAATTTCTTTTTTTCCTTCTCCCGCAAGCGGGAGAAGGAAAAAAGATATTAATATTATTTAAATGGAGAAAATTATGAATAACCAAATTAAAGAAGTTTATATAGCAGCAGCTGTACGTACACCTGTCGGAAAAATTCGTGGTGTATATAAAAATGTAAGGCCTGATGATTTATTAACTCACACAATAAAAGGCGTATTAAATAAATCGCCTAATTTAGATCCACATGCAATTGATGATGTTATTATTGGGTGCGCAATGCCTGAAGGTGAGCAAGGCATGAATGTGGCTCGAATTTCTTTATTATTAGCTGGATTACCTAATTCAGTTCCTGGCATGACAATTAATCGTTTTTGTTCATCAGGGCTACAAGCGGTTTCACTGGCTGCAGATCGCATTGCATTAGGTCAAGCAGATGTGATTATTGCTGGTGGTGTAGAAAGCATGACCATGGTACCCATGGGTGGTAATAAATTTACTGCAAATCCTGCTTTTTTTTGGCCAACTGAAGAACATGTTGCTATTGCTTATAGCATGGGAATTACCGCAGAAAACGTTGCAAAACAGTGGCAAATTACCAGAGAACAGCAAGATGCTTTTGCATTAGAAAGTCATAATCGCGCGTTAGCGGCAATAAAAAATGGTGAATTTAATGAAGAAATATTGCCTTATACGGTCAATGAATCTTTTCCAGATTTATCTAATGAAAAAATGATGAATTCCACAAAAATCATTTCTCAAGATGAAGGCCCTCGTGCTGGCAGTACTTTGGAAATATTAGCGAAATTACCCACCGTATTTGCTGCAAGAGGTACAGTAACAGCAGGTAATAGTTCACAAATGAGTGATGGAGCTGCTGCGATTTTAGTGGTTAATGAAGAAGCGTTAAAAAAATATAATTTAACACCGCTCGCTAAATTTATTTCATATAGTGTTGCTGGTGTACCACCTGAAATTATGGGTATTGGACCTATAGAAGCAATTCCAAAAGCTTTAAAGAAAGCCAATTTAAAATTAGAAAATATGGATTGGATAGAATTAAATGAAGCTTTTGCTGCGCAGAGCTTGGCAGTTATTAAAAATTCGCAATTAGATACCTCAAAAGTAAATCCATTAGGTGGTGCTATTGCATTAGGCCATCCATTAGGTGCTACGGGTGCAATACGTACGGCAACCATTGTGCATGGATTAAAACGGCATAAACAAAAATATGGTATGGTAACAATGTGTATTGGCACAGGTATGGGAGCAGCTGGTATTTTCGAAGCGATGTAATTTTAAATAACAATTCATAAGCGTATGTTCTAAAATATTATTTATTTCTACTTAATTAATAATTTCAAAACATAATCGCGATCAAATAAAATATTGGAAACACAATTATGACACAATATATTATTGGCATCGACGTTGGTGGTACAAATACTGATGCAGTCCTCACTTGTGAGGGGGGAATCATTGCAAGCGCCAAAACAGTCACAACCACTGATATTAATATAGGTATTGCTGAGACAATTAAAAAAGTATTTGAATTGTCGCAGGTGCAAAAAGATAAAATTAAATTTGTCATGATTGGCACTACCCATTTGTTAAATGCAACATTACAAAATCGCTTAAATAAAGTGGCAGTGATACGTCTTGGATATCCAGCTACAACAGCAATTCCCCCTTGTACTGGATGGCCATCAGAAATTGAAAAAAATGTAAAAGCTAAATCCTATATTATTAATGGTGGATATGAATATAATGGTAAACCCATTTCAAATCTGGATGAAGAACAACTCAAAAATATTGCGTTTGAATTAAAAGATTATAATTTCGATCATGTAGCAATTACGGGCGTTTTTTCGCATATTAATCCCAATCAAGAAAAAGAAGCAGCACAAATCCTTAAAAAATATAATCCTCTTCTCAAAATTATCTTATCACATGAAATGGGAGGATTAGGCTTACTCGAACGAGAAAATGCAACTATTCTTAATACCGCTTTACTGCCTATTTATCAAAATGTGTGTGATGCCATTCAACAAACGGTGCAAAATTTAGGATTAAATCAAGCCAGTGTTTGTCTCAGTCATAATGATGGCTCAATAGATCCGATACAAACATTAACTGAAAATCGTGATGAACAACAAAAACCTATTTTAACGATTAATGCGGGATCAGTTAATAGTATTCGTGGCGCAGCCAGTATCGCACAACAAATGGGCATCAAAAATATAATTGTTGCTGATATTGGAGGCACGTCAACGGATGTGGGACTCATCAGAAATGGCGCAGCAATAGAAATTAATTCACGTTTTTCTGTTGCTGGCATTCCCTTAAATCAATCTTGCATTAGTTCAGAATCAATCGCATTAGGCGGTGGCAGTAAAGTAATCATTAAAGAGAATGAAAATATTGCAATTGGTCCTGAATCGGTGGGTTTAAAACTCAAAGAAGAAGCGATATGTTTTGGTGGTAAAACACTCACTGCAACTGATATTGCTGTATTTAAAGGAAGAATTACTGGGGACAATATTATTAAAAAATCGGGTCTTTATGCTGAACAAGACATTGAAAAAATAGATAATATTTTGCACGAAAAACTGGCTGCGATTATTCGTGAGACTTGGTTATCAACCCAAGAAAAACCAGATGTTTTAATGTTAGTTGGCGGTGGGAGTAATTTATTTGAAAAACAGAAATTGTTGCATTTATTAAAAGATAAAATTAACAAAATTGTAATTCCAGCAAATGCCAACGTAGCCAATGCCTTAGGTGCAGCACAAGGTGAAATCAGCGGTATACATACAAAACATTTTGATTTCGAAAAAATCAATAGACAGCAAGCCATTAAAGAAGTTTATTTGCAAGCAGTAGCAAAAGCGATAAAAAAAGGTGCTGAATTAAATTCGATTAAAGAAAAATTCAGAAATGAAGAAGAAATACAATATGTCCCTGGCAAACAAACGCTAGTTACCATTAAAGTTGCTGGACAAATACAGACATCACAATCATTAGATAATAAATCTGAATTTAATATAGAAACGCAACAAAAATTTTCTAATCATAATATTCAAAACAATACCAACGACAAAAATAATGACCAATTAACACAATTATCCCATTGTGAAAATAAAGAAGTTAACAGTACAGAATTATCCAATGAAATCGTTAATGAAATAAATCACACATCAAAAATGACTCAAGAAAGAATTAAAGATAAAGAAGTCGGTCATGGCATTTTGGGATCAGGGGGCGGTGGTGATACAAGATTACCTGCTTTCATGGTTAATGACTGCATAAAAAATGGTAAAGAAATAAAAATTATTCCACTTGAAAATTTAGCGGATGATGCAACAGTAATTTGTTTTGGGATTATGGGTTCTCCTTCTGTTTGCGAAGAAAAATTACCTTCAAAAGAAGAAATGGGAAATGCAATTCTTAATTTACAAAATCGTTTAGGTAAAAAAATTGATGCTATTGTGAGCGTTGAAATTGGCGGAGCGAATGGATTACTACCACTAGTCGCTGCTGCAGAATTGGGAGTTCCAGTTGTGGATGCCGATTGCATGGGGAGAGCTTTACCGGCTCTCGATATGGTCACACCGATCATCGAAGAACAAATCCATAAACATATCGCAGCATTGGCTTGTGGAACGGGTCAACAATTAATTGAAGCAGAAAATGCTCAGCAACTCGAAGAAAAAGCTCGCGAATATACAGATAAAATGGGTGGAGTAACATTTATCGCCTATATGCCAATGTTTGGTATAACTGCTAAAAAAGTGTGTATTCCTGGCACACATTCTATTGCAGAAAAAATAGGATCGATTTTCAATAATAATAAAAATGCTGGCAGTATGATGAATATTTTAAATAATTATCTAAAAACTACAGAGTACAAAGAAATAAAAGAAGAATTTAACGGTCGAATTGGAGATTTAAAACTCGCGGTAAAAAATGCTTATTCGGTGGGCGGTGTAGTTTGTGCAAATGATCACGGCGAAGAAGTGGAAGTGATTTTTAAAAATGAATATCTAAAATTACGGAAAAAATTAAATAGTGGTAATTATCAAGATTTAACTACCGCTCCTGATTTAATTGTCATTGCCGATCAAGAAACAATGCGACCCATTTCATGTGGCCAATTAAAATATGGTCAACGTGTGCGTATTCTCTCATTAAAAGCACCCAGTCAATTGTTAAAAGAAAAAGCGGAAAAAGTGGTTGGGCCAAAAGCATACAGATTAGATGAGTCTATTAAATTATTGCATCCCGATGAATTTGCAAATTAATTCGCATTTTTTCAATGGCAAAGATTTTATTTGCCAATTTAATAACCTGTGCTAACATTCATGAGTTTTTTTGAGGGTATATTTTACTGCTGGTACCCATGGAATTATTACAGCAGTTGACGGGATTCTGACTTTATTTATTGAGGGATTTATATCATGAAAAAAAGGCTTTTTGCTGCAAAAGGGTTTTTAAGCATTAGCTTGGCAGGAATTTTAACTGGATACGTAAGTAGTGCCATGGCATCTGGGTTTCAATTATTCGAAGAAAATGGTGTGGGTGTTGGTGACTATGATGCTGGTGGTGCAGCGATCGCAGAAGATGCTAGTACCGCATTTTATAATCCAGCAGGTTTAACTCGTCTTGACCATCAACAATTTGTCGCATCTGCTGATGGTATTATGTTTAATTCAAAATTTACAGGGACTAGTCAATGGGGCACAAATATTGGAAACCCATTAACTGGTGCACCCCTATTACCACCGACCGGTGAATCTGGAACAGCACAAGGTGGTAAAGATGGTGTTATTCCTTCCTTCTATTATTCGGTACCCATTAACCCTGCAATGGTTTTTGCAGCAGGTTTAACAGTTCCATTTGGTTTACAAACGATGTGGGGTGATGATTCAATCGTGCGTTATACCGCAACAGAATCTAGTTTGACGGTGGTGGATTTTACGCCAGCTATCGGTGTGAAACTGACTGATCAATGGTCAGTGGGTGCTGGTGCAGATATTGAAAGATTAAATGCAACCTTAAGTTCTATGGCGGGCTTACCATCATTCGCTTTAGCTACAGGTTTGCCAACGACAGCATTTGATACTGAAAGTGAAAATACAGCAAATGATTGGGGTTATGGTTATCATGTGGGTGTTTTATATCAACTTACACCTGACACACGCTTCGGCTTAGCCTATCACTCACAAGTATCATTTGAACCTACCGGCAACAGTGAATTTGAAGGGCCAATGGCAGCTACACCAGCGCCAACACCATTTTTAAATACACAAATTAGTAATAATGGTGCTAATACATCAATTTCAATGCCTGCATTTACCATGTTAAGTGGTTACACAAATATCACACCAATTTGGGCAGTTATGGGCAGCGTGACCTATACCCAATGGGAAATATTTAATCACTTACAATTGAATAATGTGGAAGCCGTTGTACCTGATTTAGTAACGGGTGGATTTGATCCAACACAAATTTCTGTATTTATTCCAGAGAATTTCCGCAATACATGGCGTGGTTCTTTAGGTACCAGTGTACAACTGACTGACCAATGGTTATTACGTGGTGGTGTTGGCTATGATGAAAATCCAACCAATGCGGTTGATCGCAATCTCCGTTTACCAGATGGTAACCGTTTTGCGTTAGCAATTGGTGCTCATTATCAAGCATCACGTTGCATAGGTCTTGATGTGGGTTATACCCACTTGTTTATTGATAATGGTGGCATTAACAATACTGTTATCTTTGGGCCACAAACTGATACAACAATTGGTACTACCAGTAATTATGCAAACGTAGTTGGTGCACAAATTACTTGGGATATCGCTTAATAAAATCATCGCATCGTAATATTTGATGTAATTAATTAAAGTGCAGTAAACTCTGAAAGCCATGTCAATGACATGGCTTTTTTTTGGGATTAAATATGAGGTTTTTATGCGTATTGAACAAGACACAAAATTAGATTTTAAAGATGTATTAATTCGTCCTAAAAGAAGTACATTGCGCTCGCGTGCAGAAGTTGTTTTACAAAGACAATATACGTTTAAATATGCTCGTACTACATGGTCTGGGGTGCCCATTATTGCATCTAATATGGATCATACTGGCACATTAGCTATGGCAGAAGTATTGTCAAAACATCAATTATTAACAGCAATTCATAAATTTGTAACAGTGGATGAATGGCAAAAATTTCAAAATGAGTCTAATGCCGTCAATTATAGTTTTGTGAGCGCAGGCACTAGCGAAGAAGATTTTAATCAACTTAAACGTGTATTGGCGATTGTGAAAACACCTTTTATTTGTCTGGATGTGGCTAATGGTTATTCGCAACATTTTATCGATTTTATTAAAAAAGTGCGTGATACATTTCCAGAGAAAATTATTATGGCCGGAAATGTTGTAACAGGTGAAATGACGGAAGAATTAATTATATCTGGTGCTGATATTATCAAAATCGGTATTGGTCCAGGATCAGTTTGTACAACACGTAAAAAAACCGGTGTGGGTTATCCACAACTTTCAGCCATTATCGAATGTGCGGACGCTGCTCATGGTTTAAAAGGATTGGTTTGTTCTGATGGAGGTTGTGTTGTGCCTGGTGATGTATCCAAAGCATTTGCTGCAGGAGCGGATTTTGTGATGTTAGGTGGTATGTTGGCTGGTCATGATGAATCTTCAGGTGAAATTATTGTAGAAAATAATAAGAAATTTAAACGTTTTTATGGCATGAGTTCTGCTGAGGCAATGACAAAATATAAGGGTAAAGTTGCTGATTATCGTGCCAGTGAAGGTAAATCGGTTAATGTGCCTTATCGTGGTCCGGTGAATGAAACAATTTTGGATATTTTGGGTGGTGTACGTTCGACATGTACTTATGTAGGCGCACAACATTTAAAAGAATTATCAAAAAGAACAACATTTATTCGCGTGACACAACAAATTAATGAAATATTTAATCCATTTGAAGCATGAGATTTTTTTCTTTTAAAAGAAAAATTTTGAGCATACTTACTGGATATTTTCGCTTTACTTTGGTTTGCGAAGTGGTGGTTCACAACGCAGACAGTAATTGATTTCTAAATGTATGAGAAATGATTCTATTTTTCACGGTCTGCTTATGCGAACCACCACTTCGCAAACGCGGATGGTTAAGATTTACAATGCGTAATTCTGGATAATTTTTCTTTTAGAATTGGGTTGGGAGTGTGGTGGGTTATATAAATGATTAGTGTGCCAAGATAGCTAATATATTTTTGTACACGACAAAAATTAATTCTGCGTTTTTTTTCTTCTCCCGCTTGCGGGAGAAGGTGCCTTCGGTAGATGAGGGTGGTTTCAAAGTTACTATTTATATTGTTTATAAAATTATTATTCGTTAATATTCAAAAACCAAAAAAAATAATAATAAAAAAGGTGACATTATGCGTGAATATTTCGAAGCAGAAATGCGGTTGCTTCATGAAGCTGCACAATCTTTTGCAAAAGCTTTTCCAGAACAAGCCGGGTTACTCAATTTACAAACTTTGCGTGATCGCGATCCTAGTGTTGAACGATTATTGGAAGGGTTTGCTTATTTAACTGCGCAAATTAAAAGACGCATTGATGATGAATTACCTGAAATCAGCGCGCAATTATTATCACAATTTTGGCCACAATTTTTACGGCCATATCCTTCTGCGACCATCCTGCAATTTGTCGCAAAAAAATCGTATTTACAACAATCCTATTTATTACCTGCCAAAACACTTTTAAAAACACCGCCACTGGGGAAGGAGCAAATTTCTGCACAATTTAGTACGGTTTTTCCTGTTAAAATACATCCTTTACAATTAACCTCTGTTCGTGTCGAAAAGTCTAAGCAGTCTATTATTCATTTGCATTTTCAATGTGATAATAATGTCACCGTTAATCAATTAGATTTAAGTGAATTAACATTGTATTTACATGCTGAATTAAATGCCATATGCAATTTATATTATGATTTAACAAAATGTGTCACTGAAACGATAATTTCAATTCCAGACAGTAAAATTCAATATAAAAACATTGTTAGTATCAGGCATTGTAATTTGAGACCACAAGATACTTTGCTGCCAAATAGTACTCATGGTTATGCAGGATATTCATTGTTATTGGATTATTTTTGTTTTCGCGAAAAATATTTTTTCATTGCTGTTATTGGGTTGGACAAAATACATTGGCCTCCAACAACGCGGCAATTTATCCTGCAATTACATTGTCTTCAGTTGAATTTATCTACTCAGCAACCTATTTCTGAAAAACATATTTTATTAAATTGTGTGCCGGCAATTAATTTGTATCAAACTATTGCGGAACCAATACATATTCAGCATGATCGAAGTGAATATCCATTGCTGACTAATATTTCTCATGCGAAAGGAACGCAATTATTCAGTGTGGATTCAATCATTGGATGTGAAATAAAATCAGGAAAGCAATATCACTATGAACCGTATACTGATTTTAATTATTCGCAAAATAAAGCGCGTATTTATGCTGTGAAATATCAAGATATAGGCGCTGAATTTTTACAACCCTATTTACAATTAGGGAACGTTTCTGAATCGAAAGCGGAAATTTTATCCTCTCAAATAACGGTATGTAACGGTCATTATCCACGACTTTATTTACATGAAAATACTGAACTTCATTTGGTTAATGCAAATGCTTCGATGAGTGCATTTAATATGACCAGGCCAACTGCAATAATATATCCACCACAGCGAAATCATTGGCAGTGGTTATTAGTTTCGAATTTATCACTGAATTATCATACTTTGGCAGATATTGGCGCGTTTCAAAAATTGTTGAATTTATATAATTGGTCTCTGTTACCTGAAAATAATCGTCGAATACTTGCAATGAAACAAATTGCTATCACTCCCATAAAAAAAATGATTAAAGGAATTATGGTTCAGGGCACTTTACTTTCATTAACAGTTGATGAAACGGTGTTTATGTCTATTGCTGAGATGTTTATGTTCGGTCAAGTCATACACAGCTTTTTAAGCAGTTATGCGCAAATTAATAGTTATGTGCAACTGAAAATAATTTGTATCCCATCACAACAGGAATTATTTTGGGATGAGATGATGGGAATTAACCATTTAATTTAACTTTTTTATCCTTCTCTCGCAGGCGGGAGAAGGATAAAAATTAACGAGAACTATATATGAATCTAAACAATGATTTCTTTCAACTAATCCGATATTTTGAAAAATATTATTTAGAAGAGAATTTATTTAATAGCAATCCATCAAATAGAAAAATACAATGTCATGCTAGCGCAGAATTAACTTTTCCACATCAAACAATTCAATCCATCCATCAAGATGAGCAGGGGATAATACATCTCTTTGTAAATTATTTGGGATTATATGGCGTTGATTCTCCATTGCCGCATTATTGGATTTCACTCACACACAATGATTCAGAGCAGGCGAAAAAAGCACGTGCATTTTTAGATATTTTTCAACAGAGAATTTATGATTTGTTTTATTTGGCATGGAAAAAATATCAAGTTCTCCTGCAACTAGAACAACAAGATTCACACTATTTGAATTATTTGCACGCTTTATCCGGTGGTGTAATCAATGATGATAATTTACAAGAATATGCTTGTGTCAGTTTATTTGGTCAACGTGTGCATAACGCATTATCATTAACAAACATATTAAACCATTGTTGTAAAGGTATACCAGTAACCATCAAACAATTTGTGCCGCATTGGGATTGCATTGATAAAAACAATTGTATAACGCATCAACATCAAAATGGTTTATTACTGAATAACAATACTTTGTTGGGTCAGCGAGTCATGACTGTGACATTGAGGATATTAATTGAATTAGGCCCTATCTCATTACAAAAAGCATTTCTTTTATTGCGTGACCCACATCATAGCAAAGTTATTGTGAATTTAATAAAGAGATATATTAATATTTTATATGAGTTTGCAATTTTTTTATTGGTGCAGGTTGAAAAATGCCAGCGTTTAATTTTAGGTCAAGATCAATTTTACTTAGGTTGGGGAAGTTTTATAGGTAATACCCATAATCAATTATGTAAAATTAAATTATATTAATTAAAGAATTAAGGTAGTCTTGCGCTATGTATTGGCGTTGATGATAAAGAAGGGCGAGGTGTATTCATGGGGGTTGGGGCAACACATTTAGTATATGATTGAATTGTATGGAACCTTGACCATTCAACATTACTTTTCTTTTTTTCAGGATTAAATAAAAGCAATCCATTATAGCGTGATAATTCTCTTATTGCATAAATATCAGTTTCCGCAAGTTTAATCAGTTTTTTATAGCTTTCAATTTGTGGTGACAATGCGCGATTATGTCTTCTTTGAATTTCTTTTATTGTTTGTTGTGCTTTTTCAATGATGCCTTCCAATTTATCAATTTTTTCTTGCGCGCGTTCTACAAATTTTTCAAGTGGGAGATTGTCTAACTTTTGAAATGCCCGAATATAATTTTGAGCTTGCGTAATTGATTGTTGTATAGTTTCAGCTTGTTGCCTTATTAAAGTAAAATCTATTTTTGGTACAATGAGAGAAAGAATGGGTTCGCTCATTTGAGGTTGATCACTCACTGGGCTTAACTTAGATTCTTGATTATCTTTTTTAGAACATAAATTTTGAATCAATGTTTCTGCTTTTTTGACGATAGTTTCTAGTAATAATATTTTACCTTGTAAATTATCTGGATATTGTTGCTGTTTTAATTCATTTAAATAATCAGTTTTTATTTCTTCAATAAACTGAGTAAATGATTTAATAAATTCGTCAACGGGCAACGCTGTTGCTAAAAAATCTTTGTCATCTTGGACAAGGCTTTTAATCATATCTACAATTGTACCCGCTAATATTCTGCGATTGGATAATAAGGGAATTTTTCTTTCAGGTACTAAATGGATGTGCTTTGTCTCGCTATGAACAACATGCGGAGAATATTCTGTTACAGCAGTTATGTCACTTTCAGAATTTTCAGAATCTCCATTTTTATCTAAAAGTAAATTGAGGTTTAATACAGGCACAATGCGATTGGGCGGACTAGATTGTTGACCATTAGCTGCTAGTTGATCTCTATGGCGGATCTTGATTTTTTCAGGCGTTGCATTAGGAGAAGTGTTAGGAGAAACATTAGGAGAGGGTACAGGTGTGGGCGCTAATAACAGCTCCTCATTTTCAGAAATAAATTTGGCTAATTGTTTATGTGTGACAATTCCTTTAGGTTCGTTACCAATATATTGCGCAAAAATAGTTTCTGAACCTGTTTCAATTCTTCTTATAAATAGTTCTTTTTCATGTTTTAAACCTAAACTTTTCATTAACTCTGACGCTTTGAGTATTTTATCTGTGTATGCAGAGCATAATGACCTTATATTGCTAAAAGGTAATGACGGGCACTTCTCAAGTATTCTTGTGATATTTTTAGATGAATATTTAAATTGTTGTCGTTCTAAATTTCTTCGTAATTTTTCAGCGTTGACCTCGTTTTGACTTGTATCTTCTCGTGCTACCGAAGAAACAGATTCAACTTTTTGCACGGCTAATTTTTCTGAACTTGCAGATTTATATATTTGATAACTAGGAGGCGTCCTTTGTCGCATTGCTTCTTTTTCTGTTGCAACAATTTCATCATCTAATTCAAATTGTTTATGTCTGTCTTTTTCATTGCATGCTCTGATTGCGTAAGTGGATTCAACATGCATTAAAGCATTCATATGATAATGATGGTATTTTATATAAAAAAATGCGGCTTCAAGTGGGCGATAATCTATCGTGGAAAATCCCCAGAAATGCTTGAAGGGATGCTCTATTTCTAATTGACGATTATGTCTTTTAATGGCTTTAATTTTTTGAGCAAATTTATAGAGTAAATTTTGATATCCACTGTGCTCATCAAATACAAAATCATTGTCAGTATCATATCTCCCTGTGGTGACTTCTTTTACGCCAGTGTTTATGACACGCTGTTCTTCCGTTGTTGCTGCGAGATAACGAAGCGTGTCAATTTTTGCGTCATCAAAGATGGCTTTAAGATATTTTTGTTCTGCTTCGGAAAAAGAATATTTTTCATGGCGTAATTTATACGCCTTGGCCGCTTCCAAACGATAAGTCGGTACGACATTCATGATAAATATCCTATTAATTAATTTTATTATTCCTTGTATAGCGCCGCAGTGTTAATTCATTAATCTTTGTGGTTCAGGCTTAGGTTCTAAAGGCGATACAATGACATCAGTACGATGATGTGCTCTTGCAATTTTAGTTTCTTTATCTTGGCTTGGAAAAATAGTCAGAAACTTGGTATAAGGCGTTAATCCTTTAATCGTATTAATATCACGCATTGCTAGATCAACAATTTTGTCATAGTAATTATATTGTGATTTATCTATGGGTAAATCGAATGTAGGAGAAGGATAATTACGCTGTGAAAATACTGTCGCATTTGCTCTAGCAATGTCAATTATTATTTGCAATTTGCGAATAACTGCTATCGAAGTCGCGACGTATTTATTTTTTCCAGAAAAATCACTCAAATTCGGAAGCGTTTCTAAATCATATATTGCGTTTAGTTCAGCGCATATATTTTTGTATGCTTGTTCATTTCTAATATCAAGTTCTGCATTTTCAAGCAGCGCTTTTAAATCGGAATGTTTAACAATTCCTTGTACGTCTGGCATGGCTTTAGTCAAAGTACCTACCGGATAAGTAGGGATAATACTCTCAGAAGAAGAGTCTATTTGTTTCATTAACGCATTTTTTGCAGAATTAGCATCTTTTACATTGAGCTTGAGAGCAATTTTATTTTCTACATAAAATTTACGATTGTCTGATTTTTTCTTTTCAAATAAATTTGCTAATCGTGCAATTTGACCGAAAGGGATAAATAAAAAATGCTTTGCTTGATTTTTAAGTGTATTTAATACATTTTTTGCAGAAAATAAAAAACTGGTATTTTTATCAGTTTGATCATAGAGGTGGAGTTTACGCGATGGTAAATCTTCTGATTCATCTAAACAAGAAGAAATATCTTCAAGATCGAGCCGATTCAGTGTGTGATAATTGATATAGGCTATTGCAGTTTCTAAGCGAGCAGTGTTTTTAGTAAAAAATACGCTGAAAAATTTTTTAACAGGGTGTTTTAATTGTGTAAAGTTATAATCACGGATTGCTTCCAGTTTTTCTTTAAATTTAGCCGCCAATATTTTATAACCTCTGTTTTGATCCCATACAAAGTCTGCATCTATTAATTGATAATCTCTGTCGACTATTTCATCATTATAAATTTCTTTTAGAACGGCAATTTCTTCTGGACTTAATGTGTATTTTTTTCTTCGTCTTTGATAAATCTCATGTCCATCTTTTCGATATGATGCAGTCATCGGAATGTCCTTATTGTAGATGTAGTGTAATTCGATCTTTGTTTGAATGTGGGTTGGAGATGAATGTTATCAATTTCAAGGGGTTGGTGACAAGAGTATCGGGTTTAACACCTTTTGTTTCCTTCTCCCGCTTGCGGGAGAGGGTGCCTGCGGTAGATGAGGGTGAATTAAAATAATTGACGAAATCATTTTAAATACCCCCTCATCTACCGAAGGCACCTTATCCCCTTCGGGGAGAAGGAAATTAGGGGTTCTTAAAATGTAACAATTGTTGTGTAAATCTTTCTATTGCTATCCGCATTTCTACCACCCGATCACGCTCTTTCTGCACCACTTCCGCGGGCGCTTTAGCGACATAGTTTTCATTCGTTAATTTAGTCTCTGAGCGGGTCAATTCATTTTGTAATTTAGCAATTTCTTTTTCTAAACGGGCGCATTCAGCAGTGACATCAATTAATCCTGCTAAAGGAATAGATATCTGTAATTCACCTAAAACAGCTGTTGCGCTGGCAGGTAATGTTTCTTGTTTGCCTAGCCAGTTAATTTCAACTAATTTTCCTTGTTGTTTAATTAAGTGTTCATGCTTTTGCATCCGTTGTTTATCGATGTCACTACCATGCGACAATACAACATTTAATAATTTACCAGGCGCAATATTCATTTCGCCGCGAATATTTCTGATCGAAATAATAAATTGTTGTAACCATGCAATTTCTTTTTCAATGTCTGCGTTAATTAAAGTCGCGTCAGTAGTGGGATATCGTTGCAACTGAAGGGTATCACCTGTTATTCTCGCTAATGATTTTACGCGTTGCCAAATTTCTTCGGTAATAAATGGCATTAATGGATGCATTAAACGTAATAACGTTTCTAACACCGTAATTAATGTAAACCGCGTCCCATTTTGTGCTGCTTGCGTTGCTGTGGGGTTATTTAAGGTAAATTTAGATAATTCCAAATACCAATCACAATAATCATTCCAAGTAAATTCATAAAGCGCTTGCGCTAATAAATCAAATCGATAATCGTGAAAATAATTGCGTATTTGTGTTATGGTATTTTGTAAACGTGACATTATCCATTTATCGCTGACACTATATTCATAAGATGACGCATTATTAGCTGAAATTTCGTTTGCATGTTGTTCGGTATTCATTAATACAAATCGCGCAGCATTCCATAATTTATTGCAAAAATTACGGTATCCTTCAACACGGCCTAAATCAAAACGTATATCTCTCCCATTCGTAGCTAATGCACAAAAGGTAAATCGTAATGCATCGGTACCAAAAGCGGAAATACCATTAGGAAATTGTTTTTGTGTGGCATCAATAATTTTTTTTGCCATTTTAGGTTGCATTAATCCTGACGTGCGTTTCGCCAATAAATTCTCGAGTGTAATGCCATCAATAATATCGATAGGATCTAAAACATTGCCACGCGATTTAGACATTTTTTGTCCTTCGTGATCGCGAATTAAGCCTGTGATATATACTTCTTTGAATGGCACTTTCCCTGTAAATTTCAAACCCATCATCACCATGCGCACTACCCAAAAGAAAATAATATCAAAACCAGTAATGAGCACCGAAGTGGGATAAAATGTCGCAAATTCAGGAGAATTTTGTGGCCAATCTAATGTACCAAAAGGCCATAATGCTGCAGAAAACCAAGTATCTAATACATCGTCATCTTGCTTTAAAATAATATCGTTATTTAATTGATATTTTTCGCGGACTTGTTGTTCGTCGTGACCAACATATATTTTATGTTGCTCATCATACCAAACAGGAATGCGATGGCCCCACCATAGTTGTCTGCTAATGCACCAATCTTGAATATTGTTTAACCATTGCAAATAAGTTTTTGTCCAATTTTCTGGCACAAATTGAATTTCACCTTTTTCAACAGCATCAATGGCAGGTTTTGCTAAGGGCGCTGTTTTGACATACCACTGATCAGATAAATACGGTTCAATCACCACACCCGATCGTTCACCGCGTGGTACATTTAATTTATGCGCATCGATTTTTTCAATTAATTGCGCGGCTTCTAAATCTTTGACAATTTTTTCTCGCGCGACATAACGATCTAAACCGCGGTAAGCGACAGGTGCGTTGTCATTAATAGTGGCTTGTGCTGTGAAAATATTAATTAAAGGTAATTGATGTCTTTGACCAACTGCATAATCATTAAAATCATGCGCCGGTGTTATTTTTACACAGCCCGAACCGAATTGAGGATCAACTGATTCATCACTGATAATAGGAATGGTGCGATCGGTGAGCGGTAATTTAAGTTGTTGGCCAATTAAATGTTTATAACGTTCATCATCAGGATGAACTGCTACTGCAACGTCACCTAACATGGTTTCTGGTCGCGTAGTTGCAACAATAATAGTTTTATCGCTATTTAAAATGGGATAACGGATATGCCACAAAAATCCATTTTCTTCAGCAGAAACCACTTCTAAATCAGAAACCGCTGTTAATAAATGCGGATCCCAATTAACTAAACGTTTGCCGCGGTAAATTAATCCTTCTTCATATAAACGGATAAATACTTCTCTTACCGCGTAAGATAATCCTGCATCCATGGTAAACCGTTCACGTGACCAATCAATTGACGAACCCATACGACGTAATTGTTGTGTAATTTGTCCGCCGGATTGATCTTTCCAAGCCCATACACGTTGTTCGAATTTTTCACGACCTAGCGTTTGTCGTGTTTGGCCTTCAGCTTCGATTTGTCTTTCAACCACAATTTGAGTGGCGATACCAGCATGGTCAGTACCTGCTTGCCATAAAGTGTTGTCACCTTCCATGCGATGAAAACGAATTAATGCATCCATTAACGTGTGTTGAAAGCCATGGCCCATGTGTAAACTGCCGGTGACATTGGGTGGCGGTAACATGATGCAATAAGGATTGCCGTGGCCACTGGGGGTAAAATATCCTGCATTTTCCCAAGTTTTATAGAGGCGTTGTTCAATTGTTTTTGGATCGTAGGTTTTTTCCATGGAAGTTGTCGCTTATTAAATTAAATAAATGAATTTTGTATTATTCCTTATATTGATTATTCCGTGCAAAAAAAATTTTTCCTTCTCCCCGAAGGGGAGAGGGTGCCTTCGGTAGATGAGGGGGTATTAAAAAGAATGACACAATTAATTTAACACACCCTCATCTACCGAAGGCACCTTCTCCCGCAAGCGGGAGAAGGAAAAAAAATTTAATTTTTCTTCAAATCATGCGTAAACATTTCACATCCCTGCGCACGATAAAACTTATAATTCTCTCTGCCACTTTGTTGCAATTCATTTTGTTGTGGCACTATTTCAATAATCCGTTGAAATTGCATAAAGAATTCGGGTACTTGAGTCGTTAAATTTAATAAAATTTCATTGCAAGGAATATTGTGATTTGCATAGCCAATTAAAACAGGGGTTTTTTCTGCGAGTTCATTATTATTTTCCGAATAGATATTGTGTGGTACAAAACTAATATCATTAAAAGTCCACAGTAAATCATAAATTAATTTCGCTTGTGATTGATCGGCGACATGAATATATATGCGGTGTTTTTGTTTATACGCTTTATCAACCAATTTACAAATAAAATGATGACTGGTCGAAATTGTTTGAGATTTAAGTAGATAAAAGTCTACACGGGATGTCATGTTTATAATTTCCTTTCTTGGATGATTATTTAAAGTAGCCTGGATGAAGCCAAGTGATGAATCATAAAAGTTTATCGCAAATATAAATACGTATAGTTTTGTTTTTCTTTCGGGCGAAATCCGGGAATGTACATATTTATTTCCTGGGTTGCGCCAGAGATATTTTTATTTATTTTCTCACAGGGATATAACATCACATTATTATAAGTCATTTTTTGGCTTCACCCAGGCTACATTTTGTGAGCCAATAGATCATAAAATCATTATCATCTTATCAAAAAATGACTATAATGTGCGGCTTACTTAATTCGCCTAACACCTTAAAATATTAACGTTTATAAATCGCGGGATAATTTCTATGCAAAAAATGAGCACAATGATTCGGATGTGCATCCTATTATTAATACCACTCTCTTGTTATGCAGATCCTACTGGACGCGAACCCCAATTAATGGCTAGCGATGGGACTACTGCAGCAACAAACACGGTGGCTAGTACAAATACATATCCAAAATCTAATGCGCCAATCAATCCACCGCCAGCAATTCAAGCGTCAACAACTCAAGCGCCAACAACTGCAACGGTGATAAATAATACCGCATCATCTCCCGCTATTGCTGAAAATAATTCACCAAATCCTGCAGATATTCTCGATGCTGTGCCGGCCAATGATAATCAATTAAATCCACCGCATGCTGAAATTTCACCTGATGCTGTTGTGTCTGAAACAATTAACAATCTTATGTATCATAATCGTTTACCGGGTGCTGCTGTTGCGCTTTATTACAATGGCCGGCCTTATCTCTATCATTTTGGTGTAGCAAATGAAGCTTATAGAACACCTGTTACTGAAAATACTATTTTTGAAATTGGTTCCATCACTAAAACATTTACCACTTTATTATTGGGTATGGAATTAGATGAAGGGCACATGCATTTACAAGACAGTGTTTATAAATATGCTTCTTCATTGCAAAGATTAAATGGTGCGGTTAATTACATTACTTTAGAACAATTAGCGACACATACTTCGAGTTTGCCTTATGAATTACCTGATTATGTTATTTCTTCACAACGATTGTTCTGTAATTTTTTAAATAATTGGCGGCCTGGTATGCCAATGGGTAGTACGTGGAAATATTCTAATATTGGTTTTGGTTTATTGGGCTATATGTTGGAAGGGGCGACTGCAGAAACTTATGATCAATTATTACATCAACGTGTATTAAATCCATTGGGTATGTATCACACCGCAATAGATGTGCCACCGCAATTAGAAAATGATTATGCACAAGGTTATGATTGGGATGGCAGTCCAGCAAAACAATGGCGGCATAATGATATTATTCCAGCCGAAGGATCTCTTAAAACCACTTCGCAAGATATGTTGAAATATTTAATGGCCAGTTTAGGTGTGCCGGGTACACCATTGGATATTTTTTCAGGTATTCGTACCTCATGTTATACCTATGTTGCAACCCGTTATGGTTTACAAGGATTAGCTTGGGAAAAACATCCGTTATATTCACTGAATGACGAGGGTTATATTAATCATACCCGTGTGTTATTTCTGAGAGATTCTTATGCTGATGCAATAACACCGAATGGCTCAACTGCGCAAAATGACAATATGTTAATTGATAAGACAGGGACAACCGCAGGATTTACTGCCTATATTGCATTAATTCCGTCACAAAAAATTGGTGTTGTCATATTGGCAAATAAAGCAGCATTGCGTGAACAAATTGGTGAGGCAGGGCGCATTATATTGTTACATTTGATGCAGAATTATCCGCAAAATTATTATGATCAAGCTGCTGCATTACCTCGTGCTGCTGTAGCAAATACTCTGCCACAATCTCTCCCTAATAATCAGGTGGCTTATAATCAATCATCAGTACATGTCTCCGCTGTACCCAATGCTGCACCTACTCTACTGCCTACTACGCATTATTATACCGCGCCACCACCGCCACCCACTGTGATTCATGTTCCGGTGCATACGGTAGTGATACATAGACATGTTATTGTCCATCACCACAAACATATTGTGATAGTGCAGGAAACAGTGAAACATCATGTCATTGTTAAGAAAAAAATTATTGTGAAAAAACATCATGTCGTGGTTAAGAAAAAAGTCATTATCACAACGACAAATAATTAATAGTATTCATTAGGTATATTTTAGAGGCCATTATGCACATTCATATTCTAGGTATTTGCGGTACTTTTATGGGAGGTATTGCAGTGCTTGCGCAACAACAAGGATTTCATGTCACAGGTTCCGACGATAATGTTTATCCGCCCATGAGCACGCAATTGGAAGAATTAGGTATTAGTTTATTGCAAGGATATGAAGCAGCGCATTTATCTCCTGAACCGGATTACGTAATTGTTGGCAATGCCATGTCACGTGGTAATCGCGCAGTTGAAGCGATGTTAAATCACAATATGCGTTATATTTCTGGTCCACAGTGGTTAGCAGAACATATATTAAATAACCGTTGGGTATTAGCCGTTGCAGGAACGCATGGTAAAACGACCACCACCAGTTTATTAACATGGATTTTAGAATATGCCGGTTTACAACCTGGATTTTTAATTGGCGGGGTGCCTGAAGATTTTGGTGTTTCAGCAAGATTAGGTGAAGCGCCTTATTTTGTGATTGAAGCCGATGAATATGACACCGCATTTTTTGATAAACGATCAAAATTTATTCATTATCGTCCGCGTACTTTAATTATGAATAATTTAGAATTTGATCACGCCGATATATTTCCTGATATTCAAGCGATTCAACAACAATTTCATTATTTAGTGCGTACTGTGCCTGGCAATGGCTTAATTATTAATTCAGCAACTGATGAGAATTTAGCTGAAGTGATGAAAAAAGGCTGTTGGTCACATGTTGAAACAATTGATGGGCCAGATGCTTTATGGCAAGCACAAGATGTTTCTCCAGATGCCAGTGAATTTACTGTTTTTTATGAAGGTAAAAAACAAGGTAAAGTAAAATGGTCTTTATTAGGAAAACATAATGTCCATAATGCATTAGCTGCCATTGCAGCAGCACATCATGCAGGTGTGCCCATTGAACAAGCATTAAAATCATTACCTGAATTTAAAAATGTTAAAAGACGATTAGAAGTGCGTGGTGTGATTAATGGTGTCACTGTATATGATGATTTTGCGCATCATCCTACTGCAATTGCTACAACATTAGATGGTTTACGCGGTAGAGTGGGGGGTGAAAAAATCATTGCGGTGATTGAATTAGGATCAAATACCATGCGCAGTGGTGCTCATCGCGATACATTAGCACCTGCATTTAATAAAGCCGATAAAGTATTATTTTTACGTCCGCAACCCGATTGGGGCATTGATGAAATTAAAAACGAATTAAAAATGCCTGCGCAAGTTTTTCCAGATGTTGATGCAATAATTACTGAATTAGTGAAGCAATCACAAAAAGGTGATCATATTGTGATTATGAGTAATAAAGGTTTTGGTGGTATTCATCAAAAATTATTAACGGCATTACAACAGGCGCATAATAAATGATCTCTGCACGACCTATTAATACCGTTGCTCTAGCGCTAACTGGCGCATCAGGTATGCCATATGCATTTCGATTATTAGAACAATTAATTGCAGCAAATAAAAAAATTTATTTAATGATTTCTGCTGCAGCGTATGTGGTTATTGATATGGAAACTACTTTAAAAATACCGGGTCAACCCGAAAAATGTGCTGAATTTTTAACGAAACATTTTCATGCTAAAGAAAATCAAATTCATGTTTATGGTGAAAAGCAATGGACTGCTCCCGTTGCCAGTGGTTCTGGTGTTGCAGATGCTATGGTGATTTGTCCTTGTACCAGTGGTTGCGTTTCTGCAGTTGCAACCGGATCAAGTAATAATTTAATTGAACGTGCTGCGGACGTGGCATTAAAAGAAAAAAAGCAATTAATTTTAGTCCACCGTGAAACACCTTTATCAACAATTCATTTAGAAAATTTATTACGTGTTGCGCAGGCCGGCGCAACCATTTTACCTGCTAATCCTGGATTTTATCATCAACCTTCGCAAATTTCTGACTTAGTCGATTTTATCGTTGCGCGGATTTTAGATCATTTAGATATTAATCATGAATTAATGTCTAAGTGGGGGCATTCTGTGTAGTTCGCAGTGATACGCGAAATAGGCAATTATTTATTGCCGGACGAAGCCGCATCCATGCGATCGCAGATTACGTCCATGTAATAACGGTCCTACAATAAATAACTGCATATTTCGCTTTAAACATCAGTAGCTACTTGTTAAATGTCCACCTGTGTATTTACAAATGAATATTTAAATGAGTGGAGAAAATAAAGGGATCAAGTACCGTCTTGCGAGTTAACATTAATAAACTTGCAAGACGGTACTTGACCCCTTTCAATACTTTCATTAGAAAAGAATTAAGAGATATTGTTTTTATCCAATTCTTCGCTTTTAAATGATTTAGGTACATAACTTTCACCGCTTTCCACAATTAAATATCCTACTTTAGGTATAATTCCCCAGCGATATTCGATGAGTGCAATTGGTTGAATGGTTGGCATGCCAATGAATTGTTGACGCTGTAATTCCAACCAGGCTGCTCTTGCCGGTGTAGTAATAAAAATATGTTTAATTCGTTGCCAAAAATTGAGTTCATAGCGACGGACTACTAAATTACTTTCATGGGCAGTGGATGCGGTTGCATCATAATTTTCTTCGCTAAAAATTTCTTCGGGTCTTCTATAAAATAAAATAGAGGGAGTTTGTAATAATAAACGAATTTGAGGTGTGTCGTAATTTCTGTCCCATACACAAAAATAATGCCATGTTTCGTCGACAATAAATGCAGTGCAAGTCCGCAACGTTTTTTCTAAATAGATTCTTTCACGATAGTTACGCCATTTAGTGAGGCGTTTTAAAAACCATTGATAGAGCGTTGGATCCGTTTGCCATTCGCGTAGCTGCATATATTGTGCAATTATTTTTGACAAATAATGATCAAAAGGTTGATTAAATTGTGCCATTAATACAGCGAGATTATCTAAACTATTTTTTTGATTTAAACTTTTTGATTTTTTAACAACAGTGGCACCATCAATGACGGTAATTTCATTATTTTCGTAAAGAAAATTTTCTAAATGACAATCTTTTTGATACAAGCCATGACTATGCAATTTTGCGGTTATAGCAATTAATGTATTTAATAAATCATATTTTTGATCATCTGCTGTTGTTGTCCATAATTGTTTAAAAGTAACCGCTTTGTCTAAATATTCAAAAATAATGACATAAGCGTCATGTTCTTCAGTCCATTCAAAATGTAATACCCTGGGTGTTTTAATATTTGCTTCATCTAAAGCGAGTAAACCTTTTCTTTCCCGTAATATTTTAGATTCAGCATCGGTTTGTAGAAATAATTTTGCTACAGCGGGAATGGTTTGCCATTGACCTGCTAAAACAATTCTTTTATCGGGCACAATTCTTAATAATTTTTCACCGACGAATACAGTTGCGTCAGTTAAAATGACGGTGAGTGGTAATGAAGATTGATAATAAATACCGGAAAATTCAGATAATAATAAAGTCATGATGATGTCTTAAATGGGAGTAGGGGGTTTTTACGATGTATTTTTTTATATAATTTAATGGCGGTATTTTGAGTCGCATGCCAAAATGTTTTATTGGTTTTGAGAGTATCTCTTAATGATTGTTGTGAATAATATTTCATAAAACGAAAAATATCTTTTCGGGTGAGTCCAATATCCATAGCAGAAAAATATAAACCGCTGATATCTTTAACATGCCAACGAAAGGGCACTTTTTTTCTTACTTGTGCACGATGCAGATCAATTAAATATAAGTTCAAATTTTCAGGGCACAATAAGTCAGGACCACCGGTCATCTCTAATAAAAAATGACACAAATAAAAATCACGATGATTTATGCCGCTATTGTGCATAATGCGTGCAACATTGGCTACGCTGCGAATCAAGCCTTTTTTTAATAAAAATGAAGGTTTATTGATTTTCCACTCTTTGCAAAAATCTTCTAAGTTAATGGTATAGAGTAATTCTTTGGTAATTATAAAAGATTGTTGAGTTGCCGGATTTAGTCCTCGCCATCCATAACCGATCACTGTTGCGGTGAACCCCAAATTTTTTAAACGATTGATGGCATTGAATTCATTTTGTGCACCAATCACAGGTAAACGCCCATGTAATAAATTTTTAAATATTTCACGCCAACCGACACCGTAATGCAGTTTAATAAAATAATTTTCGCCTTCGTCTTCATAACGAAACGTTTTACGCCCTGGTTGTTCGCGATAGACTTGACCAGGCAGTGCAAATATTTGTGTAAAAATATCTTGCCCTTGCCATCGTTTCATCCATTGCTCGGGTAACATCAGCATGAAAATACCTAATTTATGATACCTACAAGTTCCGCGAGATTAAACAATGGTTGTAAAGGGGTCAAGTATTACTGATATGTCATTCCAGCGTGGGAAAGTTTTGTTAAGAAAAGTCAATTGCAAGTGGGAATCTATTGCGAAATGATTATCGAAGTATTATTCGATATGATTTTCTATTGATATGTAGATTCCCGCTTGATAGTAAAACATGTTCGTTATTCAGTGTATTGGTGGGAATGATATTGTTGAATAGTTATCCACCAAAATATTAATATTATTTTGATGGACGACGTTTTTGAGGTTGGTATTGTTCACTTACTGTTGTGTAACAGCAGTGCAACTGCCATCTTTTGCAATGGTGATTAAAATTACTTTGTAAACAGTATTAAATTGTAAAATTGGGCAAGATGTGATAGGTGCATTGGTGGTAATTGCAGTTATTTCATATGTAGGCATTTCTTGTCCAAAGGGTGGCACACCAGTTACTGTTGATTGGTTGGGCGGAACTGTCATGGTTTCTGACGATGATTGATTTTTAGTAATCGAATTATAATTTACTGTAACGGAGCTATTGCTATTTTTGTTTTTCACTTCAATATAATTAGTGACGGATGAAGCAAATGCGGTGCTTGCTAAACTTGCGAAAATAATAGCAGCGATAAATTGACGAATCATGGTGTTTTTCTCCTATTGTTAACTTAATTTATATGAACAATTATAGCAGAAATACCCATTTCAAAAATCCATTTGTACATTGTAGGTTGGGTTGAGATCAATCGAGATAATTATAAAATAATGGAAAATGATTTTACGTTCGTAATGTTTAAATATAACGCGCGATGTTCAACAAATAATTGTCGGATATCGCCTAGCAATAAATTATTACATTCCGAAGATTGCATTTTAGAGAAATATATTATATTTAACTTTGCTCAGTCAGATCTACGAGATGCTTATTGCCTATTGAAAATATTGGTACGTAATCCACCAAAACATTTTTAGTATTTTGTTGGATTAGATTTTTTGAGGTTAGTATTATTCACCTGCTTTTGTAACAGCAGTGCAACCGCCATCTTTGGCAATAGTAATTAAAATAACTTTGTAAACAGTATTAAATTGTAAAATTGGGCAAGATGTAATAGGTGCGTTGTGTGTGATAGTGGTTATTTCATATTTAGGCATTTCTTGACCAATGACCGGCACGCCAGTTTGTGCAGATTGGTTGGGTGGAACCTTCATGGAAAGTGAAGTAGATTTGTCTTTGGTAATTGCATTATAAGTTACTGTGACGGACCCTTTACTATCATTATTCGTCACTTGAATATAATTTACTGATGAAGCAAATGCTGTGCTTGCTAAGCCTGAAAAAATAATAGCAGCGATAAATTTACGAATCATGGTTTTTTTCTCCTATTGTTAAATGAATTTATACGCACAATTATAGCAGGGATATCCATTTCAAGCATCCAATAGAATCTGCTAATCGGTTATATTTTTGTAAGTTATGTTATTCTTTAGTTTAAATTAATGACGCAAATCAAATAAAATAGCACTATCACCAAAATTATTTTGCCATTGTTTGATCGGTTTTTTATGCAACCATAAAATCACTTGCTTTTCTTTTGCTATTTCATCGTTGTGAATAACTAATGCCAAATAATCATAATTATTTAACGATGTATTTTTTAACGTAATTAACCAATCATTATCATTTTGAATGCCTTGATATAATGTACCTTGTCTTTCACTATAAAATGCTAAGGTGGGATCATTGCTATATAACTGGCTTGCGGGAGTCGTATTATTTTTAATCCAATTACCTGCGGTCATGATGTAGGTTTTAGATGTGCCAAAATGACCGAATGCATTAATAACAGAGTATAACAATCCGATAATAAACAGAATTGGTAGCCAGTATTTGTTGTTATGCTGTAAATAAAATTGAGCGAGTCTCGTTAATGCGAATGGAATTAAAAGCATCAATAATAAACAGATAGGCACAATATATCTACCTGGTAAAAATAATTCTGTTAAGATAAAGCCAAATAAAATTAAGCTGTATAACAGAATGAAACCGTATAATGCTAATCTGGCATTGCTTTCAAGAATTATTTTTTTAGTTAATAACGCATAACAGACAATGACCGTATAAAAACCGCTCATCGTAGTAAAAAAGCTATCGATGAATATTGCAATCATACCGCCAAACAAAAAAATATTCGCTGAATCTTGACCGTAAATATTGAGAATGTCATGTTGAATGAGGATTTCTTTAGCAGAAAGATTGCTCACAATATAACTGGGTCCCGATATAAGAACATTAAAGAAAATATTAATGTTTTTAAAATCAATGTTCATGGTGTGATATTTGATGAAGACCGTGGCTAAACCGAGTGAGCCTAAAAGAATGCCGGGTATATATAATTTAATGGTGGCATAAATCTTTTGCGATAAATGCATTTCTTTTTTAAACAATACGATGAGCGGTGCTAACAGTAATATCAATATGCTTTCAATGCGAAACAGTAATGCAATTAACAAGCTTAATGTCACAATGAACGCATCGCGCCATTTAAAATGGCGCAGATAATAGATGAAAAATAAAAATGCCACTAGAAAAAATGCGTAATATCCAAAATCGCGTAATATATTGTATAAATCGTGATTTAAAAAGGGATAGCAGATTATCGTGAATAAACCGAGATATTGTTCAAAGAGTGTGCCCCCCAGTTCTTTTATTAAAAGAACAAATGTGACGACTAAAATGCTGGTTAAAACTGTATTTAAAACAAATCCCGCATGTAGCAAAGATAAATGGGTTAACTGACTGGTCAGTGCAATAAAAATAGAATAAAAAGGCCAAGGATAGTTTGCTACTGCTACATGAAATCCCTGATCTAAATAAGCTTGTGCTGCTTTGAGATAGATAATGCCATCTACATTAATCGGTTGATGATGTAGTAGGCTCAAAGAAGTTATCAGACAATTTAAAATAACTGCGAAAAAAATCAGGTATTTTTGTGATTTAATCATGTGTGTTTTGTTCCATTTTTCTTTTGTGAGCCTGTTCAATAAAATCAGCTACGCGATTTGTTAGGCTAAATAAATCATTATTATTCACATACGCACTCGCATTGATTTGATATTGTTGTAATTGTTGTTTGTCTAGCATTTGCTGTAAATTTCTATTTAAATCCTGTTGTGCAAATGGCTCATCAACTAATAATCCTGCGCGCGCATTTTCTATATACGGGGCATAACCGCAATTTGCGGTAACTAATACAGGTAATCGTGCTACTAAAGCTTCTAATAACACCATGCCCGCTGTTTCTTGATAAGCGGGATGGATTAATAAATCAGCACCCACTAAAAAGCGCATCACATCTTGCCGCCCACCTAAAAAAGACACATTATTTTGTATGTCTAATTGTTGTGTCAACTTTAATAATGGTTTTGCTTGGCCATTGCCAATAATGAATAATTTCACTTGCTGTCGCACGGTCGTAGGAAGTGAGGCAAGAGCCTTTAAAGCGCGATCAACACCTTTTCGTTTAAAATCTGATCCTATCATTAACAGCAAATATTGATGGTCGGAGATGTTAAATTCTGTTCTTAATTCACTGCGTAATTGCGTATGATTGTCCGGAAAAATTCGATCAGGAGCAACGCCAGGTGGCATTAAGTGAAATCGTTCCACCGGAGTTTGGTAATAATGAATAAAATCAGATTGTGCGCGTGGCGTTAATAATAATATTTCTGTGTGAGCCATTTTAGAAAAGACTGCTTTTTCTAATGAAGCATAAGCACGATAACGTGGCAGAAATTGGTACCAATGACCGTGTTTTTGAATTGCTTGCGCTTGATAACAAGGATCGCCTGCAAAATAGATATCTAAATGCGGTGTTCGATTAAATCCCACGACGATATCAGGATTATCTTGTTGAATATAATGAGGCAACGCTGCTGCAAAATGTAAACCTTTTTTGTGATTCGAAAAGTTTTTAATATTAATTAAACGAACATGAAATTCCTGCGGAATATCGCCTTGCCATTGCATGGTATAGACAATAATTTGGTGACCTCGTTGATGGCATGCTTTAGCAATGCGTAAAAAATCACGTTCTAGTCCACCAAATGGATAATACTTAAAAATTGAAAATGCTATTTTCATTGCGCCTGATTACATTGAAAAACATGGAGCATTATGTTAATCCATTTAGCATAGGATGAGAAGTTAAACTACTAAGACGATATTATTAATGAAGAAGATAATGAGTTGGTGCAGTTGAAAATGAATGCTCTGCTAAATATCATCATTTAGCAGAGCAATTATTACCTATAAATAATATTAAGAGCGTTTATTGATATTAGGTGATTGTGGGGCGTTGTCGGATCCAGGAATATAATTTGGACTCTGCATTCTTAAAATTTCTTGTTGTTGACTAATAACCGTTTTTGTTAATTTTTCATTAACCGCTTTTAATCGATCGTTTTCCTTTTCTAAGTAGGCTATTTGTTCTTCCGGCGTTCTTTCGTTGACATTTCGTCCACTAACAAAACTACGGCCTTGCTTTGTGAGAAATATAGTATTCAATTTATCCGATAATATTTTATAGATTATATCGTCGGATGCTAATTTAAAATGATTTAAATCATTTACATCATCTACATCATTAGCTAAAAAATTTTGAAGCAGTCTGTCAGTAATTAAACCTCTTAAGTCAGATTTTGGTGTTAAGTTTGTTGCTAAACTTTGAAATTCATGTGTCCTTAAGACTTGTATTAATTCATGGGGTAGAACATTTAATTCTGCTGCATATTTTGTTAGTCGATTTAATAATTCGTCCACGTTTTGCAGTTCTAAATTATCAATTAGTTTATTAGTTAATGTTTCCTGAACAGTTAAAAAAGATTTTAACAAGTCTACGGCGTGTTCATATTTCATAGAGTTTTCCTCAGTGAGTTTTAATAAAATTGCGAAAACGATGTTTCTAATATTTCAGTTCAGAATTAAACAAACGCTTTTCACATTCATCAGCTTATTATATTTCAGAGACCTTAATTTAATATTAAGTGTTTTGACAATGTGTTTTTTTCCTTCTCCCACTTGTGGGAGAAGGTGCCTTCGGTAGATGAGGGTAATCTAAATTAATAGCGAAAATCCTTTTTAACTACCCTCATCCGTCACTTCGTGACACCTTCTCCCGCGAGCGGGAGAAGGAAAAAAAACACAGAATTTATATTGCCCGGGCACGTCTCTGTGCTCATTTGTCAGGGCTACTTTTTAAAAAACTAAATTCCCCATTTCCAGTGATAAGGAAAATTATTGTAAAAACGATTTACTGACCATTGTTATTTACAGCAGGTTTTTCTTATGCATTGGTTTAACAATATGTCGATGTTGCACAGTTCTTTTAACAACTGTTTTATGCACTACATGATGCGATGTAGTGCTATGAACATAATGATGAGTCACTAATTGATGATGAGCCACAGTCATTGATTGTGATTGACTATTAATTGTGTTCGTTGAATTTGCATACACAATTGTCAATGGCATGCCAGGTTTCATGTGCGTTGGATTAATATGATTCCATCGGCGTAAATCATTTACAGAAACGTGATAATGTCTAGCAATAATCGCTAAAGTTTCACCTCTTTTAATAATATGTGTGACATTTTCAGGTGATGTTGTGGACGTGGTATTTGCAGTGGATGTAGTTATATTTTGATTTTCATCAGAGGTAGTTGTTGCGTAATCTGCTGAATCATTTGCAGTATTCACATTGTTAATTTGTGCAGAACTCGACGAATTTGTTGCTGTATTATCAACAACTGTATTATCTGTATTTGATTGAGAAACAGCCTGTTGTTGTGCAGCTTGTGCAGCAGCATTATCTGCGTTGACGATCGCAGAATTATTATCAGTATTGCTAGTTGTTGCAGAATTATCATCAGAATTTTGCGCAATCTTCACATTATTAATATAAGGAATCAGCAGCGTTCTCACATGCAATAATTTATAACTATGTAAATGATTTACCTGTTGTAATAAATTCACTGAAGTATCGAATTGTTGTGCAACGGATTCTAAAGTATCACCTCTATGCACTTTATAATGTACCCAAGTTGTCGTTTTTTCAGTCTTAGAAATATTTAATAAATTTTCTTGGAATGATTGTATTTTATCAAAAGGTAATAATAATTTATGTGGGCCTTGTGGATCCGTTGTGTAATGGACATATCCCGGATTTAATTGTTTTAATTCATCTAAACTAATATCAGCGAGTTTTGCTGCCTCATTTAAATCAATTTGACCACCGATATCAACAGCGCCTAAATAAGGTGCATTATTGATCGCTGGTAAATGAATATTATATTTATCTGGATTTTCAATAATAGCGGCTAATGCTAATAAACGGGGTACATAAGAACGTGTTTCCATGGGCAATGGTAGTGACCAATAATCGGTGCTGTAACCATCCCTAATATTACGTCGCATTGCCTCTTGCACGGTACCTTCACCTGAATCATACGCAGCCAACGCAAGATACCAATTGTCACTGAAAAAGTTTTGTAAATAAGTTAAATAGTCTAATGCGGCATTGGTTGATGCTAATACATCACGACGTCCGTCATACCACCAATCTTGTTTAACGCCAAAAGCGCTGGCTGTGCCGCGTTCGAGTTGCCATAAACCTGCGGCACCTCTATTGGAAGAAGCGAACGGGTTATAAGCGCTTTCGAGAATAGGGAGTAGCACTAATTCAGTGGGTAAATGTCTTTGTTGCACTTGTTGATATATGTAGTACATGTAGGGCGCAGCACGGTTGGTGGTGCGGTACAAATAATTTTGGTTATGCATAAACCAACCAATTTGTTCTTGAACTTGCGGCGTATTTTCGTAATGTTGTAATTGAAATCCCGCACGCAATGCAGCCCATAAATCAGCTTGATCAGTATTGTGTGAAAAAAAGCCTAAAAAGCCTGTTGAGGGTTTGTCTGCAGGTGGATCCGCAGCTGCAGGGTCAGAACTCAGGCCAGCACTGGGATCAGCCTGAGTGGATGAGTCAGATGCTGTAGTTGAATTTGCAGTATTAGAATTAGATGTACGTTTTTTATGATGGACATAAGTATGCGTAGCCACAGAATTGGCATTATTCATTAAACTGGGGTCATTAGCTGCAGCAGTATTTTGAGAAAGGTTGCAAGCAACCAAAAAGCTCGAGAGGAATACTACTAGTAGGCTTTTAGTTATCAGTCTCTTAGTCATTATTGCAATGTTACGGGGCAATGTAGGATTGGTCAACCGTTAAAAGGGTACTATTCAGCTATATAAAATAACCTCATATCGATATGAATCGCTGGTGAAATGTTTTGCATATCTTGTTAGTCATTTTTATTATTAAATTTATTGAATTGATTTTTATAAATAAGGGTTGATATTAATCATTTTAATTTTATTGAGTGCGATTGTGGAATCTTGATTTTAATTCATTAACTACACTTTGATTGTTTTCTACTGTCTGGTTTGAAATTGGAGTAGTAGGTGTAATTGGAGTTGGTGGTTGAACTGGTTTTTGATTTTCTTTCTTTTCGATGGGTAATTTTAGCGGTGTTTTTTTGTGTGCATCTTGAAAGTTTTGATTTCCACCGGTTATAAATCCTGAATTACCAACTCGGGGAATATTCGTAGTAGTTGTTTGTATTGGTTTTTGCACCGTAGTTGGTATTGGAGAATTACCTGATAGCAGTGTTTCCTTTGGTTTAAGAAATTCATAATTCCCAGCATGCCTCTTTGATTTCTTGTCCTGTATTTCAGTTGCTTGATTGTTCGCATGCAGATTCTTTTCAACAGTTGATGATATACTTTCAGATTTATTTTGTTGCAATTGCTTAGGTGTATTTTCGGATGTTGCACTCGCTCCTGGCGGGATACCTTCCTTACGTAAGCGTGAATTAATTTCACTTATGATTTCTTCCCAAGATGCTATTTTTTTGTTTTTCAGCGTGCAATACATTTCGCTGAGGATCTTTAAATGCATAAATTGTGATTTCTTTACCGGGTTCTTGACCATAGGGTTGGCCTTCAATAACTTCGTCTTTATAAATTGGATTAGCGATTTTAGCTTCAGCAACATCATATTTTGCCATTACTTCTTTAACAACTTTCCAACCTTGCTCTAAATATTGTGGATGTACAGAGACATGTAATTTCAATCCTTCGTATAAATTTTGATAGTCTTGATTTTCAGTTAAATATTCTTTTCTAACCTTAGAATTCACCATATAAAAAAAGTCAGTTTTATTATTTCTAAATTCAGCATAATATTTATGATCCCACAAATCCATTTCATTAAAATTCGTTGGATCATTATTCGTCAGCTTTGCGTTATTGACTAAATTAGCGTAAGAGAGGGTGTCTTTTTCATTTTGAAATACATGTTTATTATCTTCCATATAAATATCCTCCATGTATTAATTATTAAAATATAGTTATCAGGTAATAAATTGTCAAAATTCGAAATTTTTATGTATTTTACAAGCATTTTTAATATTGAATGCATGAATCAATTTTTATTGAGTGGCTTATCTCTCATTGAGGAGCAGCTCTTAAGGAGGGCGGTAATATATTGAATTTATTATTTTTTTATGGATAAACGTAGTCGTCTCGTTAAATAAATCACTATAAAATGAAAAAGTTTCTTTTAAGGCCAATAATTTAAATTATTTCTATGAGGGCTGTTTTAACCACCAAGTCTTTGTATGTGCTTTTTTATCCTGTTTTAAATACTGTAATAATTCATGTAATACATCTTTTAATATTGTATCAATTTGCCAGGGTGGATTAATCATGATCATGCCTGATCCATTTAATCTTGTCGCAACATCATCCGGCCACGTACAAAATTCACTGACCAAAATAGTGGCAGCAGGTAATTTTTTTATTTGTTGATGAAAAACTTCAATTTGCTTGCGATTTTTAATGGGATACCAAATGGCATAAATACCATGCGCCCATCTTTGTAATGCTGTAGAGAGATTCTGTGTTAATAATTTAAATTCATTAATATCTTCAAACGGCGAATCAATTAATACCAAGCCACGTTTTTCTTTCGGCGGTAAAAATGCTTTTAATGCTAAATAAGCATCATGATGATGCACCTGTATTTGTTTATTATGAGCAAATATTTTTTTTAATTGATCATAAACTGCTGGTTTAAAATCCATGATGATCATGCGATCTTGTTTGCGTAGTTCACTTTGCACAATGAAGGGGGAGCCAGGATAATGTATTAAATCATTAGTCTCGTTATTACATTTTTTAATAATAGCGAGATATTGTTTTAATAAGGAATTAATAATCGGTTGATCAATTAATTTCGCAATACCTGTTTGATATTCGCCCGTTTTTTGTGCTGGTTGTGCAGTTAAATTATAGATACCACCACCAGCATGTGTATCAATATAACAAAATGGCGTTTCTTTCTTTTTTAATGCATTAACTAATGCTAACAACACAATGTGTTTAAAAACATCTGTAGCACTACCTGCATGATAATCGTGTAGATAATTCATTAAAAACTGTCTTTCCATAAACGGGTGTATTTAAATACTTCAACTGCGCTATCGAGTGTTTGTCCTGTGTGTTTTTCTACGGCATTTTTTACAGAAGCAACATGGCTACGTAAAAAAGGATTGGTCTTTTTTTCTAAAGATAATGTTGCTGGTACTGTTGGTTGATCTTTATTACGTAAATGCGCAGTATCAATAATGCGTTGTGCAATATCTTTATTGTCTGGCTCAACCGTTTGCGCAAAACGTAGGTTCGCAGCGGTGTATTCATGTCCACAATAAATAAATGTATCGTCTGGTAATGCCGCTAATTTTTGTAATGAATTAAACATTTGTTCTGCAGTTCCTTCAAAAATTCTGCCACAGCCAGCGGTGAATAAGGTGTCACCACAAAATAAAGTTCTGTCATGATAAAATGCAATGTGACCTTTGGTATGACCGGGTATATCAATCACTTTAAAGCGACAATTCATTTGCGGGATTTCGACGGTATCGCCTTCTGCAACACGATGATTCGCGCTGAGGATGGTATCTCCTAAAGGGCCGTATACATTAACACGATAATTTGCCAATAATTCTGTTACACCGCCTGTATGATCATGATGATGGTGGGTCAATAAAATACCGCACAGTGTTAATTGTTTATGTTGTAAAGCAGTTAACACCGGTGCTGCTTCACCAGGATCTACGACTACAGACATTCTGCTTTCCTGATGTGTTATTAACCAAATATAGTTATCGGTAAAAGCGGGGATGGGGGTGATGGTGATCATAAGCTGTGTTCCTTAAAAATGAATTTACTAATATTAGACGACGTAGAAGTAAAATTGTAGCCTGGGCGAAACAAATGACAATCCTATTTATAGTGCATTATTAAGTAGTAACTGATATTCATATTATAAACTCATGCGCAACCCGGGAACCAAGCTCATAAATTACCGGGTTCCGACAGCAGCACTAATTTATTTTTCATTCGTTTTAAACATGATAGAAATTAATTGATTTTTCATATGTCTTCACCCAGGCTACGTTGAATTATCTATTTGTAGTAATACAATGAGATATTGTGTAAGAAATTTATAATGTGTATTGAGTCAATGTCATCATGGTTTATATTACGGAATATGGCATAATTTATTAATCCATTTCATATGAATAGAGCCTTTATGGGTAACGAGAATTTCGTATTACAAATATTATTTTATATCTTTTCTGGCGCAGCATTACTTGCAACGTTCGTATTATTTACGCGTCAATCATTAATAGTTGCCTATATACTATTGGGTATTTTATTCGGACCTTATGGTCTGCAAATTGTGCCCAATGAATATATCATCAGAGAAACTGGGGATATCGGCATTTTATTCTTATTGTTTTTATTAGGCCTACATTTAGATCCGCGCGATTTATTATCAAGATTAAAAAAAATCAGTTCAATTGGTTTGATCAGTTCAATCATTTTTTTTGCAAGCGGATATTTTGTCAGTCGCTTATTTGCATTTTCTCCTGTTGAAAGTTTAATCATTGGTGCTGCGATGATGTTCTCCAGCACCTTAATTGGTTTAAAATTATTACCATCACATTTTATGAAGAAACAAGTCGGTCATCTCATGATCGGTATCTTGTTATTACAGGATTTAATCGCAATTGCTGTATTATTATTAATTCACGCAGTGAGTAAAGCAGATACGGCTTGGCAAGATATTGCATTTGTATTTGTTTCTTTACCTATCTTGTTATTAGTGAGTTTTCTTGTTGAACACTATGTTTTACGTTATTTATTCCGCCGTTTTGAAAAAATCCATGAATATATCTTTTTAATTGCCGTTGCTTGGTGTCTTTGTATGGCACAATTTGCAAAACATTTTGGTTTGCCAGAAGATATTGGTGCATTTATCGCAGGTGTGGCAATTGCAGAAGGGCCTGCGGCACATTATATGGCAGAAAGTTTAAAATCGTTACGTGATTTTTTCTTGGTGTTGTTCTTTTTTACCATCGGTGCATCATTTGATTGGCATTATTTACCTACTGTTATAATACCTGCATTAATTCTCGCAGCTGTGGCATTAATATTGAAACCATGGATTTTTAAAATTTTATTAAAAAGGACAGGTGAATTAAATCATATTGCCAAAGAAGTGGGGATACGTTTGGGGCAGACCAGCGAATTTTCATTAATTATTAATGCTATGGCAACAACAAGTTTAGTTAACTTAATCAGTGATCGCACCGTTAATTTAATTTTATCAACGACTATTATGACTTTTATTATTTCGAGTTATTGGGTGGTGTTGTTTTATCCTACGCCGATGACGTTGGATAGAAAATTGCAGGAAGAGTAATTTATGATTATCAATAAATCGACTGGATTAATTGAAAATATACAGTTCATCTCTTCACCTAATTTCAATCAGCGACCAGAAAATTGTGAAATTGATTTGCTGGTAATTCATGGTATTAGTTTGCCGTCGAATGAATTTGGTAGTGATGATGTTATTTCATTTTTTACAAATACTTTGGATTTCACCAAGCATCCTTATTTTGAAACGATTAAAGATATGACAGTGTCGGCGCATTTATTTATTCGGCGTAATGGTGACATTATTCAATTTGTTCCTTTTCATTTAAGGGCTTGGCATGCGGGTGTTTCGCAATTTCAAGGTCGGGAAAATTGTAATGATTATTCGATTGGTGTTGAGTTGGAGGGTGCTGATGAGATACCTTATGCAGCTGCGCAGTATCAGCAGTTGGCGAAAGTGATTGATGCATTACAAATGGCTTATCCCAATATTACTGCACAAAGGATTGTAGGGCACAGTGATATTGCTCCTGGTCGTAAAACCGATCCAGGCCCTGCATTTGATTGGCAACAGTTGCACGGCTTAATTGTTCACTCGAAAAAATGATCGTTATTTTCATTTGCTTTTGAGTATATAAGGAATTGCACTTTTAAGAGGATAAACAATGAAAATTGTCATTATTTTAATTTGTTTAACTTTAGCGCGTTATGCGCATACTGATAATGCGTTACGCCAATGGCATTGGTTTGATCGCTATTTGCAGTTATTACATAAACCATTGCAGGAAGCGAATACTAAATCTACCTGGTTAGGATTTTCGGTGGTGATGGTGCCAGTGTTGCTGGGTTTATTGATTATTTGGAAATTAATCAGTGGCGATATGCGTCATGTTATCCATTTTATTATTAGCATTGTCGTATTGTGGTACTGCTTGTCTGTTATTTCGGTTAAACAAGATTTATCGTCTTATCATGATGCTCTGTTACAAGAAGGTAGTACCGATACAGGTAATGCAGCGGCACAATTATTAGGAAATGATCCACCGGCTGATAAAACACATATTCCTCGCGCAGTAACACACGCAATTTTTTGGCAACCCTTGCAAAGAATTTTCGGTGTATTATTTTGGTTTATTTTATTAGGCCCAGTTGGTGCATTGGGTTATCACATGCTGATTGTATTACGTGAAGAAGCGATGGCAGGTAATAGTGATGCGTTATCCATTAGTCATGAAGCAAAAATGGCGCAAGCGGTACTTGATTGGTTGCCTGCCCGCGTTGTTGGTTTAGGTTATGCACTTGCGGGACATTTTGCACCGACATTTGCTTATTGGAGCAAAAATATTTTAGCGGGATTAGATCAAACGCAAGATTATTTATCTCATTGCGGGATGTTGGCATTAACTGCTAAAGAAACTGATCCTATGTTGGCAGATCCTGCAGAGCATCGTGCTGCATTGGCTTTGGTGGGTAGAACATTAATTATCTTATTAGCGTTAGTGTTGATTTTTTATTTAGGAATGTGGGTTTATAAGTAATAAAGACAAAGTTGGTTAGTTACATTATTTGATTGAACTCAAAGATAAGTTCAGATGAAAGCGCTGTTAATAAATCATTAACAGCGCTTTTTTTGTATTAACTGAATCCAGTAAAGGCCGTGGGTTTGCTAACTGATTCTCCCTTTTTCTTTTCATTCTCTGCCGCTTTCTCCCAGTCATTGGGTTCAGAACTGGCCGCAGCAGCTGCTGGTTTATGATTGTCCGAGCGGCGAGATGAGCCAAAAGCTGATAAATGAGGTGCTGGCGCATGAACCACATCAGATGGATGTTTTACATTATTAGCTTTAACTTGAAAATACTTTTCTTTTAAGCCATAAATTTCTTTTAGAATATTTACTGTTTCAGAAATAATTTTAAAAGCATCATCACCCAATGCATTTTTAGCTATCTTGAGTGTTTCACTGTCATTATTTTGTCCCTGTTTATCCGAATGAAATGTTAAAGCTAACTGCCTATATGCTGATTGAATATCATTGCAAGAGGTTTTTTCGTTAAGCTCTAATGGGGCAAAGTCTTCATCTTTTTTCGCCAATTGTTGGAGGCTAACAATAAGATCAATAATTCCGGTTGATTTAATTTTATGGATCATTAAATCAATGAGCCTTTTGAGATCATCAATGCTCAGTAATTCACAGCGCTTAAGCCCATCAGCGCAATTTGTTATTAATTTAAAGGTATTTTCATCAAGTTTAGGATTCTCATAGTTGCATTCCATTTGATCCAATTGCCATGTGAGCAATTGGAAATAGGATATATCGTAAGTTATATCGTATGTACGAGTAAGTTGATTTTTTATGGCCCAATCAAAATAAGCTCCACCCAGATATTGATTCCATATTTCTAATAAATCTTTATTACTGATGAGCGCTTTTTTACGATTTTTAAAACGATGTTCGTTGTTTAAGATCTCAATTGCATCGAAGGGTGATCCGGCTTTCGCTCTAAGCGCGCGAGATTCAGCTGATTCATTAAAATCAATTTTTCTATTCTCAGGAGACCAGCCATCCATAGAGTGTATTTCGCCTCTGAAATATTTTTCCAGTTGATCTCTCTGATTTGAAAATACATTGAATGTTTTAACTAACGATAAAATCTGATTGCATATGGTTGAACTCAGTTGTAAAACTGAACTGAATTTACTGCGAGTATCAGCAGATTTAGTATCGTAGAAACTTTTTGAAGAAGTATTACTAGAAGAATCATTAGCAAAATTCAATTTTTCAACTTGATCATCTAAGAGGGCAAAACGTCTCACGTCTGGAAATGGTAATAAGAATCTTGCAGGTATTGATATAAATTTTGAAAAAGCATCCTCTACTTTGACAGTATCAATTATTTTAAGAGGTTGTTTTTGTTGAGTGGATTTTGCCTCAGCAAATCCCATACCCGTGTCTTCTTCTAATTTAATGGGGAAATTTTGAAACACAATTTTCACATCTGATGGTTGCAGCTCTAATTTTTTTAATACGACCTCAAACATAATTTTATTACTAAAGATAATAGCGCTATTGTCTAATTGATCTTCAGTGCATTGTAAATATTGCAGCGCTGCTTCTTTTTTAGAATAGGGCATTTCAAGTTTAGCGACAATAAATTCACTTTTTTGTATAAGATTATTATTAAATAACTCAGCCATGGATTGTGGTGAAGGGCAATTTATTTCGGTAGTCATAAATCCGCCATGCAACTGATTAATATCATTTGCTGTCAATTTATGTTTTTGTACCAAGGCACGAAAATCTTCTTTATCATTATGTAGGGCAATATCTAACAGTTTTCCAAAATGATGGCTAACAAATTCACTATCAAAAAGTAATGCGGTTTTGATAATGCTATTTTCAGGTAAGAGTTGTTTTAAAATTGCACTGTCTGAGAATAGTTTCATTGCTAATTCAAAATCAGATGCTGTGAGATTGAATGATGAAGTTTTCTTATATTTAGCAAGAATGGCAACGATATTATTTCTTGCTGCTTCATTATCCCAATGAGTTAACAGAAGTTTTTTGATGTCTTGTATTGTCGTTTTTTTGATACACTCTTCAGAAAAGGCGTTATATTCATTATTTTCTAATAATTTGATAGAAAGATCTGCATCTGAATTCAATGCAAAAAATTTCTTACGATTTATTAAATGCTTAATAATATTATCTCTGCTTGCTTTCTTATTCCAAACATTCATAAGAAACGTTTTAATTTGATCTACTGCCCTCTTCTTTAAACATTTGTCTGAAATAGCAAATAATTCCTTAACATCTAAAAGATGAAGTAAGAATTCTTCATCTGCACTTGCTGCGAGTCGAATAAGATCATTTCCGTGCTTACTGCCAAGGCTCGTCAACGATACTGTAGTATTGTAGACAGCTGTTATGAGGCCAGCATTTTCTTTTAATACCATTTTCAAAAATTGCGCAATGATGTTCGGTTTAGTTTTAAAGTGATTTAAAAGTTTGAGCAACTCATCTGGAGTTACTGTTTGGGCTTTTTTATCCTTGTTGATTATTTTTATCATCATCTGTGTAAAAGCAAGCGTTACGGCATTATCTGAATCATTATGATGTTTTAAATAAGCAATGATTGCTTCAACAGAAGCGTTTTCTGGTAAATCATTTTTATCTTTACTTTTTGGCGGTGATGGGTTTTTTGGACCTGCAGGTGAAGCAGTGCTACTCGCTGATGTGGGTGATAATGGTGTACCGGAGTTAGTGGAAGCTGTTAGAGGAGCCGGTGTTGAATCACCCTGTGCAGGGGTTTTGCCATCAGATCGTGGGGGTGATGAATGAGTGGCTTGTTCATCATCAGCTTGTAAACCAAGCCCCTTATTTTTGTCAGGGGTGCTAGCCACTGCTTTGGAATGCGGCGAGTTAGACGGATCGGCTGATTCTTTAATTTGTGACTGTGGAGCTGGTTTTTTAGCGCTGCCTAAAGAAGTCGATGCGGTCATTTGTGCGTTCAATTCATCAATAACTTTGTTACCGGTCGTGCGGACTTGATTTACCTCCTGACTATCATCTTCATGCGATAGTTGAACTGAATCATCTACTACTTCGTAATCGAAATATTCTGCGCCTTTTACTGATCTAATTTTCTTTTTAAATAATTCAGTATCGATTTTTTCTTTGCCAATATTGATCTTTAATGAAAATATACTTTTAAGTAAATTTTTCATTTTAGAAAATAATTGTGCAAAAGCCGAATTTTGCTCGGCATTAGGGTCAAAAGTGGGTTTATGAATAGCTGCTAAAGTAGCAATTTCTGGTACGAATAAATTCACATTTCTTGGATCAGCTGACGAGCATTTCAACCCAGCCAGCATATCACCCGTGAATGGACTTCTATCAGTATGGTGGTTAGCCTTACTCCAAGTTGTTTTTATTCCGTTTAATTCATATATTTTTTCAACAATTTTTTTAGAGGCATCGTTAGTAAATACAAGATAATGCCGATCTTTCCAATTTGCTTCTCTAGAAAATGAAAATATTTTAGTTGCTAACTGAAAGTCAGTTTCTGTGGCGAATTTAATTTCATAGATAAATAATGATAATTTCAATTTAAAGAATGCACTGATGGATTCTAAATTGGTAAAATGAAATGGAATTAATTCAATTTGATTTTCTTCTAAGTGTGCACATAACTTCTGATTAGCAACAAAAGCTTTAGCAGCGTCTTTATTGTTTTTAATCACAGATAATATGGTATTCCAATATTTAGCAATAAATGTTGGATCTTTTGTCGCAACATAATTAATAATATCTTCACCTTTAACATATTTTTGTAGAAGTGCAGGATTTTGGAATAATGATGTTTCGTTATGTTGATCTAGAGCTGGTTTATATTCGATTTCTGCCGCGCTTAATAATGATTCTAGAGCTTCTCTATCAGCGGCGTTAGATAATAAAAGCGCTAATTTTTTATTATCGGTAAATTTACCACATAAATGCGCAGCGAGATCTTTACGAGCCTCTGCTGTTAATAGACGTGATAGGCGGGAGAATAAAATAAATATCGTAGAATAATTATTATCCGCATTCAGATTTCTGAGGTGATTAGATAGAAGTCCAATTGCTGCAGCTTTTAAATTACCATCGGCTGGTCTTTCTTGCGCTGGTACGCCTGTAATCATCGTGAAAAATCTCTCACGAAAATTCTGTTGGCTTGTTAAATAATTCATAACTTCATCGCTATGGTTATTCAAAAACGCAGTAGCAGTAGCCGAATTTTTAAGAACATATAAACAAACATTTAATTGCGCTTGAGTTTTTTGATCAGCGTTATCATTCAAATAATCTAATTTTTGTTCTCTAGGTAAAGCATTATAATTTGCATTGCTATTTGCACCTGCAAACGAATTAAGCAGTAATTTCCAAAAGGATGATTCAGCGGGTAATACAACGCCATTTTGTTGCGGATAATAATGACTAATTATTTCAGCGCGTTGTGGTGCTGTTAAATTATATCGAATACCTTGCCATTCAATATTACGATTTTCTTCACCCGTATTATCTGATTGCAGATAAATTTCCTCGGCTAATTTTTCGCTTTGTATTGCTAAGGTGACTTTTTGTGGGCCACTCACTATAAAGGGACGCGCACGTTCTGTGATTCGGATTCGACCCTCTTGATTTGTAGGTGGTACTTTTAAATTAAGTAATCCCAGTTCAAGTAATTTTTCTGCATTCTCTGGTGAATCAGCCAATAGGGGATAAGGTGGAAAATATTTATCAGCATCATTCTCTAAAGACATATAATATTCTAATTTATGCCAGAACCAATTGTTATATTCTGCTCTGAATTCGCCACGTGGGTTTGACGTAGAAATTATTTTTAATAATTCAACTTTATGCGCAGCTGATAAATTATCCCGCTGATTAGGATCCATTAATATTGATTGTGCAAAATAAAGATCACTTTTTGCCCATTCGACTTTTTGTGCGCCATCGTAATAATCTGGCAAAAGTGAAAGAACAATATTTTTTTTGAAATAACGACTAATACTGCTACCAATGTTGGAAAGACTTGCGAGTAGAGATGGCATAAGTTCACCTGTTATGCAAAAGTTGTCGTGAGGGCGATTTTGAATAATATCATAATTGTAAGAAATGCGCACCGTTTTATGTGGCAAATAGCTTACAATTATGCTTGTTTAGGCAGAAATTCACCTAATTAATTAATGAAACCTACCACACATTTGCAGTGAGTAAAATGGCAAAAATCTTATTAATTGATAATTTTATCTGTCAGTTAAAGACAAGGGGCTAATCTGCTGAAATATTGAGAAATAATACATACATTCCTATAAATATCCCCACTAACAATACAGGAAAAATGATCGCATGTGTCATTGGCACGACGCTTCCAATAAATACAAATACCACTGCAGTACTCAAATTAAGAAAATTCATCATGGCAGAGGCGCTTGATTTGTCTTGCGTATTGCGTGATGCCAATGTTGAAGCATTGGGAAAAACCAAGGTATTACACATTTGTACAAAAGCGATCGGAATAAATAAATCCATTGCAGAAAGTTTGGATAGGCCAAATAGCAATAATAAACATAATGCACCTAACAATGCGGTTAAAATACCCATAAAAATAGCTGTTTTTGCAGTAATGACTTTTGCCAGTTTAGCGGACAACAGGCCACCGATTAATAACCCCATTGAAGGAATAATATTAAATAGCCCATATTGTTTCGGTGTTAAGCCAATAAAATGCATACTAATAAATGGCGCCATACCGGAAAATAAATAAGTGCCTGCTGTGCAACCACCCATAATCATGGCATAGCAAATTAATTTTTTATCGCGTATGACTTTTTTATAACTTTGCAATATATGTGAGATTTTCAAGGCATTTTGATTAAAACATGTTGCAGTTTCTGGCAATGTCGTGGTCATGAGAGCGATGATGACACCATAAGCAATTAAAAAATAGAATGTGCTGATCCAACCAAAATAGCTGGTCAGATAACCACCCAAGGTGACACTGATGCCAGGCATAATTGCAAATGCTGTGAGTAAATAGGAGATGAGTACTCTCGCCTGATGTTCATGAAAAAAATCACTGATGATGGTGAAACTCATCATGAGGCCAACACAAGCACCCATTGCAGTGATAAAGCGCGCAAAAATAAGTAATGCAAATGAATGCATGGGAGCAGCTAATACCGATAAAGTTGCGCCGATAATTTCTAATGACACGCCGATGAGTATGGTTTTTTTGCGACCAAAACGATTTGCTAAGGGGCCGTAAGGTAATTGTCCGATCGCATATCCGAGTAAATAAGCTGTGATAGTAAATTGAGTTGCTGATGAACTGATATGGAAGTAATCGCTAATATTCGGCAACGCCGGCGTAAATAATACTGCACCAATTGATCCAAATGAGATGAGGAACAATAAAACCAATGCCGAAGGTTTATGCGTGGTCAATTTATAAGATTGATCAGTGAGAACAGTAGATGTGAGTGTATTCATGTCACTTGCTCCAAGAATTTTTGTCAGTGACGTTATTGTAATTGATAACTATTTGTTTACAATTGGCTTTAACGTTATTAACTTTTAACTAAAAGTTAATAATAGATTGATTAATATATGGTGGAGCGTTTAGAAATAAAATTGATTATCAAACTGTAGCCCGGCCAAAGGAACGCAGCGACATGTCCTGGAGGATCAACCCGGACATGTCGCT